>JAUSGE010000037.1 GCA_030649205.1 bacterium
AGCACTAATGCTTCAGCCGAGTCGTTTAACGCGAAATTAAAATCGTTTAGATCCATCGTCAGAGGAGTAAGAGATATCAAATTCCATCTTTTCAGGGTAGCCAAATTGTATGCTTAGTCCAGCAATATTCTGTATGACCCCTAAAAAGTACCGTCATTCCTGCGAAGGCAGGAATCCAGAAAAAATATTTGGCTGAAATTAAATTCTTTCTGGATCCCCGTTTTCACGGAGATGACGAATTTATGAGTTTTTAGACAGCATGTTGCGCGGGAATGACAGAAAGAAATTAAGCAAGCCTGAAATGGAGTTTGTTGGCCGGAGAATATTTAAAAAGAACATGCTTATACTGACTTTTTATAATAGCATATATATATATAAATTAGTCAAGCTAAATTGGTAAATTTTAGGTAATATTAAGTAATATTTTGCTAAAATTAAATTCTTTCTGGATCCCCGTTTTCACGGAGATGACGAATGACAGAGCGGCTCCACAGCCCTGCGGGACTATGGAGCCAAACTACCTAATGAACAGACACTCGGTGTCCATTGGACACCGAGTGTCTTTATGTTATAATAAAATAGCTATGGGAAACAAACTGGCCGCGGGTTTTCGCGTTATTTTAATATTGGCAATTTTGATTGTTAATTATTTATCATGGCCGGCGGCTGTAGCCGCGCCTAATGACACATATTTAGGCAATCAATGGTACTTAACTAAAATCAAGGCGCCGAGCGCCTGGAGTTATGTTAAAGAAAGCCCGGCGGCGGTGATCGCCATTATAGACAGCGGCGTGCAGATAGATCATCCGGAATTAAAAAATAATATTTGGGTGAACAGCCGGGAAATTGCCGCTAACGGCAAAGATGATGATAAGAACGGCTACGTTGACGACGTCAACGGCTGGGATTTTGTCAACAACCAGCCTGATCCGCGGCCAAAATTTTCAGTCGGCTTTACCGAGGCCGGCATCACGCATGGCACGGTTATCGCCGGTATTATCGCGGCCGAAGGCAATAACGCGGCCGGCATTGCCGGCATAACCTGGCGCGCGAAAATAATGCCGCTAAAAGCGCTGGATGACAAGCTGGAAGGCTTGGCCGCGAACGTGGTAAAAGCGATTGACTACGCGATTGCCAACGGCGCCGATATCATTAATTTGAGTTTCGCCAGTTTCGGCAACAGCAAAAATCTCAACGAGGCGATCGGACGCGCTTATAGCCGCGGACTAATCGTCGCGGCGGCCGCGGGCAACGAAAAAGACACCAGCAGCTACTCCTTGGACCAGCGGCCCATGTATCCGGTTTGCTACGACGGGCCAAACGGAGAAAATCGGGTGATCGGCGTAGCCGCCACGGATGCCATGGATCAGAAAGCGGATTTTTCCAGCTATGGCTATAAATGCATTGACATTTCGGCGCCCGGCGTCAGCATCTACGGCGCGACGGTTTATTCTCCCGAACATTCCGTTGACAGTCAGCCGTTTGATAAATATTACGATGGCTGGCGCAGCGGCACATCTTTCTCCGTTCCCATGGTTAGCGGCGCCCTGGCTTTAATTGAAGCGGCCAACCCGGATTTAAGCCGGGCGCGGGTTATTAAAATTCTGCTTGACACCGCTGATAATATCAATCGGCTTAACCCTGATTATTTAAATCAGCTGGGGCGCGGGCGGGTCAGCGCGCTGGCGGCGGTGAACGCGGCCGCCGGCGAACTGGCCGATAAAAAAACCAGATTAATCATCTCGCCGCAGGCAAAACGTTTAAGCCTGATTAAAATAACCGATCAGGATGGAAACAAAGACCGAGAATTTTACGCTTATGATAAAAATTTCCAGTCAGGCGTAAGTTTGGCCTCGTGCGATATTAACGGCGACGGAGCGGCGGAAATTATTACCGGCGCCGGTCCGGGCGCCGGTCCGGATGTTAAAATTTTCAAACTAAACGGCGAGCAAATAGGCCAATTTTCGGCTTACCGGCATGATTTTCGCGGCGGCGTCAATGTCGCCTGCGCCAAAGCGGATAATGATAAACAGGCGGAAATTATTACCGCTCCGGCGTCCGGCCTGGAGCCAGTTGTTAAAATATTTGACGCGCGCCTAAATTTAAAAAAATCATTTTACGCTTATGATAAAAAATTTTTGGGCGGCGTTAACCTGACGGCCGGCGATCTTGATGGCAATGGCTCAACCAGGATAATTACCGGAGCCGGCGACAGCGGCGGGCCGCAGGTAAGAATTTTCAGAACTGACGGCCGGCCGCAGTCTCAATTTTTCGCTTATGACAAAAATCTCCGCCATGGCGTCAGGGTGGCGGCCGCCAATATCAGGGGCGGCACCAGCATTGACAGGTCGGCGATTATTACCGCGCCGGGCAAGGGCGGACTGCCGGAGATTAAAATATTCAACAGCCGAAACGCTTTAACCGGGCATTTCTTCGCCTATAACAAAAATTTTCGCGGCGGGATTAATTTAGCCGGCGCTGATACCAATAACGACGGCTTGGCGGAAATAGTTACCGCGGCCGGTCCGGGCGGCGCGCCTCATGTCCGCGTTTTTAAAGCGAACGGCGGACTGGTTGGCTCATTCTACGCCTATGAAGAAAATTATAGCGGCGGAGTGAATGTGGCCGCGATTAAAATAGCTAAATAATATTGTCATTGCGAGCGACTGAAGGGAGCGAAGCAATCTAACGGACTATTGCTTAAGGTAAAAGTTCGTGAGATTGCTTCGTCGCTGGCGCTCCTCGCAATGACGAGGAAAAATATATGCCAAAAAGAGCGATTTTTGACAAAAAAAATGTTTTAGTCAGCGGCGGCGCCGGCTTTTTGGGTTCGCATTTATGCGACCGCCTGATCCAAGACAGCAAAGTAATCTGCCTGGATAATTTTTCCACCGGCGACGAAAGAAATATTGATCACCTGCTGGCCGAGCCTGATTTTGAATTTATCAAGCATGATATCGCCGAGCCGCTGGCCTTGGAAAAATTGCCGGAGCTTAATAAATTTAAAATTGAGTTTCAAGGCGTTCAGGAAATTTATAATTTAGCCTGCCCGGCCTCGCCCAAGGATTTTGACAAAAATAAAATCGCCACCATTTTGGCTTCATCTTACGGCGTTAAAAATCTGCTTGATTTGGCGATTCGCTATCAGGCGAAATTCATGCAGTTTTCTTCGTCGGTAGTCTACGGCCCGCGCCAGGATAATCAAACCCGGGTAGCGGAAGAGGAGCTGGGCAAAGTTGACTTTTTATCGCCGCGCAGTTCCTATGATGAAGGCAAAAGATTTGCCGAAACCATGGCGGAAAATTATCGCCAAGTTTACGGCCTGAACATTAAAATCGCCCGCGTATTCCGCGTCTACGGCCCAAGGATGAAATTAAACGATGGCAATTTGATACCGGATTTTATTAATGGCGCGCTGGATAACGCTGATTTAGCCATACCGGGCGGAAAAAATTTCTCCACCGCGCTTTGCTATGTTAATGATTGCCTGGATGCCTGCCTGAAGCTGATGGATTCGGAAATCAATTATCCGGTCAATATCGGCTCGGACGTTAACGTCAGCCTCCGGCAAGTTTGCGAGCTGATCATTAAGATGCTTGAATCAAAATCCAAAATAAAATATGCCGGCCAGCATCTGTTTATCACGGAGTTATGCCTGCCCGATATTACCAAAGCCCGCCGCGAGCTGGGCTGGATGCCGGTGGTTACTTTGGAAAAAGGCTTGGAAAAAACCATTGAAAATATCAGAGCCAGCAAAGGGCTGAAGACGGTAGTTTAAAGTTTTTATTTTCTGCCTGGCTTTAGCCAGAGTTACTTAACGCCGGCTGAAGCCGGGTAGAAATTGAAATAACGCCGGCTGAAGCCGGGTAGAAATTGAAATAACGCCGGCTGAAGCCGGGCAGAACAAGGATATGAAAATTTTTTGCGTTATTCCGGCCTATAATGAAGCCGAGAATATAGTTAAGGTAATTGAACAGGTAAAACCGCTCGTCAATGAAGTGGTGGTGGTTGATGACGGATCAACCGATCAAACCGGCGCGCTGGCGGAACAGGCCGGAGCTAAAGTCTTAAGGCATATTATCAACTGCGGCCAAGGCGCGGCTTTGAGGACCGGCAATGAATACAGCCTGATCAACGGCGCCGGAATTATCGTGCATTTTGACGCGGACGGACAATTTTCAAGCCGAGACATTCGCCAGGTTATCGCGCCGATTATCAATGGCTCGGCTCAGGTGGTTTATGGCTCGCGCTTTTTAAATAAGCCAGGCAATTTAGAAATGCCTTTTTTAAAAAAGCGCTTGCTTATGCCATTGGCCAGAATGGCAAACCGAGTTTTTTATAAAATAAATTTAACCGATCCGCAAAGCGGCTTCAGGGCCATGTCCGCCTTCGCGGCTAAAAAAGTCTGCTGGGGCCAGGATCGGATGGCGCATTGTTCGGAAATTATGATTGAAGTGAAAAAAAACAATCTTTCAGCGGCTGAAGTTCCGATCACGGTCATTTACCGCCGCTTTGGACAAAGTTTTTCCGGAGGCTTAAAAATTATCAGAGATTTATTACTGGCTAAATTTATTAATTAGCAATGAGGCGAAATCATTGATTTTTGAAGTGAGGACTGTTTGAGCGTAGCGAGTTCCGCAACGAGAAAATCAATGATTTCGCCTCATTGCCTTAATGTAAAATTTTAGGTATATATGCTGCAACAAATTACCGCCTTAATCATTATCGCGTTTTTTCTGGCCAAGCTTTACTGGCAGAAGCAGAAAAATCAGATCGGCATCAATGAATTTGTTTTCTGGCTGATATTTTGGCTTTTGGCCGCGCTCCTGATTATCGGCCTAAAATTCATTGACCGCTTGGTGGCTTATCTGGGCTTTAGCGGCACCGGCATTGAAGTTCTCTTGTATTTAAGCGTGGCGGCTTTGTTTTATTTTGTATTCCGCTTAAGGTTAAAATTGGAAAAAATTGAAAAAGATATTTCTAAACTGGTAAAGAGCCTGGCATTAAAAGATAAATAACTGTATGAAAATCGCGCAAATCGTCTGCGCCTTTCCGCCCTATCAAGGCGGAATCGGCAATAGTGTTTATAATATTTCCGATATTCTCTCCGATTTGGGTCATGAGGTTACGGTATTTACTCCGGATTATAACCTGCCGGCCGAGCCGGACGAATTTAACGGTAAGTTTAGCGTCAAGCGTTTACGGCCGCTTTTAAAAATCGGCAACGCGGCAATCCTGCCCCAGCTTTTTTTTAAATTAAATAATTTTGACATCGTGCATCTGCATTACCCGTTTTACGGGGTAATTAAATCAATCCTGATCAAAAAACTGATCAAGGGGAAAAAAATGAAGCTGGTTTTGCACTATCATATGGATAACCGCGGCACCGGCCTCAAGGGGCTGATTTTTTATTTTTATAAAATCATGATTTTGCCGCTGGCCGCCAGGTCGGCCGACATTATTACCTGCGCGTCGCTTGATTACCTTAAGCATTCGGCTTTAAAAAAATACTACCGGCATAATCCGGAAAAATTCAGGCAGATTTTATTCGGGGTTAACCTTGATCAGTTTGTTACTTACCATGATAATTTGAATCTCAAACGGCGGAATAAGATCATTTTATTCGTGGGCGGCTTAGATCAGGCGCATTATTTCAAGGGTCTGGAAAATTTGCTTAAAGCCCTGGCCGAAATTATTAAAGACCGTAAATTCAGTTTAACCGTCCTGAAGATCGTGGGGCGCGGCGGGCTTAAGGATTATTATATAAAGCAAGCCCGCGGCTTAGGCGTGGCTAAATCAGCCTTATTTTATGATAATATTGATAACAGCAAATTAGTTGACTTTTATAATTATTGCGACTGTCTGGTTTTGCCGTCCATCAACCGGTCCGAGGCCTTCGGCCTGACGCTGTTGGAGGCCATGGCCTGCTCCCGGCCGGTTATAGCTTCAAATTTACCCGGCGTCAGGGGGGTTTTTAAAAATGGCATCCAGGGGCTGCTGGTAAAACCAAATGATATTAAGGATTTAGCCGTAAAAATAAAAATAATTTTAAATGATAAAACGCGAGCCGAAAATATGGGCCGCGCCGGCCGCGAATTAGTGGAAAAAAAATATACCTGGGCCGGCGTAGGCAAGCGGCTTGACGCGATTTATCATTTTTTAATGTACAGTCCGACTTAATTATGAAAATTTGCCTAATCAATAATTTATATAAGCCATTTGCCCGAGGCGGAGCGGAAAAGGTTGCCGAAACCATCGCCCAGGGGCTGATTCAAGCCGGGCATGAAGTTATAATCATAACAACTCGTCCGCGTTTTGGAAATTGGAAATTGGAAATTGGAAATTCAGATATTTATTACATAAAAAGTTTATATTATAACCTAAACCGGTTTCCTGTGTTTATCCGTCTGATTTGGCACATTTGGGATATGTTTAATTTTATTAATTATTTTAAAATAAAAAAAATTTTACTTAAGGAAAAGCCTGATGCCGTGATTACCAATAATCTGATGGGGCTCGGTTTTTTAACTGTTTTTGCCATTAAAAAATTAAAAATTAAACTAGTTCATATTGTCCATGACGCGCAGTTAATTCATCCTTCGGGCGTCGTGCGCTGGGGCCATGAAGGCATGATTAACAGTTTTTCGGCCAGAAATTACGCCGGCCTGATGAGCTGGCTGGCGGACTCGCCGCCAATCGTTATTTTTCCTTCGCGCTGGTTGAGAAATATGCATCTGGAAAAAATATTTTTTATCAAATCCCAAAGAATAATTCTGCCTAATCCGGTGGAGGCTATGCCGGAACGATCCGCTGAACTCCGAGGAGAGATTTTTAAATTTTTATATCTGGGCCAGATTGAAAAGCATAAAGGAGCGGATTTATTAATCCAAGCCTTTAAAAAAATTAAAGCTGAATATCAAGGCCTGGAATTGCTGATTGCCGGAACCGGCGCTGATTTGGCGAGGTTGAAATTACTGGGCGAAGACGACAGCCGCGTAAAATTTTTAGGCTGGCAAAGCCGGGCGGAGGCTGGTAAATTGCTTACCACCTGCCAGGCCCTGGTTTTGCCTACATTGTGCCATGAAAATTGTCCAGCCGCCATCTTGGAAGCTTTTAGCGCCGGCTTGCCGGTTATTGCCGCTGATTTGGGCGGAATTCAGGAACTGCTAAGCCAAAACGCCGGCTTGCTGTTTAAGCCGGGCGAGAGCGATGATCTGGCCGAAAAAATGCGCTGGCTTTTAAATAACCAGGGCCAGCTGGCCGAGATGATTACGCGCGGCCGGGAAAAAGCCGCTTTATGCTCGCCGGAAAATTACGTTAAAGAGTTGGAAAAACTGTTAAAATAGTTATTAATAATTTCTATCCGGCCTTTATTTAGCGCCGGCTAAAGCCGGGTAGAAATAGATACGCTTTATTTTTCGTATTTAAACACGTACACCTCGCCGCCGGCAAAGGATTTATAACTTGACGCGGACAGCTTGGCTTCGGCCAAAATTTTGTCGTACGCCCACCAGTATTTGTTTAAAACAAAATAGCCTTGGCCGGCTTTTACCGAATCCATGGCTCTAATCATGGTTGCCCGGTCCGGCTGCTTATAGACCATGTCCAAATAATACTGATAAAGCGGCGAGCCGGTCGGTATGGGGTAGTAGAAGATTGGGCCGGCCGGAGTCTGATAATATTTTTTAAAACCAAACCGATTTAATGCCGCGGCGCTGACCTGCTGATTGGCCAAAACGATATAATCGCCTCCGGCGTCCTGGTTAATCCAGGCGACGGCTTCAAGGTCCGAGTCGGAAACCGAATAGCCGCGAGAATTAAAATAGTTGTCGCCGCGCGGATATGATAAATATAAAGCCGAGCTGACCAGGAGCGTTAGCAGAACGGCAAAACTTAATTTAATGAAAATATTCTGTTTTATTATTTTTTCCATCAGCGAATAGATTGCTATGATGAAAATCGGCAGAAGAAATAGCAGGGCGGTAAATAAAATCCTGGCCGCGTAATCATCTCGTTCGTAGCTAATCAGGAAAACAAATGGAATTTTTTTAGCCAAAAAATATGAAGCGAACAAAGCGGCCGCTTCGGCCGAATAAACAGCCAGGACGCGGCAATGCGCTCTGAATTTCCAGGCCAGGCGCGCGCCATAGGCAATCAGCAATAATAAGATTACTTTAAAATTAAAGGCGTACAAATATATAAAATTTAAAATAAAATTTTCCCGGTCGGCCGAATTGAGCCAGGCTGGACCGCTTGTCGGCGCCAATAAATCGCCCGCGGCCGCGGGCGGCAGTTTTTTTTCCAAAAAATAAAACAACACCGGTAAAATAAAAACAGCGGTTAGCAGCAATGGCGGATAAAGATATTTTTTAAGGCTGGCTTTATCGCTATGGTAGACGGCCAACAGCCCGCAAAACAGCAAAGCCGGCAGTCCGGCGACGGGCTGGGTGATGGCGGCGGTTGAAGCTAACAGCAAAATTATTAAAAAATCATAAAAACTTTTGCATATTAGCCCCAAAAGAATAGCCAGCAATAGCAGGATGTAAGCTAGATTTTGCGGCGTGGTAACAATCAGGAAGGGAAAGGTTAAGGCCAGCAGAGACAAGATCAAAATTAAATTAAGCCGCTCATCCGGAAACCATGATTTTAAGACGCGCCATAGAGCGGCGGGCAAAAACAGGGACGCCAGCGCCGGCACCAATATCCGATCCAGCCAAACTACGGGCAGGGAAGTAAGTTTGCGCAGGCTGATAATCAGGCCGTATTGGCCCAGATAATAATATGGCTTGGGTTCGGCCGCGCCGGTCAAATCAATCAATTTTTCCGTGGCTTGATGGATAAACGGGTCAAAGCCGTAGCCCAGCCGGTAGACGATTAAAGCCGCGGAAAACGACAGCAGATAATGCAGAGTGATCAGCGCCAATGATATTTTCGCATTTTTGATCAAATTGCCGATTAAGATAAAAGTCGCCAGGCCGTATAGAGCGAAAAAATACGGCGGAACCGCGTGCCAGGGCGAAATAATGGCGCTGGCAGTCCGATGCCTGATCAACAGGTAAATGCAGGCCAAGAAAAGCAAGAGGTAAGAAGCAAGAAGCAAAAAGTTAATCAGCTTAAACTTTGTTTTTTTCTCTTTCTCCGGTCTCGGCGGTCTTGTTTTTTTGCTGGAAATAAGGTAATAATATTGTAGGCCGGTAAAAAAAATAACGGCCAAGATTAAACTAACCGCCACTGTCAAATTATTCAAGGAATAAAAACGATAGGCCAAACCGCTAAACAAAGCGATCAGACAGATTAAAATCAACAGCGAACTGATAAAATAAATTGGCCGCGTCATCCGCATGTTTTTTATTTTACCATATTTTATGATTAATCCAATAATTAACTACCTTATTGGCGCGGGCCTGATATTCCTGGCGGTATTTTTCGCGGCCAGCCTGGTTTTTTCAGTTTTATCATTCGCGCCCTGGGTGCCCAGCCGCAGCCGCGATTTGGCTAGAATCTTTAAACTGGCCGGCTTAAAACCCGGGCAAATTTTTTATGACCTGGGCTGCGGCGATGGAAAAATCGTGCTTTGCGCGGCTAATAATTTTAAAGCCAAGGCCATGGGTTTGGAAATTTCCCTGCCGCTCTATCTGATCTGCAGGCTGCGGCAGGCGCTGAACAGGCAAAGCGATATTAGTTTTAAGTTTAGAAATTTATTTAAGGAAAATTTAAGCGCGGCTGACGCGGTTTATTTTTTCGGCATGCCCAAATCAATCAAGGAAAAATTAAGCGCCAAGCTAAAGAGCGAGCTGAAACCGGGAGCAAAGATTATTTCTTACGCTTTCAGCCTGCCCGGCTGGGAACCGGTGGCAGTGGATAAACCAGGCGAAAAAGATCTGGCGATTTATTTGTACATAAATTAATTCTACCCGGCTTTAGCCGGCGTTATAACTCCGGCTAAAGCCGGGTAGAAAATAATGAAAAAAAAAATTTTAAATCTATTATTTCAATATTGGCATATAGCGATTATAATAATTGTATCTTTTTGTTTTTTCCTTGGCTCTTCCAGTTATAGCTATATAACGCAAAAACAAGATTTTGTTAAGTGGTCGTCGCCGGATGAAGCCGCCAATTATAATTTTACCAAACTTTACGCCCAGGCCGGCCAGCTGTCATTTTTTGAAAAATATAATTTTGTTTCGCTTGACGTCATACGCCCGCGCAGCTACAGAAGCGACGGCGGCTCCATCAAGCCGGTTAGCTTTCTGGGAATAATTTTAATTTACGGGAGTATCGCCAAGCTGCTGGGCCATAATCTAATCCCGTATTTAACCCCATTCTTCGCGGCAGCCGGCATTGTTTTTTATTATCTGCTGGTCAAAAAAATTTTTGGCAAAAGCAATGCCTTAATTTCCGCCTGGCTTTTAGCCGTCTTTCCGCCTTATATTTACTATAGCGCCCACAGCATGTTTCATAATTCGCTCTTTACGGTTTTATTGATTATCAGCCTGTATTTCATAGTATTATCGGTTGAAAAAAGAAAATATCCGCTGAAGCTAAACTGGCCCGGCCTGCTTTTTTCGGCTGTGGCCGGCCTGCTTCTCGGCCTGGCCGTAATCACGCGCGCCTCGGAACTGATTTGGCTCATTCCGTTCTGGCTGATTTTATGGATCGTGAACCTTAAAAAATTCGGGCTGGCCAGGCTGATAATTTTTATCGCCTGCCTGTTATTCGCCTTAACGCCGGCCATGTATTGGAACCAAATATTATACCACTCATTCTGGCGGGGCGGCTATAATGAAGCGAACCGCTCAATCGCGAATATAGCGGACGCGAGTTCGTCTCTGCTAAAAACCGCGTCTATTAAAAGCAATTTAACGCGGATTAAAAATAATATTTTTTATTTCGGCTGGCGGCCGCTAAAAAGCCTGAAGATGTTTTATTATTATTTTACCGCCATTTTTTATTGGATTTTTTGGCCGGCCGCGCTGGGGCTCGTCTTGTTTCTTAAAAAAATTAAAAAATGGAAAAAGCGCCATTACGCTTATTTAATTTCTTATTTTTGCTTCTCGCTTATTTTAATATTCTACTACGGCAGCTGGGATTTTCATGATAACCCTGATCCGGCCAGCCGCACTATCGGCAACTCCTACGCGCGCTACTGGCTGCCGGTTTATCTGGGCGCCTTGCCTTTAGCCAGCCTGTTTATTTCGCGCTTAACCAATCTGCTAAGAAAAAAAATATTAATTGGCGCCGCCCGCGCCTTAATCGCGGCGATAATTTTTTTCATTTCCTTGAAATTTGTTTTAACCGGTTCGGCCGAAGGCCTAGCGCCATCCGCTCAAAAACAGCTGTCCGCTCAGCAGGAATTCAATCAGGTGGTTAAATTAACCGAGGCGCGCGCCATTATCATCACCCAATACCATGACAAGCTGTTTTTTCCGGAGCGCAAAGTGATTGTCGGCCTGTTTAATGACAATAATATGATTAAACAGTACGCGGTTTTAGCCCAATACCTGCCGCTATATTATTATAATTTTACTCTCCCGCCGGCAGACCTTGATTATCTGAATAACCGGAGGCTGGCGGAGTTCGGCCTGCGGATTGAGCCGGTAGAGCAGATTACTAAAAATTTCACATTATATAAATTATATGAAAATCGGCATTGACGCCCGCTTTTACGGACCAATCGGCAAGGGCTTGGGCCGCTACACGCAAGAAATTGTTGATAACATCATTAAGCTGGACCAGGCTAATGAGTATGTAATTTTTTTGCGCCGGGAAAATTTTGACGAGTTTCAATGCGCCGGCGCCAGAATAAAAAAAGTTTTGGCGGACATAAAATGGTACGGCTGGGCGGAACAGCTGATTTTCCCTGTCTGCATCTGGCGCGAGCGCGTGGCCTTAATGCATTTCACGCATTTTAACGTGCCGATTTTTTGTCCGGTTAAATTCATCGTGACGATCCATGACCTGATTCTCATAAAATTTCCCACCGCGCGCGCCACCACCTTGGGCGCGCTGGCATATAAAACAAAAAATCTGGCCTATAAAATCGTAATCACGCTGGCGGTTCGGCGCGCCAAGAAAGTTTTAGCCGTGTCTGAATATACTAAACAGGACCTGGCCAAGCAATTTAAAATTAAGCCGGATAAAATTGCCGTAACTCATGAGGGGGTGGCGGAACTTAACCCCCCTGCCCCCCTTTTGAAGGGGGGTGCAGAAAATAATTGCCCCCCTTGTAAAGGGGGGATAGGGGGGTTAAAGCCTTATCTCCTCTACGTCGGCAACGCTTATCCGCATAAAAATCTGGAAGGCTTTATCAGGGGGTTTGCGAAAATCAGCCAAAGCCGGCCGGATTTAAAACTGATTTTAGTGGGCAAGGAAGATTATTTTTACTCGCGGCTTAAGCAATTCTCCGTTAATTTTTCAAAAAATATTATTTTCCCCGGCTACGTGCCGGACAGCGAACTGGCCGCACTGTACCGTAGCGCGCTGGCTTATGTTTTTCCTTCATTTTACGAAGGCTTTGGCCTGCCGCCATTGGAAGCCATGTCGCGCGGCCTGCCGGTCGTAAGTTCAAACAAAACCTGCCTGCCGGAGGTGCTGGGCGCCGCCGCCCTATATTTTAATCCTGACGACGAGGCGGACATGATTGACAAAATAAAAAAAATAATCAATGATGAAAATCTGCGCGCCAACTTGCGCGGCCGGGGATACGAACAAATAAAAAAATACAGCTGGGAAAGTTGCGCCAGGCAAACCCTGGCTGTATATAAAAATATATTATAATTCTATTCTGCCTGGCTTTAGCCAGAGTTATTTCGCTCTTTATATCTTAGAGGAGGGTAGGAGATGTTTAATGACCGGGAGAAAGCCATGATGGAAAGCCTGCATTCAAAGCTGACGGCCGCGAAAAAGGCCAATCCGGAAAACTTGCTGATAACGATCAGCGAACTGATAAAAAAATTGTCCGTCAAGCAAATAGGGCTGGTGGAAAAAATTCTTTCCATTGATCCAAAAGAGTATGGCATAAAAAACTTGCCGTATTACGGACTGGCGCCTTATATTCCGGCGAACTTGGTCAGGCTTGATGACTGGTCAGGAAGATTTTTGCCCATGCCGGTTTTTCTTTATTACTATTGCCTGAATCAGGCAATCATCAGGGACTTGGACTTGGATTGTCCAATTATTGTCAGAGACGGTTATCGCTCTGACGCGGAACAACTGCAGGTTTTTATGGGCAGGCTAATACAAAAAAACTGGGAGGTTGAAAAGGTCTTGAGGGAGGCGGCTCTGCCCGGATATAGCCAGCACTCTTACCCCAGAATCAACGGCGGCTATATGCAAGCAATTGATTTTGCCGTAAATGGCTCCAGCAAATTTTCCCAGACCGTTCATTACGGCTGGCTGAAGCACTTTGCCTGGCTATTTGGTTTTTACGAGCCGTATGGGGAAAATAACAAATACGGCATTGGCCCGGAAAAATGGCACTGGGTGTGTTTTTTTGAGGATGGAATAGGGAGGAAATATTTGACCAAATTCATCCGCCGGCGGTTAGCGATGAGGAGCTAATCAGACAGGCCTAAAAAAATTTAAAAAAACAAGCGCTGACTTCGCCATGTGCAAGCCAGCGCTTTTCTATTGGACGTCCGACGTCCAATTTTTTTTCGTCATCCCTGCGCAGGCAGGGATCCAGAAATAATTAGCAGGATGATGAAAATAAAAAAGCCAGCATCGATCCAGGGAGGGATGCTGGCGAAAGGTTGGCGTTAATTGAAACTCATTACAATGGTGGCTCAAAGACCACTTTAAAGTCAGTACCGGGAAGAGGAATGCCATTGGCATGTGCTTGTACCGCTAAAAGTTCCGAGGCTTTATTTTTTAGAGGAAAAGTTTGATTTTGAATTTTCAGTATGTATTTAGCATCCTGATAATTACCATTTTTTATGGTTATGTCCAGAAATAAAAACTCACGCACAGGTCCGGTGCCGGTGATCTTTTTCATCACGCTAACTTGCGCCAGCATTGTTCTACCCAAATCCTTGCTACCTATATTGTAAAAGTGCCTATTGATAAAAACTTTGCATCCCAGCAAGACACAACGATCTCTCCAATGCGCAACCACCTGTATCTCCTTGCCCATCCTATCTTTAAAAGAATGAGCTTGGATTTCTTTCAGCACTCTGGGCACGCGAACTAGAACGTCTTCAACGGTTGCAAGGTTTTCGTATCCGGGGGCTACTTTTTTTGGCTTTGGCATCTTTATTCCTCCTCTTCAGAAAAATTAAAGCATATACTGTTTAAAGTGTCCTCGGTGGAGCTTTTTTCCTGCTCTTGTTTTTGCCTTTCCGCGCGAATTGGCGCCAGTTTCACATCAAGCCATGTTTTCCATGACCACCCGCAGGTCGAGCAAGTATGGTAGGGTTGAATCACCGTGCCACAGCGTGAGCAGCGCAACTTGCCGTCCTTGCTTTGAACAAGCGCGGCTTGAATGCACTGCAGTTCGTCAATCTTTTCCTGAGCTTTCTCGGCGGTTAAGACATCAAACCAGTCAACCCGATATTTGCCTAAACAGCTATAGCTCATGATAGCCAATCCATCGGGCATAAAGGTAAAATTAACTATGCCATATCGCCCATGGGTAAATTCAGCATCAATCATAAGCTGAATATTTTCGGCCGCAAAAAGATGGCGCATGATAAAACTGCGAGACTCATCGTCTTTTGGATTGTCCAAAACTTTCTTTGCCAAAGGCACGAGCTCCTGTAAAATTTTTGAGGTTTAACCTCCAAACTGGAGGTTCAACCTCCTGCGGGACTATGGAGCCCAACCGGATCCGTCAGAGTCCCTTTCAGGAGACTCTGACGATGGAGAAATGCAATGACCACGGCTTAACTCCGGCTGAAGCCGGGCAGAATAAAATAAAATCTTTTTTGTTTTTATTATTTTGTGTTATAATAAAATTAATGAATAACCCCCTAAACCCCCCTTTGCAAGGGGGACTAAATATAAAAGTCAACAGCGGCGCCAAGTCGGCCAGGTTTGTGGTGGACTTAAAAAAGGATTTGCCCGTTAAGACATCCGATGTCCAAGGGGACATCGGATGTCCAGAATCAAGGCTGGAAAAAATGGCCGAGCTGGATTATGGGAAGATGATAAAGAAGGGGAAGGTGAGGGGAGGAGTTTTAATAAATGATTTAGGCGGCGCGATAAACAAATTCTGGATCCCTTCCCCGCTTTCGCGAGGACTAAAGGCCGCAGGGATGACAAATAAAAAAGCGGGAATAAAGAAGAATAAAATCCCCCTACCCCCTTTGCTAAAGGGGGTAAATCAACTGGCGTTTGTGGAATTTGGTAAATTATTATACGCCGGATTTTATAAAATTTGCTACGGCGCGGGTTGGGTGATTATGTTTATAGTGAGGCTGGGTTACTTGATCGGAGCGGCGGTGATAAGGAAATTCCGGATTCCCGCCTGCGCGGGAATGACAAGAATGGGGCGGTCGCTCGCGATGACAGAGAGGAAAAAAGAAAGAAAAGTAGAAAAAGAGGAAATTGTAATAACAAATAAAATCCCCCTAACCCCCTTTGCTAAAGGGGGCTTAAAGCCGATTTTAGTTTTTGCCGGCGCGCTGTTAATAATTATTTTGCCGGTCAAAGCTTTTACTTTTTATAAATCACTGGACTCCGTCAAAGGCCGGGTGCTGGGCGCCAGCGCCAGCGCCATGAGCGATTTGCTGGCCGGCGGCCAATCGGCGGCCAATTTTGACTTTAGCCAGGCGGATAAAAATTTCACGCAAGCCGGCGAAAATTTTTTAACCGCGCAAAACCAGCTGGCTGACATCAACGGCCTGATCCTTGCTCTGGCGGCCTTAGCGCCGGATAAAAATGTCAGGCTGGCCGCGGCCGGCAAGCATATCCTGAAGGCCGGGGAACTAAGCGCCGAAGCCGGAAAAAATTTAAGCCTGGCCCTGTTCGGACTGACTGGTTGGCAAGAAAAGACACCGAGTGTCCTAAGGACACTCGGTGTCCAAAGCCAGCTGGCCGCGGACAACTTAAAAGGATTAGCCGCGGAGCTAAACCAAATAGACAGCGGCTTGATTCCGAGTGAATATCAAAAAAATTTCATTTTGCTGAAGCAGAAAGTTTTTGAGCTGAACAGCGGCTTAAATCAATTTATCGGTTTAGCCGATACTTTGGCGATTTTTTTGGGCGCCGAACAGGATAAACGCTATCTGTTGGTCTTTCAAAACAATTCGGAACTGCGCGCCAGCGGCGGCTTTATCGGCAGTTACGCGATCATGGATTTTTCCCAAGGGCGGATTAAAAATATTTCCGCGCCGGGCGGGGGCAGTTACGATACTGACGCCGGCCTGCTAAAAAAAATAAAATCCCCGGAACCTTTGCGCTTGGTCAGGCCGGACTGGCATTTTTGGGACGCTAATTGGTGGCCGGACTGGCCCACCAGCGCCCGCAAACTGGCCTGGTTTTATGAAAATAGCGGCGGTTCCACGGTGGACGGCGTCATCAGCCTGACGCCCACGGTTATGGAACGGCTTTTAAAGGTAATCGGCCCGATTGACATGAAGGAACAATACGGCATAATTTTTGACGCGGATAATTTCTGGCTGGAAACGCAAAAACTGTCGGAGCAAAAACCGGATGTCACCAAACAGCCTAAAAAAATAATCGGCGATTTAATGAGCGCCATAATCAGCGAATTGCCGAAAAGGCTGGGCCAAGGCAATTTGCTTGAGCTGCTTAAAGCGGGGCAGGAGTCGCTGGACGACAAAAATATTTTGTTTTATTTTACTGATTCCGAGCTGCAAAGCCAAGCGGCCGAGCTGGGCTGGGCTGGAAAAATAAAAGACGCGGCCGGCGATTACTTAAGCGTGGTTAATACCAATATCGCCGGGCAAAAAAGCGACCGAAAAATTAATCAGCAAATTTCTCACTTGGCCGAAGTTCAGGCGGACGGCGCGATCATTGACACCTTAACCGTCAGGCGGACGCATACCGGCGCCAAAGGCGAACCGTTTTCCGGCGCGCGCAACGTTAACTGGATGAGAATTTACGTGCCGGCCGGCTCCGAACTGCTGTCGGCAGAAGGCTTTAAACCCTTGGACCAAATATTTTTTAAACCCGCCGAAAGCGGCTGGCTGGACGACCCGGACGTAGCGGCCGGCCAAAACAGCGAGCGGACGGATGAAGCGACTAAAACCTTAATTTATAGCGAATCCGGCAAAACCGTTTTCGCTAATTGGTCGCAATTGGATCCGGGCGAGTCGGTGGAAATAAATATAAAATACCGCCTGCCTTTCAGGCTGGACGGCGGCCAGGGCAAGCTCTGCTCCTATTCACTGCTGGCGCAAAAACAACCGGGCATGAATTCGTCGTCACTTGCCAGCGCCTTAAAATTAAGCCATAATTTTAAGGCGGTCTGGCAGGATAATCTGCCGCTTAATGAAGCTTTTGACGGCGATAAAATTATGGCGGCGGTGATGGAGGAAAAATGATATGAACAAAAACGGCGACATTAAAATTAAACACGGTTCATCAAGCCTGTCCGAATTTATTGAGCGCCCTCTGCCCTCGGACGCGGAGGTGGAAGCCTTTGACCAGTACGTTGCCCATGAGGCTAAAGAGGAAGAAGTAAAAAGCAGTTTGGCTAAAATTTATCAAAACGATAAAGGCGAGGCGGTAAATGTACAGACCCTCACGTTTAAAAAAAGGCGAGGCTGGCTTTTTAAGCTGTTCACTTTTCTGGTGGTGGTGTTCGCGCTGGGCGGCGCTCTTTACGCCGCTTACAACTATGTTTCCTTAAAGCTGAATTTAAACAAGCAGCCGGTCAGCCTGGCCATTGACGCCAAAAAAGAAGTTGCGGCCGGGGAAGAATTTAATTATTATTTAACCTATAAAAATGAGGATAAAGTCGCCATTAAAAATATTGAAATAAAAATTGCCTATCCTGATAATTTTATTTTTTTAGAGGCCGACCCCAAGCCCAGCCTCAATAACAATACCTGGAACGCGGCCAGCCTGGGCTCTCGCCGCAGCGATTTTATCAGGATAAAGGGCAAGCTGGCCGGAACGCTTAACAGCGATAATATTATTTTAGCCGATATGACATATACGCCGGAAAATTTTTCCAGTGAATTCAAAAAATCAGCCGACTTTTCAATCGCGATTAATGATTTAGGGCTGGATATTTCCCTGGCCAACTCATCCAGCGCGCTCATAAACGAAGAAAATGAAATTAGCGTAATTTTTAAAGCCAAAGATCGGAATTACCTAAATACTTTCCGCCTAACCGCGAGCCATCCGGATGAAGTTGAAATCATCAAACTGCCCGATGCCCGAGCCACGTCCAGCCCGCCGGCCGCGCCTTTAATCAAAGCCGGCGGCCAAGATTCGTGGCTGATAAGCAATTTAGGAAAAAATGAAAATACCTTTAAAATTAAATTTAAGGTTAAGGAGAAAAAACAGCCCGCCGTCAGCTTGGCTATAAAATTTGAATACCCCTACGCGGCCAGCGCGGCGGAAGCGCCGAAATATTACGTGTTTTATGAAAATAGCTTAACCTACGAGGTAATTAAGAGCGATTTAAACATCAATTTAATCATCAACGGTTCGCCGCTTGATCAAGGAGTTGATTTCGGCCAAACCTTGAATTATTCAGTCAGCTATGCCAATAAAGGCGATTCTGAAATGAGGGATGTAATTATCATGGCAGTTTTGGAAAGCGACTTTTTGGACTGGCAATCGTTAAATGATAAAAATAGCGGCGCGGTCAGCGGCAATACTATCAGCTGGAGCAAAACGGAAATTCCGGCCTTAGCTGAATTAGCCAGCGGCGGACAGGGAATAATTGATTTTTCCATCAGCCTAAAAAATCTGGGCCCGATAGACCTGGCAAAAGCCTATCAAGTAAAAAGCTACGTCAGCTACAGCATCGCGGGCAAAAGCGCGGCCGGCCAAAGCCAGAGCAATACTATCGCCAGCAAAATAAACAGCGATTTGAATCTGGACGAGCAGCTAAGATATTTTAACAGCGACAATATCGCGGTCGGTTCCGGGCCAGTGCCGCCGAAAGTCGGGCAAATCACGGGTTTAAAAGTTTATTGGACGATTAGCAACAGCCTGCATGAATTAAACAATCTGCGGATCAGCGCGATTTTGCCGGCCGGCGTCAGCTGGGGCGCAAAAAATAGCGCGGCCATCGGGACAATAGCTTACGACAGCCAAAGCAATAAAGCTATTTGGCAAATTGGCCGCCTGCCGGCCGGATTCGGCAAAACCAGCGGCGAGTTTAATATCAGCGTGGCGCCTACCGATGCTAATCTTAATCAAATCATGGTGATCCTGCCCGGCACCGCCATTAGCGCCAAGGATAGCGTCACCGGCGCCCAGCTTGATAAAATTCTGAAAGCCAAGACCTCAAAATTGGAAAACGATAATATGGCCAGCGGAGATGGAATAATTCAATAAGATGTTTAAAGTTTTAAAAAAATCAAAGCTATCCAAGGCCCGCCTAGGCCTTATCAAAACCGCTCACGGCGCCATAGAAACTCCCTTTTTTATGCCGGATGCCACCAGGGGAGCGGTAAAATATTTAAGCGGCCAGGAACTGGAAAAATTAGGCTTAAAGTGCATGGTGGCCAATACCTTGCACTTATTTCTGCGGCCCGGAGTAAAATTAATCAAACAGGCCGGCGGCCTGCATAATTTTATTAATTGGCCAGGCTTGATTTTGTCGGATAGCGGCGGTTATCAGATTTTTTCCCTGCTGCATAAAAACCAGCGCGCCGGACAAATTACCGACCAAGGCGCCAAGTTTAAATCTCCTGTGGACGGCAGCGGGCTGGAGCTAACGCCGGAGCAATCAATTAAAGCGCAATTTGATCTGGGCGTTGATATGATGGTTTGCTTTGATGATTGCCCGCCCAATGATTACGCCGACGGCAAAATAAAAATCGCGGTTGAACGCACTATTAAATGGGCCGAGAGATGCGCGCGAGAATTCAAAAAACAAATTAAAGCGCGGCGGCTGAAGCGGCCGCCTCTGCTATTCGCGGTTATCCAGGGCGGCCATAATCAGGCGTTAAGAAAGTATTGCGCCCAAGAGCTGATTAAAATCGGTTTTGACGGCTATGGCTTCGGCGCCAGGCATATTGACAGCGGCGGAAATTTCATGGCTGGCATTTTAAGGCGCACGGCCTCGCTGATTAGCGAGGACAAACTGCGTTTTGGCCTAGGCATAGGAACGCCCGAAGATATCATCAAGGCGATTCGCCTGGGCTGGGACATGTTTGACTGCGTTATTCCAACCCGGGAAGGCCGGCACGGAAGGCTATATTTGCGAAAACGCCAGACCATCAATATAACCAATGCTAAATTCGCGCGCGACTTTTCCCCAATTAATGCCGACAGCCGGCTGGCCGAGCTAAAAAATTATTCCAAAGCCTATCTGCATTATTTGTTTAAAATTAGCGAGCCCCTGGCCGCCAGGCTGGCCAGCTTGAATAATCTTGAATTTTATCTTAAACTATTAAGCGAGGCTAGGGAGTTGATAAAAAAAGACAAATTATGATAATATTAAATTATTAAATTAAATTAATCTAAATTAACATCTATGGATGAAAAAAAGACCATCACCAAACATCAGATAAACACTACCAAGGGCTTGGATTTTGTGATAATCGGCTCGATTTTTTTAGTGTTTTTTCTCTGCCCCATATTCTTTACCGGCTTAGCCGCGCAGAATCTGGGCTTTGAAAAAATGATTTTGTTTTATTTCTTAACCCTGCTGGGAGCCGTGGCCTGGGTAACTAAGGCCGTAATCGTTGGTGAATTAAATATTAAAAGGACGCCCTTGGATTGGCCGATCGTCGGCATGCTGGCGGTCTTTATAATTTCCACGGTTCTATCCGTTAGCCAGAAAGATAGCCTGGTTGGCGCTTATGGAAATTCCGCGAAAAGCTTGGCTTCGGTGGTTATATTTATTTTATTCTATTATTTGGTGATAAATAACATTGACCAAAAAAGAGTTAAGCTGTTATTTTGGGGGCTTTGCGGCTCAACCGCCCTGGCGGTGATATATTCAACCCTGCAATTAATGGGAAAATTTGTTTTGCCCCTAGGTTTTACCAAAGCCATCAGCTTTAACCCCATAGGCTCATTGTCCGGCTTAACCATGTATTTGATAATTATTCTGCCGCTATTGGTTATCGGCATGACGCAAATCAGCGAAATACACCCTAACTTTAAAAACAAAATTCTTCAGCACGCTGTTCGGGTGTTTTTGGGCGCTATAATTTTATTATCGCTGTTTGTCTTGACCCTGCTTAACGGCTTTACTTTCTGGCCGGCCGGAGTCGTGGGCATTGTGATTATTCTGATGTTTTTGCTGTCAAAAATTATTAAAGTTACCAGCTCCAATATCGTTATTCCCATCGCCACTTTTCTGCTCTTGATAATTCTTTTGGTTTTAGGCAATTTCAACATCATGACCTTGAATTTGCCGGTTGAAGTCAGCCTGTCCCGCAAAGCGTCTTTTGATATTGCCAAGCAAAGCATTAAAAAAGATCCGCTGTTCGGTTCCGGGCCGTCAACTTATGTTTATGATTTTGTAAAATACAAAGGCGCGGATTTTAACGCTTCGCCGCTGTGGAATGTCCGTTTTGACAACTCGTCCGGCTCGCTGTTTGAAATAGCGGCTACGGCCGGCGGCCTGGGGGTCTTGGCGGTGGTCGTGTTATTTTTAATCGCTTTATCTATTTGCTTCATTACCCTGATTAAAGTGCAAAAAATTGAATCACAGTCAATTCTCCTGGCATTATTTTCCAGCTTAGTCACCGTGATAATTTTCAGCTTATTGTTTTCCCTGAATGGCTCGCTGGTTTTAATTTCCCTGCTAGTGGCGATCATGGCGGTGGCCATGGCCATAGTCAACTACCCGGAAAAATTTAAGAATTTCAATTTGTCATTCAGGGCCTCGCCCAAATACGCCTTGGCGCTGGCCGCGATCTTTTTAAGCTTAAGCGCCGGCGTAGTAATCTTATTCACTTTGGGAATTAAAATGTACTTGGCTGATTATTATGTCATGAAATCATTAAGCCTGGCCGATACCGGCAAAAAAATTGAAAATATCAATAAAGCCGTGATTTTAGCGCCTTACCAGGATGTTTACTACATCAATCTGGCCAACAACTACATGGCGCTGGCTAACCAGGAAGCGCAAGGCAATAAAGACCAGACGATAATTGAAAATAATTTATCATTAGCCATTGAGCAGGGTAAAAAAGCCTTGGATATCGCCCCTAATAATGTAGCCAGCACCGAGGCCATGGCCTTGATTTATGAAAACGCGTCTTTTTACGTCAGAGGCGCCTTGGACTGGGCGGAAAATCTATACAATAAAAATATTGAATTGGAGCCTGACAGCCCGACGCCGTATCTGCGCCTGGCCTTAATCAATATGGCTCGGGCTAACGCGGAGACCGATAAAGCCGAACAAGCGCGCCTGGCTGAAGAGGCTATTAAAAAATACGATTTGGCGATTGCCAAAAAGAACGATTTCGGCGCGGCATATTACGGCAAAGCCATTGCTTACGAAAAATTGAATAAAATTGACGAAGCCATTGATCAGCTGAAGAAAGCCGTCTTATCAACGCGTGATAGCGTTGACTACCGCTTTGAACTGGGACGGCTGTATTTCAACCGCGGCACCGCGGCCGCGGGCAGCCTGGCGCAAACCGCTTCCCCGGATATCACCACCGGCAGTGAGACCAATCAGGATCTTAGCGTGCAAAATGGCCAGGGCGGAGCGGCCATAAAAAATGACGATGTAAAAACCGCTGAACAATTATTCTTGAGCATTGTTCAAGCCAACCCCAATCACGCTAACGGCTTGTACAGCTTAGCCTTGCTCTACCAGAAAACCGGCGAGACGGCCAATGCTAAATTAGTCGTCGCCCAGCTGTTAAAGGTGGTTACCGATCAGCCGTCAATTGAGGTGATTAAGAAGCAATTTCCGGGATTATATTAGATTAGAAAACGTAAAATTATCAATTTTAGAAGGCTGGAGTAAATTCCGGCTTTCTTTAATTCTTGAGCTTATCGGCAATATGTCGTATAATTTAAGAAACCGCCAATAAAGTTAAGGAATGATAATATACGATTTAACTAAAAAAATATGAAAAACATTTTTGAACAACTTGCTGATTTATTAAAAAAGGACGAACGGCTGGTTTCGCAAGACGGCGCACTCTTAAAAAACCAGGCGCAGGAGTTGGCGCGCAAGAATGATCCGTGGTTAATAATGCTTTTACTTTCCGACAAAGGCATAAAACAGCACTTTTTCTTTAAGGTTGACGAAACGGTTATTTTTGATAAAGAGAAATTTATTCGCTTTGTGTCTAATAAGCAGTTTTTGCCGGATTCTTACACGGCTTTTAAAAATAAAATCGGCTTAACGGCCGGCGACGAGTACTTAAGCGAAAATAAAGAAGTGGTTTTAGTTTGGCCGTACAAAGATTGTATTTTAGAAGGCGGAATGACGAAAGAAGACCAGAAACGGGATGAGATTTTTTATAACGAAACTCTGGCGCCGGACGATATCAATCGCTTGCTTGACGCCAAGGTTTTTACCAATTTTAAAAGGATAGATAAAAACGGCGAACACCCGTTTAAAAGCCCCCTTGATAAAGGGGGTAAGGGGGATTTTTTCCGCCGCGACGAGAAAGGAGATATTAAAGATAATTTGATTATTAAAGGCAATAACCTGCTGGCGCTGGCTTCGCTTAAAAAAGAATTCGCCGGAAAAGTAAAATTGATTTACATTGATCCGCCATTCAATACGGGCGGGGACTCTTTCAATTATAACGATAGTTTCAATCATTCCTCATGGTTAGTGTTCATGAAAAACCGGCTAAATATTGCAAAACCATTGCTTTCTGATGACGGAAATATTTTTATTCATATTGATATTAATGAGTCGCATTACTTAAAGGTTTTATGTGATGATATATTCGGTCGCGAAAATTTTGTAGAAGAAATAATTTGGGCATATGGGTCTCCTTCGGGTGGGCGCGCTGCTGGCGCAAAGCCGGTTAATATTCATGATTATATTCTGCACTATTCAAAAAATTACCAACATAGAAAGCAAAATAAAATCTACACACCATATCCGGAGAAATATATTTCGGATTGGTTCAAATTTACTGATAAGGACGGGAGAGTGTATAGAAAAAGAATGCGAGATAAGGATGAAAATGGAAAAAATATTTGGGAAACGCAATATCTTGACGAAAGCAAGGGCATGCCATTGACTACTGTTTGGAATGATATCAAGCAGGTATACGCTGACCCGCGAGCGTACAAAGAAAATCAGTCACAACATACAGAATTGATGAAAAGTTTTTCCGGAGGACAAAAACCAGAAAAACTACTTCAGAGAATTATAGAAATGGTTACCAATAAGGGTGACATTGTTTTAGATTATCATGCCGGAACAGGTACGACCTTGGCAGCGGCTCACAAAACTGGACGGCAGTATATTGGCATTGAACAAATGGACTATATTCATGATTTGCCAGAATCAAGATTAAAAAATGTAATTAAGGGGGATCAAACAGGAATTTCAAAAGATGTTGATTGGAAAGGAGGCGGAGATTTTGTTTATATGGAACTCGCAAGATGGAACGAGAAATGGATTAGAAAAATTGAGAAAGCAAAAACCACCAAAGAATTGGTTAAACTTTGGGGCGAGATGAAAGAAAAAGCGTTTTTAAGCTACAAAGTTGAACCAAAAACCGTTGACGCTAGCGCTAAAGAATTTACCGACTTGAACCTTGCCGATCAGAAGAAATTTTTAATTGAGTGCTTGGATAAAAATCAGCTCTATGTAAATTTGAGCGAGATTGAGGATAAGGAGTATGGGATAAGCAAGGAGGATAAGAAATTAAATGGGGAGTTTTATAAATAATTTTTTATTTTTATTATGAAGCACGAAATAAAGAAATTAAATCGATTAAAACATACAGATAGTTTTATGCAAATAAATTATTCTCGTGGCTTTAAATTTATAGATAGAGCCGGCGAGCTTGTAAATTTATTTTATACTGAAATAAAGGAGCCGCCATATCAAATGACGCAGCGGGAACTTATTGTCAAGGAAAAAATTGATGATTACAGAATGTACAGAATTGCAGTAAATAATTTTTGGTATCATGATTCGGACCCGCAAAATTTAGGCGATCTTCTAAATATTTTTTTAAAAAAAAGCAAGGATGTATTAGAAGTTTTAGAAATAGGCGAAATTACAAGAATTGGCTGGCGTAATTATTTTGTTTATGAATTTCAGAGTACAGAAGAAAAAAATAAAGTTTTTTCAAAATTAGTTTCTTTTGAAGGATTAGAATTGTCAAATTTGAGTTTTAAAAAAAATATTAACGGATACATCTGTAATTTTAATATCAAAAGTGCTGAGAAACAAGATGAAAACAAGACAGCCGCAATTATTTTTGATATAGACTGTTTTCATGTTTATAAAGAAACTATCGGGCAGAAATTGGTTAATGAAAAATTAAAAGCAATAAAAGATTTGTTTTATTCTGATAATTTTTTAAGTGTTATTAATTCTATTTTAAATTCAGGCGAATGTGGAGATAAAATTAAAACTTAATATGCAAGATTTTTGGAAAAATTTAAGTAACTTTGCAAGCCTCGGGGTCGTGGTAGTCTTACTCTATTTTGGTGTTAATTTATTAAATAAAGCCGAAAAAAGCATAAGTATTGTCTCTATGTGCGGTTCCGGACTTATTTTTGTTGCGATTACTTTATCCATCATATTTTTTGCTGATTGGCGTAAAAGAGAGGGGTACGAACACATGATAAAACAGCAAGATGGAATTATTAAAAATTTAAGCACTCAAATAAGAGAAACTGGTTTGACACATACGGCATTAGAACAGCAGACAAGAAATTCATTAGGAGATATTGACTCAGATAATCAATTTAATAATACAAAAATTAGATATAAGCCAGATAATGCATCTGAGACAAAAAGTGTCTAAACCCATGCTCTACGACGAATTTAATTCATACAAAAACTTTGCCGGCGCCGATGTTTTTAAAAATAAGGCGCTGGGGAAACCGGAAATTTTAAAAAATCTTAATCCGGCTTTTGCCATGCGCGAATATCAAAAAGAAGCTTTGGGTCGGTTTTATTATTACTACGAAGAATATCAACAAAAACAAAAACCGATTCATCTGATGTTTAATATGGCGACCGGTTCGGGCAAGACGCTGATTATGGCCGCCAGCATTTTGTATTTTTATAAAAAAGGCTATCGTAATTTTATTTTTTTTACTCGCCTGGGCAATATTATCCAAAAAACCAAGGCTAATTTTCTTGATCCGGATTCAAAAAAGTATTTATTCGCGCAAAAAATTGTGATTGACGGAACGGAAGTAAAAGTGAAAGAGGTGGAAAATTTTGAAGGCGTAAATGACGACGACATAAATATCATCTTTTCCACTACCGCGCTTATGCACTCCCGTTTTAATTTCGCGCGCGAAAACGTTTTGACTTATGAGGATTTCGCCGATAAAAAAATTGTTTTAATCGCGGACGAAGCGCACAACTTATCAGCGGAAACAAACAATAGATTAAGCAAAACTGAAGCGGAAGATCGCAGAAATTGGGAAAATACAATCGTGCGAATTCTTAACGCCAATAGTCAAAAAGAAAACGCGCTTTTAGAATTTACCGCCACAGCTCGGCTGGAGCAGGAATATCCGGAAATTTTGGAGAAATATAAAGACAAGGCGATTTATCGCTATGATTTAAAAGAATATCGCCTAGACGGATTTTCTAAAGATGTCAGGACTTTACAAATTAACGCGCCGATGATGGAGCGCGCGCTCTCGGCCGTGATAATCTCTCAATACCGCCGCAAAGTAGCGGAAAAATATAGAATCGCCTTAAAGCCGGTGGTGATGTTTAAAGCAAACCGAGTAACGCCGCCAAAACAAAAAACGGAATCGCGGGGCGAAAATACGAAAATTGTCGTGTCCGGCGAATTTAAAATCGCCTTTCATCAGCTTATCGCCGGACTTAATGAGAAGTTATTAAAACAGCAAACGCAAATACAGAACGCAACCCTGCAAAAGGCTTTTCAATTTTTTGAGCGGCAGAAGATTACGCCGCAAAATTTAGCGGAAGAAATAAAAAGCGATTTCGCGCCGGAAAAATGTCTGACGGTTGATGAAGAAAAAGATTTAGAGCAAAAACAAATACAGCTTAACTCTCTGGAAGATCAAAATAACGCCATCCGCGCCATTTTCGCGACGGAAAAATTAAATGAGGGTTGGGATGTTTTAAATCTTTTTGATATTGTCCGGCTTTATAATACCAGAAGCGAGCATAAATCAAAAACTGGCAAAGAGAGAAAACCCGGCAAAACCACCGTGCAGGAAGCGCAGTTGATTGGTCGGGGCGCGCGATACTGCCCATTTGCAACCGGAGAATTTACCGACCCGTATAGCCGGAAATTTGACGCTGAACCGGAAAATGAATTGCGTATTTTAGAACAGTTGTATTATCACTCAATGCATAATCCGGATTATATCAGCGAATTAACCAAAGTATTGATAAAAGAAGGCATCGTGCCGGAGCGAACCATAAAAAGGGAAATTAAAATTAAAAATGACTTTAAAAATAAGAATTTTTGGAAAAAGGGCTATATTTTTTTAAATTCGCGCCGGGAAAACTTTGGCAAAAATATTTTTACGCTCGCGGACGCTAAAGCGGAATTTGATCATGACGAGGAAGCCAATATATTCCAATTGCCGACGAGAGAAGCGATTGAAAAAGACATATTTGTTTTAGGCGAGGGCGCGGGAGCTAAAGTAAAAACAGAAATAAAAGAATTTCGTCTGGCGGATTTTGGAGTCAGCATTGCTCGAACTGCCTTAAGCGCGATATCGGCCGGACAATTTTCCGAACTCAAAAAAATATTTGGTAATACTGAATCAGCAAAAGATTTTATTGAAAAATACCTTGGCGGAATTAAAATTAATGTAAAAGGGACGGCCGCGCAGTTGGAAAATTTTTTGCCGGCAGAAAAGCTGAACATTGCCGGATTTGTTATCGGTAAAGTTTTGGAAATTGCCGGCAGAGAGAGAAAAGAGTATTATGGAACGAAAGAATTTAAGGCGCATTTGATTAAGAAAATATTTGAAAATGACAAAGTTTTGCAATTAGACGGCGAAAGTCCGCGAGCAAGAGAAATGCAGGATTTTAATTTTGGCGATAAAGAGTGGTTCGCACAAAATGAAATCTGGGGAACAAGCGAGGAGGAGTCATTTTTGCGTTTTATTGATGAAATGGTAACAAAATTAAAGGAAAAATATCAAGATATCGCGTTATTGCGAAATGAGCAGTTTTTTAAAATTTATAATTTTGCCGACGGCGAGCCGTTTTATCCCGATTTTGTTTTATTTTTAACAGAAAAGAAAACCAGGCAAGAAATTATGTACCAGATTTTTATTGAGCCTAAAGGCGACGGTTTGTTAGATGAAGACAAAAAATTTGAAAAATCAAAAGAAGGCTGGAAGCAAAAATTTTTACTTGAAATAGAAAAAAATTATACGGTTGATTTGAAGTTAGAAAACAAAGATTTTCGCTTGGTTGGTTTGCCCTTTTTTAACAATGGCCAGATTAATAATGCCCTAAGAGAAAAGTTTGAAGAAGCGTTTAATAAGCAGTTACTATGAAAACCAAAAAAATCAAAATTGCCGTTGCCATGTCCGGCGGCGTTGATTCAGCGGTGGCGGCCAAGCTGTTAAAAGACCAGGGACATGAGGTCGTTGGATTTTTTTTGCATTTTTGGAAAGAGCCGGGCGCCGGCGCCGCGGAAAATAAATGCTGTTCAACCGAAGCTTTGCTGGACGCGCGGCGGGTGGCTAATAAAATCGGCATCCGGCTTTACACCATGAATTTTTCCGGCATTTTTAAAAAACAAGTGGTGGATAACTTTTTACGCGAATACGCGGCTGGACGAACGCCCAACCCGTGCGTGGTTTGCAATAAACAGGTTAAACTCGGCCATTTAATCAAACAGGCGAAAAAATTAGGCTTTGATTACGTGGCCAGCGGGCATTATGCCCGCCTTCAGCGGGAATTTCCAATTTCCAATCCGCCAGCTGGCGGACAATTTCTAAAAAATGCTTGTAAACTCCTTAAAGCCAAAGATAAAGAAAAAGACCAATCTTATTTTTTATATACTTTTAATCAAAATGAACTGGCGCATATATTATTTCCGCTGGGTGATTATACCAAAAAGCAGGTTAGGGAATTGGCTAAAAAGTTTAAACTGCCGGTGGCGGAAAAAAAGGAAAGCCAGGAAATTTGCTTTATTGCCGAGCGCGGTCATAATGAATTTTTAAAACGCCATTTGGAATTAAGGCCGGGTCCGATAAAATTTTTACGCGAACAAAGAGGTTTAGCCTCTAAATTGGAGGCTAAACCTCTTATCGGCATCCATCAAGGCCTGCCGCTTTACACCGTTGGCCAGCGCAGAGGCATAGAGATCGGCGGCACCGGCCCTTACTACGCCGCGGAAATGGATTATAAAACCAACATCCTGTACGTGGTGAATAATTTTGCCGACCAAATATTATACAAAGATGAGCTTACGGCTAAAAATGTTAATTGGATCGTTCCGCCGCGGAAATTGCCTCTGCTTTGCCAGGCTGTTATCAGATACCGGCATAAACCAGTACCGTGCCGCGTAATAAAATCAGGCAAAAATTACCGCGTTGATTTTGCTGAATCACAGCGCGCGGTTACGCCGGGACAGAGCGTGGTGTTTTATGCTGGAGAAGAGATACTGGGCGGAGGGATAATAGCATAGTTCTCTTTCTACCCGGCTTTAGCCGGCCATTAAATAAATAACTCCGGCTAAAGCCGGGTAGAATTTATTTTTATTTCCTTTTTTGCTATAATAGAATCATGCCCAGAAAAAAAAATTACAAACCTAAAGACTCGGACGCGGACGGACTGCCGGATGAGGTGGAAAAATTTTTCGGCACTGACCCGCATAATCCCGACACTGACGGCGACGGCGTGCCGGACGGCGAAGAAGTCAGGCGCGGCCGCAATCCGCTCGGGCCGGGCTTGCTTAAGGACTTATTTATTCCGCATAAAGGCAACGATTACGAGCCCCGAGCCCTGCATCCCTACCGCCTGTTATTTTACGCCTTGAGCTCAATTCTTTTAAAAGCCATTTTAATCGGCGCGGTGATAATTTTACCGGTTGAAGCCTGGCTGACGCCGGATATTTTAGCTGAACAGAGCAAAAAAATTGTCAGCTTGACCAATGAAATCAGAAAAAATTTAAATCTTAGCCTGCTGGCTGAAAGCCCGCGGCTGGACCAGGCGGCCTTTAACAAGGCCCAAGACATGATCTTTAAGCAGTATTTTGCCCATACCGGGCCGGACAATCGGTCGCTGGCCGATTGGCTGAAAGCGCTAAAATACAATTTCGCCGTGGCCGGAGAAAATTTAGCCATGGGCTTTTCCAGCCCGGAAGACGTGGTTAACGGCTGGACGCGCAGCCAGACTCATTACCGGAATATGGTTGATCCTGATTTTAAGGAGATTGGCGTTGGCACGGCCAGCGGCTTGTATAATAGCGTGGACACGACTTTTGTGGCCCAGTATTTCGCGTCATCAACCGCCAGCTTCGCTGAACCGGAGGCGGAGGCCGAAGCGCCTTTAGCCGGCGTAGAGCTGCCGGCTAAGCCGGCCGTCAGCGCTGATCGGCAAATTCTGGGCGAAAAAAAAGTTGAAAAAAAATCCGCCTCGGCCGCGGAGCTGACAGTATTAAAAGCCGAGGTCAGAGCCGAAGCCGTAGATTTGGAACCGCCGCAAATTGATCAGGAACGGTCCAGGCTATATATTGATCAGCCGCGCGGCAAAACCGAGAAAATCGTGCGCGCCGAAGTTTATTTAAGCGCGGACGCGATTAAAGCCAGAGCGCATTTTAATAATTATTTCATAGATTTAAAGCCCGAGGACAGCCAGAGCGGCCGGTGGACCGGCCGAACCATAATCTTCGGCCAAAACCAAGAGCAAATTTTTAATCCCGTGGTTTTAGCCTCGGTTACGGCCGAAGACCGGGCCGGAAATACTGCCACCAGGGATCTGAACTGGGATAAAATTATGCCGGCCAGAACCACTCTGCTAAAACAATATTATTTTATTAAACAGCACCAGCCGGCCTACATCAAGCCTTTGTTTGATATAACCTCGTTTTATTACAAAATTATTTTAATTTTAGCCTCAATTGTTTTAGCCTTAAACGTACTGATTCAATTTAAAAAACAGCATCCGCATCTAATTTTATCAACCCTGGGGCTAATCGGCTTGCTGGCGGCGCTGATTATCTTATAGCGCCCCTTTGATAAAGGGGCAGAGGTTATTTCTTCATCTCCAGGCGGCATATATAAATTATTTATTTTAATACAATATGGCCGATATTACTAAATACTTAAATAAAATAATTTGCGGAGATGTGCTTGATACAATGGCTAAAATACCAGATAAATCAGTAAATTTAATCATTACTTCCCCACCCTATAATCTCAAAAATTCCACCGGCAACGGCATGAAAGACGGCCGTGGCGGAAAATGGGCAAACGCCGCTCTGCAAAAAGGCTATTCCAACTACAACGACAATATGCCGCACAAAGAATATGTGAAATGGCAAAGAGATTGTCTTAACGAAATGATGCGCTTAATCCCTGATGATGGCGCGATTTTCTATAACCACAAATGGCGCGTTCAGGCTAATTTATTGCAAGACCGCCAAGATATTGTTGATGGCCTTCCTGTCCGTCAGATTATTATTTGGAAACGGGCCGGCGGTTTAAACTTTAACGCCGGATATTTTTTACCAACTTACGAAGTAATTTACCTGATTGCCAAGCCAAAATTCAAACTTGTGCCAAAAGCTAACGCTTACGGAGATATTTGGGAGATCCCGCAAGAAATGAAAAACGGACATCCGGCGCCATTTCCGGTCAAGCTAATTGATCGCATTGTTTCTGCCACCGACGCAAAAATAATTCTAGACCCGTTTATGGGCTCGGGCACGACCGCAATATCTGCCATAAACTTTAAACGAAATTATATCGGTATTGAAATTTCGCCGGAATATTGCGAATCAGCCAAAAAAAGAATTAAAAATCATCAAGCGCAAACTAAAAAAATATGCCGATAAAAAAATAAACATAAGTCTTAAAGAGATATAAATTTTTGCGCTAAATTTTACAACACAGAAAAATTATTCTGCCAAAGCGCGAAAAAGCCTTGACGCTTTATTAAGCCGGGCTTATAATTAAGGCAGAGTGACAATTTAATATATCGCATGAGAAATTTTTCGCCCCAAAAAATTTCAAGAAGTGCGTGGCAAAATATATTTTACCATATATGTTTATGAACCGCGGTTTTTAATCAGCGGTTTTTTGCGTTTAATCCGTCATTCCTGTGAAAACAGGAATCCATTTCAATATTAATAATTTTTATATAAAATATGCCTAAAACATTTTCAAAACTTATGAACACGCAAAAATTTTTCACAAAAAAGGCCTTCCTTTTTTCCGCCGTGATTCTATTGATTAGCGGTTTTTTCGTGGTTAAATTAGTTCTGGCCGTATCAATCTTTAATGTAGCCATAGATACTCCGGCAGTTGACGTTGGACAGACAAAAAGTGTCAGCTTTACAGTTAACTCCACTGGGGCTGATAATATAAAAACCGTCGCGATTTCCATACAGGGTACGGGATTTTCAAATCCGACAAGTTTCGTTTGTCCGGCTAACTGGAATCAAATCGCCGCCATGCCGCCGATCTTGAACGGCTATGTCTGTAATGATCCAAGCGGCGCGGGTTTAGCTTCGGCCGTAGTTACCTTAGACGGTTTAACCGCGCCCGCGACAGCCGGAACACAAAACTTTTCAGTCAGCGCTATTAATACGAACGCGTCTCCACAAACTGATAATCAATCCGTTGTTGTTACTGTAAAAAATCTCGCCGCCACAGCAACGATTGAATCTACGACCAATATTAATCAAAACAAGATTTATACCCTAACTCTAACTAACTCCGCCTCCGATCCCGGTGATTCAATTAACCAGGTCAGCGGCACGCTGTCGGATTTTAGTATTGCAACCTGCGAGGCGGCCGGTTGGTCTTCCTGCGTCCCGTCCGGCGGCTCATTTGTCTTAAGCGGCGGCGCATTAGCTCCGGGCGCCAGTCTGCCGATTGCTCTGACTGCTACGGCCCCGTCGACTTCCGGCGCGCGCCTGGTAGATGCCACGATCAACGGCGTACTCGGCGCCACGACTTTTGTAACGGTTACTCCGAGCACGATTCAAGTGCAAACTCCGGCCAATCTTTCAGCCGAAAACATCACCACCGATAAAGCGCGCGTTTCTAGAAATAGCGGCGCTTACAATACGGCTAATATTTCCGTCACGGTTAATAACACTGGCGAAGCCACGGCCAATACTTTGGTAAAAAGTTTAATTATTAAAGATAATGGGGGAACGGATATTTCCTCGCAATTTACAATTTCTGAAACCGATACGGTTACTAGTATCGCTGGTGGCAGTTCGGGCGCCCTAACTTGGACGGTTACGGCAAAAGAAGGCACGGCCGAAGATTTGGATCAAGCGGAAATTTCAGTCGGCTATAATGACATAAATACCGGCGTAGCAGGTGAGGCTGGTCCTGCTAGCCAAACTAACGACGGAATTTTTACAGTTGATAACACCAATCCAATCTTAACAACAGCTACTACGGTTTCCAATAATACCAATACAACAAGAGCTAAAGTAGGGGACGCGATCACTTTAACTTTTATATCTAATGAAAACATTCAGACTCCGGTTGTTGCCATAGCCGGCCATTCAGTAGCGCCAACTCAAGTCAGTGATACTCAAAACTGGTCCGCCACTTACACCATGCAATCAAGCGACACTGAAGGCACGGTTCCTTTTTCCATTACGCCAACCGATATAGCAGGCAATACAGCGGCGGCGGTCAGCGCTACCACGGATGGATCAAATGTAACTTTTGATGAAACCGCGCCGACTTTTAGTTCAATAGCCGCTAATCCTACACCGGCGAAATCCACCGGTCTTATAACGGTAACTTTTACCGCCAGCGAAACCTTATTAACAGACCCCGAAGTTACCATTGGCGGAAAAAACGCGGCTAAAGACGAAACTGGCGCGGGCTTAAATTATATTTATAAAAGAACGCTTGATGGCACCGAAACTGAAGGCACGGCCGCGGTGGCGATTTCCGGCGCTGATTTAACCGGCAATATCGGTACCGATACTACCTCAAGCATAATAACCGATTTTCACGCGCCGACAACTTCCGACGATGCTCCGTCCGCTTGGCAGAACGACGATGTTACCGTTACATTAACCCCGACAGACCAGAACCCGAGCTCCGGGCTGGCTTGGACAAAATATTGTACAGACGACGGAACAACTCCTTGTAATCCGTCCGCCGGTAATAGTTACTCTGAACCAGTGGTTATTTCCACGGTCGGCACTTCATATTTTAGATACGCTTCGCGAGATATGGCCGGTAATCTGCAAGCCACGGTTTCTAAAACCATACTAATTGATAAAACCGGTCCATCCTCGGCGGTAATAACTTATCCTTCGGCCAATAGCTATTTAAAAAATTCAGTTACCATTACCGCTACAGCTACTGATAACGAGGGCGGTTCGGGCATAGCTAAAGTAGAATTTTATTACTCTACCACCGAGACAAAAATCGGCGAAGATTTGGTGGGGCCCGCCTATTCAATGGATTGGGCGACCCCAGCAGGCGAGGGCGATCATGACATCTATGTTAAGGTCTACGATAACGCCAATAATATTAAAGCATCCAATCATATAGCCGTTCACACTGACAATACGCCTCCCACGATTATCACGTTCACAATGACTGTAAACGGTAGCGGCGCGACAACTGGGAATGTATCATTTTCTCCAAACGCGGATGGTGTTAAAGACGATGTCGGCGTCGACACAAGATTTTCAGAGGACGTTCAAGCTTACATAAAAATAAAAAATAATTTAGGAGGTATAGTAAAAATTCTATATACTTCAAGTGGCTACGTTGAAAATCCTACCTCTTATTCCTGGGATGGAAAAAATGACAACGGTGTAATGATGGCCGATGGTGTTTACACCGTTGAAGTAAAAGGCGTTGACCACGCGGGCAACGAAGTGATTAATAACAGCCGGACCATAACTCTGGATAACACCGCGCCAATTGTAAACGCAGGTGATGATAAAACCGCAAACACAACCATAACTCAAACCGGCGCCACGGTTGAAAACGGTTCAGGCATTGCTTCTGTCCTATGGTCAAAGACTTCAGGCGACGGAAATATAACATTTGGCACGCCAACAACGTTAGAAACTACCATAGCGGCTGATGCTGATGGAACTTACATCTTAAAATTAGAAGTTACCGATAACGCGGGCAACAAGAGCTCGGATACCATGAACCTAATTCTTGATACGCAAAACCCCACGATTGACAGCTATACCGAACCTGAACTGGACAAAGTTTACAAAAATGGAACAATTGATGTTGCCTTTACGCCAAATGATACCGGTACCGCAGTAACCTGTACTTATCAAGTTAATAGCGACGCAGGCCCTTCCGGCACTATCGCCTGCACCGCAGGTTCAGCAGTAGATACAACTATTTCCGGATTGTCAGATGGTCGGCATACTATAACAATAACCGTCGCCGATGCCGCTGGTAACTCAACCGCGGAAGCGTCAAATTCATTTGCGGTTGATACCAATAACACCTTAACCGTTGGCGCTGAAGGCGCGGATTTTACGACTATCCAAGCGGCCATAGACGCCGCGACGTCCGGCGACACGATTAGCGTCGCGGCGGGAACTTACGCCGGCGAGATAACTGTTGATAAATCGCTCGCTATCAGAGGCGCTAACGCCGGAGTGGCCGGTAACGCAACGCGCGGCGCCGAATCCATTATTGACGGCAATGACGCAATCAACCCGGTTGACAAAGGCTTTATCGTAGCGGCCGGAAATTTAACGGTTACGATTGACGGTTTTAAATTTACCGATAATTCACCCTTGCACGATAATTACGCAGGCGGGGCGCATCAAACAACCGACCTTACTTTTACCAATAATATTGTGTCCAGCGGCAACGCTCTGCAGACCACCGAGACAACCAGCAACTGGAAAAATGTCTCCGTAACCTTCAATAAATTTGAAAATATTGACATGGAATCAAATTCCAGCGCCGTCTATTTGGCTTACAATAAAAATTCAGTTGTAACCGATAACGTTTTTTCCAGCATAAACTACGCGGCGGTGTTACTTATCAGCAACGACACCGCTACGGTTAGCCGCAATACAATAACTACTACCGGCCAGCAAGCTATTCAATTAGCCGGCACCATGGGAGACAGCACGGTAAGCGATAACGTAATTTCCGGCGCCAACACCGCTAACGCGGCCGACAAGGGCGGCATCCGGCTTTACGGCGATGAATTTACCGGCACGGTCAACGTTACCGGCAATACTATCTCTAACTCTTTTAACGGCGTAGCAATCGCCAACGGTAAAAATATTACCGGCAAGGATATTCATGTAAATAGCAACAACTTGGCAGGTAACAGCAACAAAGGCGTTTATCATGGAGGCACGGGCACGCTGGACGCCACTGAAAACTGGTGGGGCACGACCGATAGCGCGGCAATCGCCTCATTAATAAGCGGAACTGTTGACTACCGGCCATGGTATTTATCGGACGCACTAACCGGCCTTGATTCAACCGCGCCAACTGTGGCTTTAACTTACAGCGTAAACCCGGCTAAGGCAGGTTCAATGGCCATTACGGCGACTTATTCCGAAGCTATTGCCGGCACGCCGCAGGTTAGTATTGGCCAGCCAGGCACAACCGACATAACCAATGCCGACATGACAGCCACATCCGGAATGGACAATAAAGTCTGGACATATTCTTATACTGTAAATACCGCCAACGGCTCTACTTACGTTGACGGCACGGCCACGGTTTCACTGTCAAGCATTAACGATCCTTCGGGCAATCTCGCGGCCAATCCGACTAATAATAGTTTTACCATTGATACTACCTCTATGGACGCGCCCGTAATAACTCATATTGCCGGCGATGAATTCATTAACAATTCGGAAAAAAATGCGATAATTGTAACCGGCACTGCCGAAGCCAATTCGTTGGTGACCGTATCATTAACCAGCGGCGAGACCGTTTCCGGCACCCAGCAATTATCCGGCGGCGGCGCCTCCTTTTCCATTACCATTGACGGCACAAATTTAACCGATGGAATAGTCACGCCGTCGGTTACGGCCACGGACGCGGCCGGAAACGTGAGCGTGGCTGATACCGCACCCACGGCCTTAAAAGATACTGTCGCTCCGGTGATTACCACGGTTGACGGCGTTTCGGCCACCCCGACGCAAACCGATACAATTAACTTAACCGTAACTGAAGCCAATCTTTCAACCAGCCTATACGGCTATAGCGCGGATAGTACCTGCAACGCTTCCGATACGATTAATACTGCTTTCATCTCGGCGACTAATTTCTCAATTAGCGGCGACTATACAGATTACCTCTGCGCTATGGCCGCCGACACCTCCGGCAATGAAACTTATGAATTAATCGGACAACTAGTTACGGATAATACTGATCCGGCTTTAACCCTAAACAGCATGTTCACTGATCAAACTCTGACCGGCGGAAATTCATATCCGATCAGCTGGACGGCTTCTGACGACCATCTAGGCGACGCGCCTGTCACGTTAGAATATTCAATTAATGGCGGCGTAACTTGGGCACCAATTAACACTAATCCCATGGGCAATGACGGGTCAGAAAGCTGGACAGTGCCGAACGTCAATAGCTCAAATTGTTATATCAGAGCTATTGTCACTGATCAAGCAGGAAATGATTATGAAGAAGAGAGCAGTAATTTCAGCGTCACCTATTCAACCGTTACAGACACCTCAGCTCCGGTCGCGGCTTTAAACAGTCCGAACGGGGGAGAGACCTGGGAAAATGACGCCGCTCATATTATAACCTGGACGGCGACCGATAATATTACCGCGGCCGCCAGCCTTAAAATCAAATTGGAATATTCAGTTAACGGCGGAGACAGCTGGGTTCAAATAGCCAATGATGAAACTAACGACGGCGCATATGCCTGGACGCCGACTGGCATCAGCTCATCAAATGCAATGGTAAAAGTTACGGCCACTGATGCGGCTAACTTAATCGGTTCGGATATTAGCAACACGGCCTTAACTATTGCTATACCGGCCGCCTATCCGAGTTCAATCTGTACCGGCAGCGGGCCATATACTTGTACCATTGAATTAAGCTCGGGCTGGAATTTAATCTCCTTGCCGGTTATCCCGTCTGAAACCGCGATTGAAAGAGTGCTGGACGGAATAAAAAATAAGATAGATACTGTGAGATATTACGATTCTACTCTTGCTGATGATTGGTTAAGCGCGGCGGTCTTAGATAATGCCTTTATCGGTGACTTAACAGCCATAGCAGACGGAAAAGGCTATTGGATTAGTATGGACGCGCCGGCTACCTTAACCGTAACTGGTACGGCCGCACCGGTGGCGCCTGATCCGCCCTCAACCTATAGCGTAATTTCCGGCTGGAATTTAATCGGCTATAAATCAACAAGCCCTTGGCAAGATACTACGGATTATCTTTCTACTTTATCTACCGGTTATATTGTCTTTGATCAGAACAATACCAATAAAACCAGCTCATACATACAGCAGGGCAAGGGCTATTGGCTCTGGTCAGCCGGATCGGGCAGTATCGTGCCTAATGATTAAAATAATAATTTAATAGTCATTGCTTGAAATTAGTTCGTAGCGATAAACTCTGGCAGACTTTCCGAAAACTCATAAATTCGTCATCCTCGTGAAAACGGGGATCCAGAAATAATTTAATTTTAGCTAAATATTTTTCTAGATTCCTGCCTACGCAGGAATGACGATAATTTTCGGACAGTCTCAATGACAAAGAGAGAGAGGAAATGGGATTGTCTGGCTACGCCAGATCTCGCGTAGCGTTGACTTCGTCGCTCGGGTACGAGCTCCTCGCAATGACAGATAACATATGACAAAAAAAATTCTGTACTTAGGCATACTTGTCAGTTTTTTAATGATGCCAATTATTGTTATCGCCGCTACTCCGCCGGCCATTCCTTTAGCCGTGTACGGCAATGTTAAAATTGACAGCGCCCTCGCGCCGGTCGGCGCCGTGATCACCGTCTTTAACGGCGCGGCTGAAGTGGCGCGCGCGACCACCACGCAAATAGGCAAATATTTTTTGGAAGTGCCGGCCATTAACGCGGGACTGAATCTTACCTACAAAGTTAACGGCGCCGCGGCCGCGGAAAAAATTGCCGTTAATCCGGCAAGCCAAGCCAGCGATAAAATTGATTTGGCCGTAACTGCGCCCGCGGCCAGCGCGCCCGTACCGGCGCCAGCCACATCATCAGGCACAAGCTCAAGCGGCGGTTCCGGCAGTACGGGTTCGTCCGGCGGCGGAGCAAATAATTCAGCTTCAGCCGGCGGCTCGGCCCCAACAACGGCTACGGCTCCCGCGCCCACTGCCAGCCAAACTTCGCCAAGCTTGCCGCCTCGGCCAGCCCCGCCCCAAGTTCTAGGCGTGAAAATTGCCAGCGCGGCCGAAATCCAGCTGAAGAATATTTTAACAGAATCGGCCGCGGTCTGGGCTGAAAATATTGAGACGATTCTGAATAATGCCAAAACCGCGCGCGATGCTAAAGCGGAAAAAACCACGGCTGATAAATATTTAAGCAATTTAACGCGCAGTGAAAAAAGTTTAGCTTCGGCTGACGCCAATCGCTTAAATTTTTTTATTACCTATGGCACTGCCGGGACAAAAATTTTAGGAGCCGGGGAGCGCGCCGGAGTTCTAAGTTCATACAAAGCCGCTTTCGGCCAACTGCCGAAAAACGAAATTCAATGGCAGGATGCTTTAAAAATCGCTTCCGGCCGCTGGCCCGCGGAAAAAAACAGCGCGGCTGAAACTCTGGCCAAGACGGCTTTCAAGAAAATTTATTTGCGCGAGGCGGATATGGCTAAGCCCAACGATAACGCGTCCGTAACAGTCATGGCGTACGGACTGCGGCCGAGCGCCCGCAATTTAAACTCGGAAAAAGCGGCCATTAATTCTTTTAAGTTTATTTATAAGCGCGTACCGGCTTCGGCGGTTGACTGGGACGCGGTACGGGCGATCGCGTATTCGGGAGCTAAGAGGTAAATTTTTTATGTCATTGCGAGTCCTGTTCCGCCGGCTGGCGGACAGGGCGAAGCAATCTCCGGTATGATAAAACCTATAAATAGTAGCAATTCAAATTTAAACATCAAATTAGTGAGATTGCTTCGCTCCTTTCAGTCGCTCGCAATGACAATCTCAATTATCATGGCCGGAGTCATGGCGGCCGGCCTGGCTTACGCCGCTGATCCGACCCCGCCCAAACTGCCGGTTTTATATTATGGCTCGGTTAGGATTAACGGCGAACTGGCCACCACCAGTCCGGTTATTACCGCTCGCCGCAAAACCGACGGCCGGCCAATCGCCAGCGCCGCGACCGGAAAAACCGGCAGATATTTCGCGGAAATGCCTTGCGCCGATTATGCCGGACAAGCCATGGTTTTTAGAATCGGCAATTTAATTACGGCTGAAGCTGACTGCGTTGACGCGATGGCTGTGCCGAGCGTAAATTTGAATTTGAATTTTGACAGCGCCGACCAAACCGTGGAAAATACGGTTTCTGAAATTATCATTCCGGCTTCAGTCAGCGATAGCCAGGAATCAAAAATACATTTTACCGCCGTGGCTGCCACCACCGCCGCTTCAACGGTTACGATCGGTTCCAGCGGCCTAACCTTAACCAGGCAATCAGCGTCCGCGGATAATAGATTTACAGTCACCTTCGCGGCCGATACCGTCATCTCGGGAGCTAGCGGCTGGGACGGAACCTTAATCGCGCCCACGCTAACCGGCATCAGCTTAAATATTCCGGCCGATAATAACTATGCCAGCCGCGCGGATAAAATAATCAGCCTGGGCTACTCGGGCCAAAGTTTAACTTTAGATCGGCCAGCCGGCATTTTGTTTCCCGGCCAAGCCGGCCAACAAATCGGCTTTAGCTATAACGGCGCGGATTTTACTGAAATTATTGCTGTCTGTTCGGAAAATAGCGTTAACGGCCTGCCGGCCGCTTCCCAGGAGTGTAAATTTAACGGCGCGGACGATTTAACGGTCTGGACCAGGCACTTTACTTATTTCGCGGTCTATCATCAGGTTGCGGCGCCGCCGCGCGGCAGTTCGGGCGGCGGCTATAATTATCAACCGCCTAAAACGGCAACCACTACTATTGCCGCAACTACCGAGGTTAAATTAATCACAACATCCACTCCGGCCGTGGAAGCGGAACCGGAAGTTAAGCCGGCTGTAAAATCGCTGGTTTCACCGCGGGTTTCAGGCGTTAAATATTTCGCGGATGGCAGTTTAATCAGAGGCCGCGACCGAAAAATATATTTGATTGAGCGCGGCCGGCTGACGGTTATCAGAACCGTTGCCCAGCTTAGCCGCTATAAAGGCCAAAAAATTTACGACGTGGCCGATGAAGTTATCAGGCAATACCTGGATTTTTTTGACGGCCAGCTGATTAGAGGCCCGGACAAAAAAGTTTATGCCATCATTCAGGGCATGAAAAAACATCTCCGCAACCCTCAAGAATTAATGCCATACGCCGGGCAAAAAATAAATGGCGTCAGCCTGGAAATATTGAATAAATTTCCGGCGTTTGACTTCAGGGACGGCGTGCGGTACTTTGACAGCGGCAGTTTAATCCGCGGCCATGATCATAAAATATATTTAATCCAAAACGATAAGCTAGCCGTCATTAGAACCATTGCCCAGTTAAGTAAATTCAAAGGCCAAAAAATTTACGACGTGCCGGACGAAGTGGTGCGGCAATATTTGCCTTTCTTTAACGGCAGTTTAATCCGCGGCCGCGACAATAAAATTTATATAATATCAAAAAACAAAAAACAGCGGCTAAAAACTCTGGCTGAACTGAAAAAATACAAAAATCTGAAAATTAACAACGTGGCCGATGAAATTCTGAATAAGTACTAGCGCCAACAAACATCCGGCTCAAGCCTTGGCCGGATGTTTTTATTTTCCTCTTAATAAAAAATTAATCCGGCTATATTATTATGAGGGTAGTAAATAATTACTAAGTTAATATAAATTAATTAAATTAATAAAAACATATTCACCCTGTTAAATATTTATTATAAAGCCATAAATTAAAATATAAAGCTTTTGATAATTATTTAGCAGGAAATAAAATTATATGAAAACCTTAAAATTTAACAGGGTAAAAAAAATAAATTTAACGGCAGTTAGTATGCTGGCAGTCTCATTGGCCATCGCCGGAGCGGCGCAAGCGGCAACGTTTGAGGATAATACGCTGATTCGAGGCGAGGACGGGCAAATCTTTGTGGTTAGGCAAAATCAAAGAGTTAAAGTCAGCAGTTTAGATGATCTAAGAAGAAATTTTAGAGGCAAAGCAATTGTTAACGTGGACAATAGAACTTTGTCCGAAATTAAAGTGCGAACCTCTAATAGCGGGAGGGGCAGTGTTCAATCGGCTAACAGCGGCCCCGGCAGTATTAAAAATAACAGCTTAATCAGAACGCGCGACGGCAAAATTTTCGCGATTGAACAAGGCGAGCGGCGGCAAATCAGAGATATGGCCGAGTTGCGCCGAGAACACGCCGGCCAAGCCGTGCGTAATGTTGATGATGCTGTCTTAAGAAGGTTTCCAATTAATTTAGACGATAACCCAAACAGCTTATTTGACAATAATCGCTTAATCAGAGACACAAAAAACCGCATTTTCGTGGTTGAAGACAATGGCCTAAGGCGCATTGCCGACCTGAATGAAATACGGCGCGAGCATTTAGGCCAGGCCATCCATAATGTTAACGACGATATCCTGTTGGCCAATGGAGTTAAGCTCCGCGGCGACGGCACGGTTGATGATAATTCGCGCCAAATCAGAGGCCTAGACGACTTGGTTAGCGGCATTAAATTGCGCGGCGACGGCACGGTGGATGACAATTTACCCGGACGTAGCGGCGTGGACGACCTGGTGAACGGCGTCAGGCTGCGCGGCGACGGCACGGTGGATGACAGTCCCGTAGGCACCAGAGTATCGGACGACCTGGTGAACGGCGTTAATCTCCGCGGCGACGGCACGGTGGATGACAATTCAGCCGGCTCCGGCGGCTCAAGTTCTGGCAGCGGAGGCGATAGCGGCGGGCGTAAATAATAATTGCTTCGCCCTCTCCGCTTAATATATAACCGCCCCGATTTAATCGGGGCGGTTTATTTTATTCTTAATATAAATTTAATCAGCGTTCATTATAATTTCAGTATAAGCTAATTTTTACAATCATTCGGCAAGGTCGGTTGCCGAATTAACATAAAAAAATAAATTAATTATTGAATAATAATATGAGTAAAAAAATTATAAAAAAATTATCCATTATAACGCTGATTTTCAGCTTCGTTATAGGCGGATTAAATCTGCAAGTCGGTTCGGCTAGCGCGGCCTTAAACGCGGCCGGACCGATCAGTACTGTTCATGGGTATCCGGTTTGGTATCAAGACGCCAGCGGCTTGGCGCTTCAGCCCTGCTTAGGCCTTAACGCCGACGGCACGGGATTGGCCGACCCTAACTGCGTTTTGCCGCTAGCCGGCGAAGAGCTGAATTTTAACCCCGCGGTTTCAACCAGCTTTCCTAACAATTTTCCGTCAGAATTTTTCTATTACATCGGCGATGCTGGGCCGCTTGATGTTAGCGCTATCGGCACAAAAGCTAAATTCAGAATGGCGCTTGAAGGCGCGTTCGCTTCGCTTGACGGCTCACCAGCCGTTGGCCAGCAGATCGCTTTCTTAAGAATTAACTTCGCGGTCAACCAAGTTGGCGGAACCAATGGCTTAACTCCCAATAGCACCTACACAATTAATCACCCCTACGGCAGTTTTACCGTGACCACTGACGCCTTAGGCGACATCATCGCGGCCGGCGGAGCTGATTTCAGAGCCGAAGATGGCGCTTTTACGCCTCCTTTAACCACCGCCACATCAGTCTCATTCTTAACCGCGGTTAATACCAATATCGGGCCATTCTTACGCGCGGTAAGCCCAGCGGCTCCTGCCGGCTATATTGGCAACCCTAATATCACCCAGACTATCCAGGCCGGACCGGGCGGCGCAGTCTTTAGCATGACCGGACCGGGCGTTGCGGTTTCCACCGATCAATGGGCCCTAGCTGGTAAAATCGCGGTAATTGATACAATTGCCCCGGTGATCGGCGCGACTAGTCCGGCCAGCGTAGCCTTGGACGGCGCAGCCAATGTCAATTTTGGCGCCAATGTTGTTATCACTGACGATTTGGGCGTGTTTAATACCACGATTGATCTAGGTCCTTTAGGCAATAGCTTTACCACCACTTTAAACGGGACTAACGCTGGCACGGCCAGCGCGGGCACCGGCACCGGAACTTTTACCATAGACACCACACTTAACACTTTAGCTTTTAGCATCAGTATCGCCGGATTAACCGGCGCGGAAACCTCGGCCCATATCCATGGACCCCTGCAAGCCATATTCACATTACCGGCAGGTTCGCCCAAAGTCGGAACCTGGAATTATCCTGAATCAGTGGAAGCGGATATTTTGGCCGGCAACATGAGCGTGCAAATTCATACCAACGCGGTGCCAGCCGGAGAAATTTCCGGACCGATCCTGCCGACTGCTAATGTTCAAGCTATGAGCAGAACTCTAGGCACGCCGACTAACGGCACTTGGTTTGTTAACATTCCGTCCGCGACCAGATTAGGCACCTTTAATTTGCCGATCGTTACCAGCGACGGTTCTAATACCACCAACGGCACTATGACACTGCAAGTTGTCAGTCCGTTAGCCAGCGTTAATGTTACGCCGGTAACCGCCAGCGTAGTCGCGGGCAATAGCCAGCAGCTTACCGCTTCACCGATTGACAACACCGGCGCGGCCTTCACCGGCGCGGCTACTACTGTTTGGTCGTCTAGTGATAACACCATCGCCACGGTTTCAAACACCGGTCTAGTAACCGGCGCGGCCGTGGGCACGGCCACAATCACCGCCAGCGTGACCGGCGCGGGCGCGACCGTTACCAGCGCTTCAACCATCACCGTTACGCCGGTCCCAGTTCTTACTACTATTAATTTAACTCCGGCCAGCGCTACTTTAGCGGCTGGCGGAGCTACCCAAGCTTTAACCGCGGCCGGTTTAGACCAATTTGGCGCGGCTATCGCTACCGGACCGATCACTTGGGCATCCAGTAATCCTTTAGTTGCATCAGTCAGCCCGGCAGGCGTGTTAACGCCACTATCAGCTGGCGCTACATCTATCACCGCCACTAACGGCGCGGTTGTCGGCACAGCCGCCATTAATGTCATACAGCTTACCAGCGTCGCCGTTACGCCATCACCCGGTACAGCCGTCATCGGCAGCGCCGGTTTACAGATGGCCGCCGCGCCTAAAGACCAAACTGGAGCGGCTTTCACAGGCGCGGCCGTAACTTGGGCGTCTGATAATTTAGCCGTGGCCACGATCGGCGCCAACACTGGCATAGTTGCAGCCGTTGCCACGGGCACAGCCAATATCACAGCCACCGCGGCTAGCGGAGCTGTTAGTGTAACTGGCACGTCAGTTGTAACGGTAGTTACCGAACCGCAAGTATTGACCAGCGTCAGTTTGGCGCCGGCCACGGTTACTTTAAATAGCGGTACTTCACAGTTAACCGCCACGGCGCTTGATCAATTCGGCGGAGGCATGGCGCCCCAGCCAGCTATTACCTTTACTTCAAGTAATCCTGCCGTAGCCACGATTGATGCCGCGGGCTTAGTCACAGCAGTCAGCGCTGGATCAACCACGATTACAGCGGCCAGCGGCGCCTTAAGCAGTACATCCGCCATCACCGTTCCAGCCGTCTTAACCGCTATTAGCGTGACTCCGTCTCCGGCCTCGGCCGCCACCGGTTCAACTAAACAGCTGGCCGCGCTGGCCAAAGACCAATTTGGCACAGCCATAGCGACCCAGCCAGCGATCACCTGGAGTTCAGATACTCCGTCTATCGCCGCGGTTGACGCCAACGGTTTAGTTACCGCCAGCACCACCGCCGGCACAGCCACCATTACGGCCGCTAGCGGACTGGTTAGCGGAACTACCGTCTTGACGGTCGCGGCTCCAGCCTTGACCTCAATTACCATTTCACCTTTAACGCCAACGTTAACAGTTGGCAATACCCAGCAATTCACCATCGCCACGCTTGACCAGTCAGGCAATGCCTTTACCGCGACCACAACTTTAACATCTAGTAATACCGCGGTCGGCACAATTAATGACGCGGGGTTATTCAGCGCTTTAACTGCTGGTACTTCCATCATCACGTCAACCAATGGCGCCATTAACGCCAGCACTACTGTAACCGTGGCTGCCGCTCCAGCGCCAGCGCCGACTCCGGCCAGTAGCGGCGGCGGCGCGGTAATTTCATTCGGCGGAGGAGGCGGAGGAGGCGGAACAAACATGCCGCCGAGCTCCGGCTCTAACAGCGAAGCCGAAAATCAAATTCAGCGCCAGCTGGAAATAGATCGGAGATTTAACGCCGTTCAAGGCCGAGTCTTGGGCGTAAAAATTGATGACCGGCAAGTTCAGATTAAAGAAATAGAAAATGAAGCTGAACTGGTGCATAATAATGACTTAAACTCGCTCTTAGCCAATTCGGCTAGGGCCAGACAGTCTGGCAAAGAAACCGAAGCCCGGGGTAAATTCGTGGCCAAGCTGAAAATCAACGTCAGAGGCTTAAGCCAAGACGATGAATCAGCTATTACCAATTTCATAACCTACGGCACGGCCAACACCAAGAAATTGGGCGAAGGCGAGCGCGCCGGCGTACTGGATTCTTACAAAGCGGCTTACGGCAAACTGCCGACCACCAAAAGCGAATGGCAAGACGCCTTGAAAATAGCGGTCGGCCGCTTCCCCGGCCAAATCAACGCCGCGGCCGAAGCCAGAGCCAAAGCCGAATTCAGGAAAATCTATCTGCGCGACGCCAATCTAAACAACGAAAAAGATAAGGCC
>JAUSGE010000005.1 GCA_030649205.1 bacterium
AGAAATAACTCTGGCTAAAGCCAGGCAGAAAGAAGCTATTATTTCATTCTACCCGGCTTCAGCCGGCGTTAAGATTGATCAAAAAAGAAATAACTCTGGCTAAAGCCAGGCAGAAAGAAGCTATTAAAACAATGCAATCAATTATATATTAAAAAAACATTGTTGGCAAGTATTGCCATATTTATGTTTTATTGGTAAATTAAAATGGCAAATATTCCTTATTTTTTGTTTATGTTTTGGCCAGTAAATTCATATTATTTTATCACGGCGAAAACGTTTCTAGGTTATAAGTTATTTGACAGCAGCGCAAAGAAGGATTTAGTTTTTCAGCAAATAAAAAAAGCTGTTGAAAAATTAAATGTTAAAATTTATTCATATAGCATTGCGCAAAACCATTATCATTGCCTGATATTTTTAAACAGTTACAGCAAACATGAAAAATTTAAGCAATTAGTTAATGGCGGAAGTTCATATTTATACCATGAAATTTACGGCCAGACAGAAACTGGTGGTAAGATGTGGCTTGACTGTAAAACTTTGGTTATTTATAATCAAACCGCTTTATTTAAAGTGATCGGTTATATAGACGGTAATTTATTAAAGCACGGCGAGGTAAAAAATTTTGATGATTTATATGATAATAAATACTCTAGTTTTAAACAGCATGCGGATAAGTATGGCCGCGGAACAATGCAAGGCGTGATCGATCAAGTGATATATACAGAAGAAGATGATGGTGGTAGTATGGATTTGAAGACTTTTAACTCCGGCTAAAGCCGGGTAGAACGAAATAACTCCGGCTAAAGCCTGCCTGCCGGCTAAAGCCGGGTAGAAATTATTAAAATATGCTAAATCAAATTACTGTTTTTTTGCTAATATTGTTGGTTTTAGGTGTTATCGGGGTAATCGTTTTATTAACGAAAAAAAAAGAAGCCGGGCCCAGCCAGGACAGTGAAAAATTAATTGCCATGATGGAGCGTCTGACGCAGATGAGCGAGCAAAACCGCGAACTGCGCGCGGCCATGGACGGCAAATTGTCGGAAACTCACCGCGCCAACCAAATTCAATTCGGCCAAACCGCCAAGATAATTTCCGAAGTGACCGAGAAACTGACCAAACTGGATGAAACCAATAAGCAGGTAATAAATTTTTCCGCCCAGCTGCAGAATCTGCAAGACATTTTAAAAAATCCCAAACAGCGCGGCGTCTTGGGCGAATATTTTTTGGAAGAAACCTTGAAAAACGTTTTGCCGCCCAATTCCTATCAGATGCAGTACGGCTTTAAGGACGGCACGATCGTGGACGCGGTCGTGTTCGTCAAAGAAAAAATTATTCCGGTTGATTCAAAATTTTCTCTGGAGAATTACGAAAAAATTCTGAATTGTCCTGACGCCGCGTCCAAAGAAAAATTGGAAAAGCTGTTTAAATTTGATTTGAAAAACCGCATTGATGAAACGTCAAAGTATATTAAGCCGGCGGAAAAAACCATGGATTTCGCTTTTATGTTCATTCCCAGCGAGGCAATTTACTATGATCTCTTAATCAACAAAGTGGGCGCGGTGCAGATAAACACGCGCGACCTGATTGAATATGCCTTTAAAGAGCGGCACGTGATTATCGTGTCGCCGACATCATTTTTGGCTTACCTGCAGACCGTCTTGCAGGGCTTAAGAGCTCTGCAGATTGAAGAAAGCGCCAAGGACATTTTAATCAACGTGCAAAAATTAGGCAAGCATATTTTAAGCTATGACGAGTTCATGAAAAAATTAGGAACCAGCATGTGCGCCACCGTCAACCATTATAACAACGCTTATAAAGAATTTACGAAGATTGATAAAGACGTGGTGAAGATTGTCGGGTCAGAGAAAAGCGTGGAGCCGATGCTTTTGGAGAAACCGAATCTGGAATAAGACTTAGCATGTCATTGCGAGCGACTGTCCGCCAGCTGGCGGAGGAGCGAAGCAATCTCACGAATGGCGAGTTTGAATAAAAGTTTGTTGTTTGTGAGATTGCTTCGTCGCTGGCGCTCCTCGCAATGACAGTTTATGGTTTATGGAAAATAAAAATAATAGTAACGAACTTAAGGAGGCAATCGTGAAAACGGTTGCCTATTTTGATATGTTTGACTGGCCATTGACATCATTAGAAATTTGGCTTAATTTAGAAGTAAAATGCGGGTTGTTGGAGATGATGGAAGCGCTGGAACAAAAGGACACTCGGTGTCCATTGGACACCGAGTGTCCAAAAAACGGGTTTTATTTTTTAGCCGGCCGGAGCGAAATTATTTTGGAGCGCTTAAGGCGCTACAATTTTACGGACCGAAAATTCAAGCGCGCTTTACGGGCGGCGCGGCTGTTTAAATTCATTCCCTGGGTCAAGCTCGTTGCCGCGGCCAACCTGTTCGGCGACCATAATTTAAAAGACGGAAGCGATATTGACTTATTTATTATCACGGCCAAAAACCGCTTATGGATCAGCCGCTGGTTTTGCGTCGGCCTGGTGAAATTTTTAAGATGGCGGCCTGATTTGGCCAAAGGAATTTACCGCGACCGGATCTGCTTAAGTTTTTTTATTTCCGAAGCGGCCTTGGAATTAAGCGCGGTAAGACTGGGACAGAAAAAAAATCCCCCCTGCCCCCCTTTGTTAAAGGGGGCAGAACAGGATATTCATTTCGCGCATTGGCTTATCGGGCTAAAGCCGATATATGAAAAAGAGCCGGGGATTTATCAAAAGTTCATTTTTGCCAATGGCTGGCTTAAACAAAGCTTTCCCAATTGGCGCCCGCCCATTATGGCAAGCCGCGGGCGGATTAAAAACGGCGCCTCCGGTTTTTACGGCGATTTGCTGGAAATGTTTTTGGGCGGGCTGGAGCCGCAATTTAAGAAACTGCAAATAAGAATTATGCCGCGGCGCGTCAAAGAACTGATGAATCAGGGGACAAACGTAATAGTGAATGATGAGATTATCAAGACGCATGTTAATGACCGGAGAGAAGAATATAGAGAGAGATATGAGAAAAAAATAAATAGTTTGTCATTGCGAGCGACCGGAGGAAGCGAAGCAATCTCACGTACTCGGATATTAACCAGAGATTGCTTCGTCGCTAAGGCTCCTCGCAATGACATAGGATTATGAAATATTTAAACAAAATAATTGAATACGGGCTGTATCTGCTGGTTTTTCTTTTGCCTTTGCAGGCGCGTTGGATTATTAGGCCGGGGTTCACCGAATATCAAACCCGTTCGCTATATGGGACGGATATATTGCTGATTTTGCTATTGGCAATGTTCATTCTTGTCATTGCGAGCGACCGAAGGAAGCGAAGCAATCTCGGGTTCGTAGCGATTGGCCGGGGATTGCTTCGTCGCTACGTTCCTCGCAATGACAGGGTAGTTTGGCTGCTTATAGCAGGTCTAATCATGATGTCGGGGGTATCAGTATTTTTCGCGATTAGCAAGCCGCTGGCGGCTTATAAATTCGGCTGGCTCATACTGGGAGCAGGCTTATTTTGGATCTTGGCAAAGGCGGCATATGATAGGGTTAAATTGGTTTGGAGTTTGCTATTAGGATTGGCTCTGCAAAGTCTGCTGGCAGTTTGGCAATTTTTAACGCAAGAAACCTTTGCCAATAAATGGCTGGGCATGAGCGCGCATCAAGCGGCGGATTTAGCTGTCTCGGCGATTGAAACCGCGGGCGCGGACGGAGTAGGCGAGAGATGGTTGAGATCGTATGGGGGATTTGACCATCCAAATATTTTGGGAGGAGTGATGGCGGTGGGGATATTGTTGTTGGTTGGAGAAATAGTGGTAAATAACCAATATCCAATATCCAATATCCAAACAAATTCAAAATTCAAAATTCAAAATTCAAAAATTATATTTTGGATATTTTTAGTTTTATTCTCCGCGGCGCTGTTTTTTTCTTTTTCCCGGGCGGCCTGGCTGGCGCTGGGGGCAGGGCTGGCGGCGCTGCTGGCCGGCGCGGTTGTAAAGAAAAATTTATTGGCCCAGAAAAATATTTTGCAGGCGGTTTTAGTTTCCGGCTTGGTATTTTTTATTTTGTTTTTTCAATTTCCCAATCTGGTTATGACGCGCTTGTACGGCGGCGCCAGGCTGGAAAATAAATCGGTTAGCGAGCGCTTAGAGTCCATGAAAAATTCTCTGCCTATCATTAAAAAAAATTGGGCGGGCGGAACCGGCATCGGCAACTATATTTTGGCGCTGGAGCGGGGACTGCCCGAGCGAGAAAGTTATGTTTATCAGCCGGCGCATAATGTCTATTTGTTAGTGTTCAGCGAGCTAGGAGCGCTTGGGCTTATTTTATTTCTTGGGCTGATATTTGTCATTGCGAGGAGACCCGTACTCGGGCCGACGCGGCAATTCCTGGTTAAGCTCCGAGTCCGTGAGATTGCTTCGTTCCCTTCGGTCACTCGCAATGACAATGGAGCGGCCGTTTCAATCGCTCTGGTTGTCTTACTGTCCCTTGATCACTGGCTTTGGAGCTTGCATTTCGGGGTGTTATTTTTTTGGCTGGTGATTGGGCTGGCATATAATTCTGCCCGCTTTAGCCGGAGTTAATAAATAAAAGCCGGCTAAAGCCGGGTAGAAATAAAATAATAAACTGTGGATAAATCAGAATAAAAATGTTTTAATAAACCGCGATTTTTTCGCGGTTTTTTTATGCTAAAGATTGCCACTAAAAATTTAGCCTAAAGTAAGGCGAAAAAGTCAGCGATTAAGACGTCGGACGTCCAGTGGACGTCCGACGTCTTTGCTAAAAAATTTGCTATAATTTTTAGTAATTTTATGTTATAATAAAACTATAAAAAATTGATAAGCATTTGATAAAGCGAATTATCAATTTACCCTAAAATTAAATATTTTAATCTCTGACATAAAGACACATCCCCATGCGTCGTTTTCCTCAAGATGATTACAAAAAATTAGTGCCCCTGAAAAGGATAGCCGAGGCTAGTTCTTATAGCTTCGGTTATGTTTCTATTTTGGTGCAAAGAAAGAAGCTGAAAGCCAAAAAAATAGGCAATAAATATTTTACCACCAAGGAGTGGTTTGACCAGTATCTTGAATTGCACGCGCGCGACGAAAAAATGCTGGCGCCGGAGGCAGTGAATGAGCTAAGCGGCAATAACCCCCCTACCCCCCTTTGGAAGGGGGGCGCGTCGCAGTCGGTGGCAGGGGAAACTCTGAAGAATCGGATTGACGACTTGGTGGAGCGGGCGATTAAGGCGAAGCTGAAGGCTGAACATCCGGCGGAAAAAATGGCTGTAAAAAAACGAGGTTCAACCTCCAGCCTGGAGGTTGAACCTCAAGAGAGTCCGGTGGAGGTAAAAAATCTGGCGGAAGTTCTTGAGGAAAAAATTCAGGCCGCGCCGGCCAGGCTGATCGCTGATTTGAAGGAGCCGGAAAAGAAGCTGGCCGGCGAGTGGCTTAATCAGGTGAGGCGCGAGGAGAGAGAATTAAAAAAAGCGGTGAAGGAAATCGCGAAAGAAGCAAAGGCGGAAATTGCAGCAGAGAAAAAAGTTGAGAGTAGCAGCGAAGTGAAAAAAAACAGTCTTAAGGTGAAGAGCCGCGTTCGTGAGATTGCTTCGGTCGCTTCCGCCCGCTGGCGGAGCTCCCTCGCAATGACAGTCAGGAGCGGAGCAAAAATTTTGGGGCGAAAAATAAAATCCCCCTTACCCCCTTTGCTAAAGGGGGCGGTAAGACCCGCGTTCGCCTGCGCGGTAATTTCATTGGCCGGATTTTTCTTGGTTCATTTCGCGCCGGACGCGGGCGTGAATTTAAGCGCCATGGCCAAGCGGACTTTCAGCCACGCGTTGTCGCCGCTAAAAGAATTGGCCGGCAAACCCAACATCATAATCCCCGGTTCAGAAACCGCGGCTGGAGCCAAATCGGTTTGGGATCAAACTCTGCTTAGCCTGGCCGATCGCGCCAGCGCGGCCAGTTTGAAATTGGAAAATAATTTGCGGCAGAGAAACCGCGTGCTGGCGCGCCGGCTGGGCGCGGTAAAAAATCAATTGTCATTTATCGGCGGGTTTTGGCAGGAAGGATTTTTTGATGCTTACATAAAATCCCCCCTACCCCCCTTTGTTAAAGGGGGTGTGCAAGCCGGACAGGACAGTTTGGCGATGCTGAAAAGTTTCGTAACGCCGACTGAAGTCGGGCAGAACGAAAAAATAACGCCGACTGAAGTCGGGCAGAATAATTTAGAAACCGGCCGAGTAGCCGGCGCGTCCGATTCGGCCGTTAGCGCGCCGGCGCCGTTCGGGCGCTTGATCGCTTTGGCCAACACCACGGCCAGGCGCGGCCAGGAAGTAATCAATCAGGTTAAATATAGCGCCGGCAGCGCGCTGGCCAATTCCGCGGACAGCCAGCGCGGACTGTCATTGGCTTTAGGACAAAAACTTGCCAGCTTAACTTTGGCCAGCGCCCAAGGCGCCAGCTTGGTTTCTCAAAGCGGCTCGCGCCAGCTGGCCAGGCTGGAAAACGCCATCAGCCAAACTAATCAAACCATTAAGCAGTCAGGCCAAACCGGGCAAAGCTATCTGGCCAGGGAAGCCGGCCGATCTCTTTTGTCCTTATTCAGCCTGTATTCGCGCGCGGTTGATTTCCTGGTGCCGGTTAGCTTAAAAACCAAATACGCGAAATTGTATGAACAGCCAAGCGCGCCGCAGACGCAAACTGTGATAGAAAAACAAACGGTGGTGAAAGAAACGACGCAAATAACTCCGGCTAAAGCCGGACAGAAAGAAATAACTCCGGCTAAAGCCGGGCAGAAATTAGTAAAATCCCCCTTACCCCCTTTGTTAAAGGGGGCTGAAAAAAATCTCTCCATCACCGGCAACGCGGATATCGGCGGCGAGCTGAATGTCAGCGGTCCGGTCAGGCTGAAAGCCAGGCTGACGGTCGCGGGCGCGTCCGAATTTTTAGGCGACATGATGGTGAACGCCGGACTGACCGCGAAAAGCCTGTTAGTTACGGATTACGCCCAGTTCGCCGGTCCGATCAACGCAAAAGTTATCACGGCCGACAGCCTGACTTCCAGAAACGATCTGACCGTAGTGGGCAATTCTTTCGTGGGCGGCAATGAACTGATTTCCGGCAACCTGAAAGTCGCCGGCACTTTTCAGGCCGGCCACACGGAATTTTCCAGTCTGGGCGTAACCGGCTCGGTAGGCGCGCAGGCCTTGTCCGCGGGCGCGGGCGGTTTGTCGGTTAATGGCAATACTTATTTGTCCGGGCCGGTTGATCTAAATGAAATTTTGGATATTGACGCCAAAAGCGGCGCGGCTTTAACCGTGGGCGACGGCACGACTGATTATTTTACGGTGGGCACGACTGGCGGCGGCACGGTGACGATTTCCGCGGCCCTGAATTTATCAGGCAATACGCTGTTCAACGGCAATCTGGATTTAAACGGCGCCTTGGATTTGGATACCGCTTCCACTTCGGCCCTGACCGCGGGCGACGGCGTGAATGATAATTTTATCATTGACACGGTTAATGACATCGCCGCGCTGGGCTATAGCTCAACCACGGACCAATTAAATTTTAACGCCCAGCAGATTGCCATAAACTCGGCCAGCACCACCACGGCCATGCTAATAAATTATGACGGCACCGGCAATGTGGTGCAAATTCTGGATAACGGCGTGAATAGATTCAATCTGGCCGACAACGGCAATATTATTCAAACCGCCTCTACCACCGGCTACGCGTATGTTTTAAATCAGGCCGGCGCCAACGGCAGCCTGCTGGACGTGCAAGATCAGGGAACTGATAGATTTACCATCGCCGATTTGGGCGTTACCAGCCTGACCGCCAGTTCAACCGCCGGCACGGCTTTAAGCGTCAGGCAAAATGACACTGGCGATATTTTAAATTTATTTGACGGCAGTACCGAAGTTTTAACCGTTTTAGACGGCGGCAATGTCGGCATCGGCACGACCAGTCCGGCGGCCAAATTGCAGATTGCGGGCAATACCGAACAACTGCGCCTAGGCTATGACGGGCAAAATTATACGGCCATTACCGTGAGCGCGGACGGCGCGATTGAGCTGGCGCCGACTAATTCGGCCACGACCACGATTGCCAATGCTTTTCAGGCCGCTTCGTCATTGTATGTCTTAAATAACGGCAACCTGGGCTTGGGCACGCTTAGCCCGGCGCAAAAATTCCAGATAAATGATACGGCAGAGGCCGCTTTTGTCGTTACTTCGGCCGGCAATGTCGGCCTGGGCACGACCAGTCCGGCGGCCAATCTGACTTTGCGCCAGGTAAATAACGGCGATGCCATGATTTTAGGCGTGCGCCGAACCGACACGGCTCCGTCCGGCGATTTTATTGATTTTACCAGCTTGTCCGGCACCACGCTTTTCCGCGTGGATAATTCCGGCAACCTCTTGGCCGGCGGCGTGGTCAATTCCGGCAGTCAGACTATCACTTCAACTTCCCAGCCGCAATTCCGCGCGCAGTATGACGCGGCCGATGAAGTGACGCTGTCCGTCGGCTCAACCGGCACTTCCACTCTGGCTATTAACGGCGCTTCACCCTCGCTGACTTTCGTGCCGCAGTCCAACAGCGCCAATACTTTTAATTTTACCGACGCGGCCAGCAATTCAATTTTATCCATTGATACGCAAAACCAGCGCGTCGGCATCGGGACGACTAGCCCGCTGGCAACCTTAAGCGTTCAAGGCGCGGCCGGAAATAATATTTTTAATGTAGCAAGCTCAACTGGCCAGAATCTGTTAACTGTTACTAATACAGGACAGTGCGTTACTGGAGACACTAAATTAAGAAGGCGCCGCCGCAGGAAGAATAAAGGCGATGCGGACGATGATGAAGAATATGAGTGGGAAGATGTGGAAATCAAGGACATTCAACCAGGAGATGAAATTTTAACCATGGACGAACGCACGGGTAAATTAGTCGTGTCTCGCGTCAACGCTTTAATGGACATGGGCGTCAAGCCGATTTATAAAATTACCACCGCCAGCGGCAAGACGATCAGAACCACCGAGAATCATCCGTATTATATAAATGCGGAAGCGGCGCCTGTAAGGCTTAAACAGTCTTCAACTGTTTTTGAAGTAGATCAATCCAATCGTATTGAAGAGTTAAATAAAGATAGCTTCATAGCTTTAGCCAATCAAGAGCTGGCTTTTACGGCAAAACTTTCCGCTAAAGAAAAGAAGCCGTTATATGAGCGCCATTTATTAAAACGCAGCCATAGAAAATTTGGCTGGCTGGAATTTGCCAAGGTAATCAAGATTTTGGCTGGAATGTCCGGTTTCAGGGTTACTGATTTGATAATTGATTTTGAATATCCAAGCTATGAAGGGTTGATCGCCGGATGGTTTAAGCAATATCTGCCAGAAGTTTCAGTTGTTTTTAAACAAATTGGCAAAAGTTCTCCAGCTCATGCCGCGGCCTGGCAGGCGCAGCGGCGCCGTTCGCCGATTCAGGCGATTATACAATTTGAGCAAATTAAAAATGCCGAGACCCCTCGCGGGGCTATAGAACTGTTACACTACGGAGTGGATACCGTAGATTCGCAGCCCACTCGGCAAAATCAATTTTATAATAGCATAATTAAAAAATTTGTCAAGTCAGGTTCATGGACCAAGGTAAAATACCTTAAGGTTAATCAAGAAATCGCGGTTTCAGACGAGAAAAGTGGTTATAGTGTCTGGGATAAAATAATTAAAATTGAACTTCTGCCGGCCGAGCAAGTCTATGACATTGAAGTTGAAGGCACGCATAACTTCGTGGGCAACGGCATTATCGCGCACAATACATATATATACGGCAATCTGGGCATCGCTTCCTCTTCTCCCTTCGTTAAATTAGGCCTGGAGGGCGACGCTTATTTCCATGGCAACGCCACCACCACCGGCGCTTTCAACGTCGGCGGGGCGTTAACCGTCACCGGCAATACGACTTTCTCCGGCAATCTTTTACCGTCATCTGATAATCAATATGATCTTGGCACTTCCACCGCCCGCTGGCGCGATCTCTACTTAGGTCCTGGCAGTTTAAGAATCTATAACACCAACGATGCCAACGCCGAATACCTGACGCTTGGCTATTCTTCAAACGTGGCTACGCTTAATTTAACCCGCGACGCGGCTGGCAATTACCGTCCTTTCGCTATCAATCAGAATGGCGGGGAAGTGATGAGAATAACCGGCGGCAATGTCGGCATCGGGACGAGCTCTCCCTACGCTAAACTTTCCGTGGCCGGCCGGGGAGTTTTTGACCAAGACATCCGTTTTGACTATTTTACCGCTACCTCCACCACGGCTACTTCCACGCTGGCCGGCGGTTTGGCTATTAAAACTAACGGCCTGGTCTATGATTGGCAGACCGATAATGTTGGTATCAACACCGCCTCTCCTTCATACAAATTAGACGTCAACGGCACGGTTCGCGCGGTTGACAACGCGTTTTTCAATTCAAACGTTACCTTGGGCGATGCCACGACCACTGACGTTGTGTATTTGAACGCGAGAATCGGCGGGCATCTAATTCCTACCGCAGATAATGTTTTAGACTTGGGCGACGCAACAAATTGGCTGCGCTGGCGGACCGGCTACTTCGGCACGAGCGTCGGCATTGCCGGATTAGCCACGAGCACCGGCACATCGCTTTTGGCCAATGGCGCTTACACTATTGACAGCGCGGGCACGCTCTCAATCAATACCACCAACAACCAATCCGTAACATTCGGTTTGGGCAATGTGATTTTACCTTATGCCTCTTCCACGGCTTTGACGGTTTCGGGTCTTGCTTCCACCACTGACATATATGTAAGCAACAACGCCTATCTTTCTCCAATGACCTCCGGTTCAATCTTCTTTGCCGGGACCAACGGCCTTATTTCTCAAAACAACTCTAATCTTAACTGGAATAATTCAACCAATCTCTTAACCGTGCTGGGTAACGCGACCACAACGCAATTAACCGCCACCGGTTCGGCGTATTTTGCGACAATAGGCGGCAACGTCGGCATCGGGACGACTTCTCCCTATTCATTGCTTTCCATTTCCAACAACCTCAACACCACCGCTAACACTCCATTATTCACGATCGCCTCAACAACTGCTGGCACGGCGACTTCAACGCTCTTGACCGTTTTGGCCAATGGGAATGTGGGGATCGGCGTGGCCAACCCCAAAGGCACCTTATTCGTCAGCTCGCCCGACAGCGCGATTTACAGCGACTGGTCAACCGGCGGCGCGACCAGCGGCGGCACCATTGGCCTATTTTCTAACGCCAATAGCGGCGGCATAATCAGCAACTGGTATTACAACGTCGGCGATGCGACCAACCGCTATGCTCGGAACGGCGGTGTTTCAAAAATTTATCTTGATGTTACTTCCGGCGCCACGGCCGGCGATATCGTTTTCAGCTCCGCGGCCAGCGGCGCGGCCGACGCTTCGTTTAATTTCAGCGAACGGATGCGCTTAACGCAAGCCGGAAATCTGGGCATCGGGACGACGAGTCCAGCTGGTCTTTTAAATGTGGCAAGCACTCTGCCGAGGTTATATCTGTCTGACACTGATTTTGCGACCAATGGCCACTGGTTTATGGAAAACAACGCCGGCGTATTTTCTCTTGGCACCACCTCTTCTGCTTTAGCCGTGTCTAACACCAGGGCTCTGTCAATTACAAATACCGGCAACGTGGGGATAGGGACGACGGATCCGAGAGGATGGCTGCAATTGCAAAAAACAGGAAGCGGGAACGTATCAGATATAATGTTCACTGTTGATTCCGGTTCAGGCGGCGTGGCTGTTTATGATGCCGGATATAGCCCGACCTACGCTCAATTTATAGATAGAATGAGCATCTATACTGGGACGACCGGGGCGATTAACGGCGCTTTGGGCGGGTTGGATTTGCGCGCTGATGATACAAATGCGGATATTAGATTTTATACCGGAGGGTATCTTACCAGTAATGAACGGATGAGAATCACGAGCACCGGCAACGTCGGCATCGGGACGACGACGCCTACCTCGCTTTTACAAGTTTCTGGAGCTACCCCGAAATTCTACCTATCAAATACTTCTGGCGGGGTGGACGGGAAGCACTGGTTTATGTCTAACGCGTCTGGTGATTTTTCTCTTGGCACGACATCTGATAGTCTGGCAACAAACTCTACTTTCTTAACGGTCAAGGGGAATACAGGCAACGTCGGCATCGGAACAACCTCTCCTTTAGCTAAGTTTTCAGTTCAAGGCGCAGCCGGCAATAATATTTTTGACGTAGCCAGCTCAACTGGGCAAAGTCTGCTAACCGTGAACAACACCGGCCAGTGCGTCACCGGCGACACGAAATTAAGACGCCGGCGCCGGAAGAAAAAAGGCGATGGCGAAGCTGACGAGGAAGAAGACGAGTGGGAAGACGTGGAAATTAAAGATATCATGCCGGGTGATGAAATATTAACTATGGATGAACACACGGGTAAATTGGTGGTGTCCCGCGTCAACGCTTTAATGGATATGGGGGTGAAGCCGATTTACAAGATTACCACGGCTTCGGGCAAAAGCATCAGGACGACCGGCAACCATCCTTATTTAGTTAAAACCGATAAGCGGGAAATTGACATTAACCGGATAGCGGAAGCGTCGGCCATGCCTAATGCTATTTGGACTAAGGCGGCCGGACTTTTGCCCGGTGATGAAATCGCGGCGGCTAAAACCGATAAAAAAATTGGCATTTTTATTGATGACGCCAATTTATTTTATGGCTACAAGCGGTACGGCTGGAGAGTTGACTTATTGAAATTCAAACAGTTGTTAGCCAAGGATTTCGCGATTGAAACAATAAATTATTACATGACCATGCCGGATAAGAAAGATTTAGCTTATTATAATAGCGCTAAACACGCGGATAAAATAAAAAGTTTAGGAATAAACACAATAGTTAAGCCGCTCAAATATATTTTTGACCAGGATCATGGCCAGTATATTAAGAAAGGGAATATTGATGTTGACATAACGAGGGATATTATAAAAAATTTGGATAAATATGATATTGTCTTTATCTTGAGCGGCGACAGCGACTATGCGGCTTTAGCAGATATTATTCAGCGCGCGGGCAAAAAAGTGGTTTTCGTCGGCTATGAAAAGAATATGGCCTGGGAATTAAGGCAAAAATACCATATTTATTTTGAGAAGATTAAAGATTTAATAACAACGGAAAATAAAAAAGCCCCGCTAAAATTCCTTGCGGAATCAAACGGGGTAACATTACTGTCTGTATTATATGGCAAGCTGGGAATCGTGTCAAGCGGCCAAGAGGAAAGCGATAAAAAAGCCGAAGCAGAGTTTGAAAAAATCACTAAAATTGAACTCCTCCCGGCCGAGCAAGTCTATGACATTGAAGTTGAGGGCACGCATAACTTCGTGGGCAACGGCATTATCGCGCACAATACCTATATCTACGGCAATCTGGGCATCGCTTCCTCTTCTCCCTTCGTTAAATTAGGTCTGGAAGGCGACGCTTATTTTCATGGCAATGCCACAACCACCGGCGCGTTCAACGTCGGCGGTTCTTTAACCGTTACCGGCAACACGACTTTCTCCGGCAATTTAATTCCCGCGTCTGATAATCAATATGACCTGGGCACTTCCACCGCCCGCTGGCGCGACCTGTATCTCGGCCCGGGCAGTTTAAGAATTTACAACACCAACGATGCCAACGCCGAATACCTGACGCTTGGTTATTCTTCAAACGTGGCCACGCTTAATTTAACAAGAGACGCGGCCGGAACATACCGTCCTTTTGCTATTAACCAAAATGGTTCTGAAGTCATGCGGATAACCAACGGCAACGTCGGCATCGGGACGACGAGTCCGGCAACAAGATTAACTGTTGCAGGAGACAATAGCCCATACGTAACAATTTTGAGTGGTCAGCAAGGGATAACTAACGGTACTGATTTAGGCGGCATGTTTTGGAGAGTGGCTGACGATAGTGGTGGCTCAGTTATAGAGAATGCCGGTAAAATAATGTTGGAAGGAGATGTTGGAACGTGGGACGGCAGCGCTGGGACGGATAATTCCAGAATGTCTTTTTATACAATGAAAGCGAGGGCTTTGACGGAGTGGATGCGAATAACAAGTCAAGGCAACGTCGGCATCGGGACGAGCAGCCCCCTATCCAAATTAAGCCTCTACAACGCAGGAGCGGATTCTGGCCTGGCCTTTGGCGACACGAACACGACCCGCTTCACCATAGGAACGGATTACAGCGACAGTTCTAAATTTAAGTTTTCAGCGTCTGTGGCGTTAGGGACGAATGACAGGCTCACAATAACAACCGACGGCAACGTCGGCATCGGGACGAC
>JAUSGE010000006.1 GCA_030649205.1 bacterium
GGCCGACGGGCGTTTCGCATATCCCGAGTTGTGCGATGTCGCTCGGTCTGCCCGAGAGGGCAGGCGAGCGGCGAGCGCAACGAGGGCTTGCCCGCGCGCGTTGTGCAAAATAGCGAGCACCGAACGTTAGTGAGGGCGAGCTATTTTGCACAACTACTTATATGCGAACTTATTGAATTAATATTTAAAATTAGTTAAAATGAAAGCGATTACTTCTTATCATAATCTCTTATGAACGGAAATTATCAATATCCAAGCAAAGATCCGATGTTTCGGCTGGCGCAGGAAATGAGAATACGCAATTTTAGCCCCAAAACCATTCAAGCCTATTTGTATTATAACAAAGAGTTGCTAAGATTTGCAAGCAAGGACGCTAGAGATATAGAAAAGCAGGATATTAGGGACTATGTTGACTGTTTGTTTAATTTAGGCAAATCATCGTCAACGGTTAATTTAGCAATAAACGCTTTTAAATTTTATTATGAAGGAGTTTTGTGCCGTAAATTTTTTGTGCCCGGACATGCCGGAATTAAGCGGCCGAAAAGCGAGAAGAAATTGCCGGTGGTATTAAGCAAGGACGAGGTGGTGGCGATGATCAACTCCTTGGACAATATTAAGCATAAGCTGATGATCCAAATTTTGTTCGGTTCCGGACTGCGAGTAAGCGAATTAGTTAATCTGAAAATTAATGACATTGATTTTTTCCGTAAAATTATAATCATCAAGCATGGCAAAGGCGCTAAAGACAGAATTACCATTATTTCAGAACAGACTCTGCGCAATATTGAAAAATATTTAACCCAATATCAGCCCTTGGCATATCTGTTTGAAAGCTATGAGGCCGGCCATAAATTAAGCGTCCGGTCAGCGCAAAAAGTCGTGGCTGACGCCGTGAAATCAGCCGGAGTAAATTCCGATACGACCGCGCACAGCCTGCGCCACAGCTTCGCCACGCATTTACTGGAAAATGGAACTGATATAAGATATATACAGGAACTACTGGGACATGCGCGGCTGGAAACCACGCAGATTTATACTAAAGTTGCTAATAATAAGTTAAGGGACATCAAAAGTCCGCTGGAGTAAAAATTTGAATTAACGAAATGGATTCCCGCATGCGCGGGTATGACAATGAGGATATTATGCTTAAAAAAATTGCCATCATTATTAGTCCGAACTATAAAGATTACGCTAAAAAATATCTGGCCGAGTGCGCCGATAGTATTAGAGAGCAAGACTATGGCGGCGAAATGAAAATATTTATTACGGATAATGAAAGTTCGGAAGAAAGTTATGAATATTTGATGAACATATTGCTAGCTGCAATTAACCCCCCTAACCCCCCTTTGCCAGGGGGGCAGTTTGAAATAGTTAGGAATCAAAACAATGACGGGTTTGCCAAGGGCAATAATGACGCTATGATGCTGGCGCTGGAGCAGGGATTTGATTACGTTATTTTATTTAATATGGATACGGCAGTGGAAAAGTCCTGTGTTAGGCTGATGGTAGAGGCGGCTAACCCCCCTAACCCCCCTTTGCAAGGGGGGCAAATTGGCGCGGTGCAGGCGAGATTAATGCTTTATGGCAAGAAAAATATTATCAACAGCCTGGGCAATGTGACGCATTTTTTGGGATTCGGTTACGCGGAAGGCTACGGGGAAAGATACAAATCCCCCTTACCCCCTTTGCTAAAGGGGGCGGAAATAGCTTATCCGTCCGGGGCCGCGGTTTTATTCAAGCGAGAAGCGCTGGAAAAGGCCGGCTTGTTTGACGAGGAATTTTGGATGTATAATGAAGACCAGGATTTGGGCTGGCGCCTGTGGCTGGCCGGCTATCAGTGTGTTCTGGCGCCCGGGGCCGTGGTTTATCATAAATATGAATTCAGCCGCAGTATAAAAAAATATTATTTTATGGACAGAAATCGGATGATCGCCATGCTGAAAAATTACCGCTGGGCTACGCTAATACTGATTTTTCCGGCTTTCATAATCATGGAGATCGGCTTGATATTTTTTTCGGTTAAGGGCGGCTGGTTCAGGGAAAAAATGCGGGTCTATAAATATTTTGCCAGTTTGAAAAACTGGCGCTATTTATCGGCCGCGCGCCGGCAGGCGCAAGAACTGCGCCGGGTGAAAGACCGGGAGATAATAAAGCTGTTCAGCGGGAAAATCTGGTATCAAGAAGTCGGGAGCGGACGGCTGAAGCTGGCGAATGCTATCTTTAATTTTTACTGGAGAATAATAAAGGTTTTTATATTATGGTGAATTTAATTTATAAAAGTTGCGCGTGAGATTGTCTGGCTACGCCAGATCTGGCATAGCCATGACTTCGCCGCCTGATGGAGGCTCGCAATGACAGCGTGTTGTTTATGAACGTAAGCATAATTATAGTGAATTATAAATCCAAAGATTTAACTCTAAATTGTATTAAGTCCATTCGGTCAGCCAACTGGTCCGGCTTAACTTACGAAATTATCGTGGTGGACAATTATTCGCTGGATTTGTCGGCCGAGGACTTAAAGCCGTTCGGCGATATTAATTTTATTTTGAACGGCAAAAATCTGGGCATGGGCGCGGCCAATAATCAAGGCGCGCGGGCGGCGCAAGGAAAATATATTGCCATCATGAATCCTGACACGGCTGCCGCCAAAGATGCTTTTCGCCGTCTTTACGAGTTTATGGAACATAATCCCCGGGCCGGGATCGCGGGCCCGAAACAGCTTAACCCGAACGGCAGTTTGCAGGCCTCCTGTTTTCGCTGGCCAAGGCTTTTAACTCCGCTTTTCCGGCGCACGCCTCTGGGCGCAAGCAGGCCCGGTAAAAAAGACTTAGACAGATTTTTGTATAAGGATTATAATATGAACAGCGCGAGCCTGGAAGTTGACTGGCTGTTGGGCTCATTCTTATTTTTTCGCGCCGAGGCATTAAGGCAAGTCGGCATGTTTGATGAAAGATTTTTTCTTTACTTTGAAGACACTGATTTGTGCAAGCGCTTTTGGCAGGCGGGCTGGAAGGTGATTTATTATCCGCCGGCGGTTATTGTCCATAACCATTTAAGGGAAAGCGCGCGCGCGCCCTGGTATAAATTTTTCACCAATAAGGCCGCCTGGCACCATCTGGCATCGTGGGCCAGATATTTATGGAAATGGAAATTAAGATAATTAATTATTAATTTATGAAATCAATAAAAAAAGCCGTGGTGGCCGTAGCCGGTTCCGGCACCAGGCTTCTGCCCGCCACCAAGGCTATGCCTAAGGAAATGCTGCCGATTGTGGATAAGCCGATTGTGCAATTAGTGGTTGAAGAATTGGTAGCGGCCGGGATTGAAGACATAATTTTAGTCACTAAATGGGACAAAAAGCCGCTGGAAGACCATTTTGACTACAATTGGGCGCTAATGAATGATTTGGAAAAAGCCGGGAAAATTGAGCTGAAGGAAAGCATCAAGCAGATTGCTAATCTGGCGAATTTTATCTATGTCCGCCAAAAGCCGCAATACGGCAACGGCGTGCCGATTTTATCGGCCGCCAGTTTGATCAAAGACGAGCCGTTTGTCTTTTGCTTCGGAGACGACTTGGTAAAGTCAAAAATTTCTTTTACCAAGCAGATGATTGATGACTACGAAAAAAACGGCAAATTGCTGATGGCCGTGCAAGAGGTGTCCGACTCCGAAGTCCATCGCTACGGCATTGCCGAACTGGAAAAAAATTCCACCCGCATTAAGCGGATAATTGAAAAACCGTCTCCGGAAGAAACCCCCTCCCGCCTGGCCGAATTCGGCCGCATGATTTTAAATCAGGATATCATTGATGAGCTGAAAAACACTCCGCCGGGCAAGGGCGGAGAAATCTGGATAGTTGACGCGATTGAAAATTATATTAAAAAGGGCGGTGAATTTCATGTGAAGCTGGTGGAGAAGCCGGACGAATGGCTGACCACCGGCGATCCGCTGAATTACATGAAAACCATCCTGAAGTACGCCTTTGACCGGCCGGACATCGGGCCGGAAATAAAAAGGTTCACTGAAGATTTGTTAAATAAAAAATAATAACTCCGGCTGAAGCCGGGCAGAAAGAGAAAATAACTCCGGCTGAAGCCGGGCAGAAATTAAATTAGTGTTTATGCCATACGATTTTATCACCATCGGCGGCGCGACCGAGGATATAACTTTTTATACTCGCGAAGGCGTGCTGATTGACAACAAAAAAGATTTAACCAAGCAGAAACTTCTGGCCTTTGAATACGGCGCCAAAATCAAGATTGACAAATCATTTTCCGGCTTCGGCGGCGGCGCGGCCAACGCGGCGGTCTGTTTGGCGCGTTTAGGCTTTAAGACCGCCTGTCTGGCGGCCATTGGCCGGGATGACCGCGGACAGAGAATTTTAAACAACTTTAAGCGTGAGGGAGTTGACGGCGCGTTATTGCAGGAAGTAAAAAATTCGGCCACGGGGTTTTCGTTTCTCTTGGTCGGTTCGGACAATGAGCATATTTGTTTTTCCAATCGGGCGGCTAATGATGAATTGCGAATTATGAATCATGAAAGGGAAATTATGGAAAAGGCAAAATGGATATATTTGACATCGCAGTCCGGCGCGTGGCAGAAAAATTTAGATAAAATATTTTCTGTTGAAGGCGCGAAAATTGCCTGGAACCCGGGCCACCGCCAGATTATCGCCGGCGTTAAAGCGCTGGGAAAATACTTAAAAAAAACAGCCTGCTTAATTGTTAATAAAGACGAAGCGACTGAACTGATATTGTCGGATAAAAAATATGCCGCGCTTAATTTAAACAATCAAAAAAATCTGCTCCAGCCGCTCATGTCCTACGGGCCGCGGATGGCGCTGATAACCAACGGACGGCACGGCGCCGACGCCCTGGTCCAAGGTAAAATTTATCACCAGCCCATAGTGAAAGAAAAGCGGCGCGTTGACACCACCGGCGTGGGCGACGCTTTCGGCTCGTCATTCGTCGGCGGCTTGGAATTGTACGGCGGCGACATTAAAAAGGCCTTGCTCTTGGCCGCGAAGAACTCGGCCGCGGAAGTCAGCGAACAGGGCGCGCAGAACGGGCTGTTAAAGAGAGGTGAGATATAAATTTCTATTCTACCCGGCTTTACCCCGTTAAATACGCTTTGCGTCCCGAAGGGATTTAACGGGGTAAAGCCGGAGTTAATTAAGAGCTGGCTAAAGCCAGGCAGAATAAAAATTATGAAGGTTCCCATTGAAATATCGGCCCGCCATGTTCATCTGTCCAAGCCGGATCTGGAAATTTTATTCGGCCAAGGTTTTGCATTGGCTAAACTTCATAATTTATCGCAAACCGGCCAATTCGCGTCCGAGCAAACCGTCAGCCTGGCCGGTCCGGGCGGCGCGATTGAGAGAGTAAGAATTTTAGGCCCATGCCGCGGACAAACTCAAGTGGAAGTAAGCGAAACCGATGCCAGGAAACTGGGACTTAATCCGCCAGTCAGGGATTCGGGAAATTTAGCCGGCACTCATGGAATTAAAATTGCCGGCCCGGTCGGGGAGCTGGAACTTAAACAGGGGGTGATTTTAGCTTTAAGGCACATTCACATTGACCCGGCTACGGCGGCTCAATTAGGCGTAAAAAACGGCGACCGGGTTAAAGTTGATACCGGCGGCGCGCGCGACCTGCTGTTTGAAAATGTATTAGTCAGAGTTGATCCGTCTTTCCGCCTGGCCATGCATATTGACACGGACGAAGCCAACGCCGCGGGGATAGATGAGGAGAATCGTGAAGGAGAAATAATAGTGTGAAATTAAAACTTTCTGTCATTGCGAGGAGCATCAGCGACGAAGCAATCTCACGGACAATAAACTTTCACCAAAACTTCCCATTTGTGAGATTGCTTCGCTCCCTCCGGTCGCTCGCAATGACCAACTCAATTCTATGCCCGAACTGCCGGAAGTGGAAACCATTGTCCGCGATCTTGAGCACCGGCTGAAGAATAAAAAATTAACCGGCATCAAATCATTGGATAAGAAAGTTTTTAGGCTGACGGCCGCGGAGGCTAAAAAAATAATCGGCCAGCCGGTAAGGTCGGTAGAGCGCCGCGCCAAGATGATAATTATAAATTTGGGTCGTGATAATTTGCTGATTCATTTAAAGATGACCGGCCAGCTGGTATATAAATCTAAAGCCGCCATAATCGCCGGCGGCCATCCGATTAAACTTGAAAGACAGGATCTGCCCAACAAATTTACCAGAGTAATTTTTAAATTTTCCGATCAGAGCGCGCTTTATTTTAATGATGTCAGAAGATTCGCCTGGGTTAAATTGGCGTCAGCCGCGGAGCTGGCCAGCCTTAAAGGCAAGCTGGGCGCGGAGCCTTTAGGTTCGGATTTTACTTTGGATTATTTAAAAAAAGTTTTAGCGCGCAAGCGTAAGACCACGATCAAGCAAGCTCTGATTGATCAAAAATTTATTTCCGGCATCGGCAATATTTACGCGGACGAGTCGCTGTTCGCGGCGCGGATCAAGCCAATGAGGCGCGCCGGCAGTCTGGAACCGAATGAAGTAAAAAAACTTTGGCAAGCCATCCCTAAAATTTTGCGCTTGGCCATTAAGCACCGCGGCACTTCATTCAGCGATTACGTTGACGCGCGGGGCCAGGCAGGCAATTTTATAAAATATTTAAAAGTCTACGGCCGCGCTGGCCAGCCATGCCAGGGCTGTGCCGGATTGGTGAAAAAAATAAAACTGGGCGGCCGCGGCACGCATTGGTGCGACGAGTGTCAAAAGTAGGCGGTTTGTGGTATAATATTTTTATATTTCTACCCGGCTTTAGCCGGCTATTATTGGTGGCAAGGGCAAAACAATTAAAAATAGCCTGCTTCACCCCGTTAAATCCCTTCGGGACGCAAAGCGTATTTAACGGGGTAAAGCAGGGCAGAAAATATATTTCCCCATGCTAAAACCTCTTTCCAATCTAATTAAATTCAGCCTGCTGTTCGCGGTAATGGCTGGTTTTTTATTTTATTCCGGCTCCGCTTTATCTGATACTTTAAGTCCGGATGCTATTGCTGTCAGAGTGATGTCTAATGTTCAGCATTATTCGCCCTTGCGCTGGTATGGGAAAAATATTAAAATTAAGGGTTCGCCGCAAAATCTGCTGGTGGACGGCTACGAAGCCGTGCGCGATGGCCGCACCGTCTATGTGAACGCGGCTAATATTAACAATAAAAATTTATACACCCAGATTTACATAATTTCTTTCAATCAGGCGGCTGAACCGTCCACGGTTGATATTTTCGGCCAGATACTGGCGCATTGGAAGTTTAACAGCAATATTACTGATGATGTTGAAAAGGCAAAAATTATTCGCGATACCAGACGGCTGGCGGATTTAGCTGATCTGAATACTTACCTGGAAAATTATAAAAAGCCGCCGCGGAATGATTATCCCAGGCTGGCGGCCGGCAGTTATGTGGCCGGCGCCAGCGTTTCCACCTGGCCCAGCTGGCAAGCCACCTTGGCCAAAGAGCTGGGAGTAACATTGCCGGTTGATCCGAAAAATGAGCTTGAACCTTGTACAACTTCCGCGGGTTATGACGAAAAAACCTGCTGGAACCAAGCCACCAAAAGTTTTTATTTTAAATTTTCCGGAACGGATAAGCCGATCGCCGCGTCGCCTGTTTATTGGTACAACAACGGCCAGTTTAATGTTAACCTAGAAACCTCATACGGCGAAATCAGCGGCGTCGGCGTCAATCATCAAAATCTGGAAACCAGTTTAAGATTTGAGCCGGCCTTGCATAATATTAATGTTGCCTCGGATAAGCCGTTTGAATATCAAATAAAAGTTTATGATCCGGCCATAGCCAATCAAAATGCTTACAATCTAGACTGGAGAATAGAATTAGGCGACCCTACTGCCGGCTATATAATTAATAAAACCGCCATCAGCAGTATTGCGAAAATCACCGGTACCGGCAGGAACGGCGCAATTCAAGTTACGGTCAAGGTCGCGGATAACCGCACGGGTAAAACCATAGATAAAAATAATACTTTTTTTGTTAACGCAAGTTCCGCCTGCGGCAACGGCAAAATTGACCGTCCGGGCGAAGACTGCGACGTTATGAATGGAACCACTATCGGACTGGCTGGCTGGAGTTGCTTGGGCGGTAATTTATCGTGCGCGTCCTGCAGAAAAATATGTAGCAACGGCGACGCTCTTTATAAGGGCAAATGTGGCAACGGAACAAAGGAAGGGCCGGAAAAATGCGATGGCGCTGGTCTTAATAGCGGCACTCCGGCAAACGCATTCTGTAATTTGTACTGCAACGGCTGGACTTGCGATAATGCTAAGGGTTATCATTTGAACACGGCAGGGGATGCCTGTGTATTGTGCGAGGTAGATAATGCCGCTAGCGTAAAATGGGAAAATAATAGCTGTAAGGCTATCGCATGCAATGATGGCTGGCATCAAGATCCTACTAATTTAAATATCTGCGAATCTGATAATCCCCAAATCTGCGCCATTGAAAACGGAACGGGGCAAATAACTTGGGACGGCGTTAAATGGTCTGATAATTGCCAGCTGGTAAGTTGCAATAATTCCTATTTGCCGTCTGGCAATAGTTGTGTTAAATGCGATGCCGAGGACGATGCAAACGCCGCCAGCGCGAAAGTTGACGCTAATGGCCAGTGTGTTTATACCTGTAATGATGGTTTTCATTTTGACCCCGATTCAACTGGTCTGATAAAATGCGTAAGTGATATTGCCACGTGCGATGTTACCAATGCTTTAACTAAAGGCACTAGTAATTGGGTGCTTGATACTCAAACAAATCAATGGGGTTGGGGCGTATGTGCTGGCGCGACTTGCGATTTGGTTTCAGATTATCCAAACTACGTGGCTAAATACAGTGATACGGGTAAGCCGGCCTGCGTTAACGCTTGCGGGTTCACTGACAATAATCAGGAAATAACTTTTCGCTATGAGCCGTTGATGTCCTGCAAGAGTCAAAATGATGGATTTGTACCGGAGATTAAGGTTAGTTTTATGGACGAAAAAAATAATATTTTTGGTAGCCTAAACAGCGTTAAAAAGTGCGCTCCTGACGTTTTTACATCAAATCCGCCAATCTACAACAGTATATTCATTGATAAGATAAGTAATCAATGTAAGTTTACTTATAAGAGCGACATGAATGACATTACAGTGAGAGGCCGAGTAGGTACTCTTTACGGCCAGTATTATTCTGACAAAATTGTAAGTATTGATCAGTGTGTTCCGATTAAACTTTCTGGGAGCAGTGATTGCCTGCAGAGACTTTGGGATAAAAAAACATATTATCTGCAAACGTTGTCTTATAATAACACCTGGCAATTATATGACGATAACGCGGTTACCAATTTTGGCGCCGCGCCAAGATAAAAAATTAACGCCTATATGATCAACAATAAAATAAAATACGGATTAATCGCTCTGGCCGCCATATTATTAGCGGCTGGCATCGCGGAATACAAATATTCATTGATAAGAAATTTTTTTTATTATGAAAATAACGGCAATAAAGCGGAAATAAAAAAAAGCGATGCGGATTTGCCGGGCGCGTCAAAAGAAAAAAAAGAAGTCAAAGTTTATATGTTCACTGAAAAAAATTTAACGCCCAGAGATAATAATAGTCTAAAAGACTCCAATAACGACGGCCTGCCCGATGAGCAGGCGAAAAAAATGGGTTTGGATCCGAAGAAACTTGATACGGACGGCGACGGCATTTTTGACATTGACGAAATCAAAACTACCCTGACCGACCCGCTGAAAAAAGATACGGACAGCGACGGCTATAATGATTTGGAAGAATTAAGAAGCGGCCATAATCCCAATGGAACGGGCAAGCTGGAAAGGAAATAAAAGAAATCAAGACACTCGGTGTCCAATTGGACACCGAGTGTCTTTAAATAATTTTATAACAGATAACCGATCAGGCTGATTAGCAGGCCGACTAAACAGCCGGCAAAAATTTGCGCTGGCGTATGGCCGATATGTTCCCGGAGATGCGGATAGCGTTCGCTGATGACTTGCTCGGTGCCCAGTTCCTTTACCAGGTCGTTTAACACCTCGCTATGCTGTCCCAGATAGCGGCGCAACACCGGCTTATGCCGCCCTTTGCTCCGGCAGCGACACCGGTTTGACCGTCAATACTTCCAAGCAATTAGTAGATGCTTGCGGCACAAATAAATGCGCCTATACATGCAATTTGCATTATTCGCCGAACGCGTCATATACCGCTTGTGATCCTGGCACGCAAACCGTTAACTGCACCGGCCTGCCGCCAGAAACTCCGCAGGAAAAAGCCGCTTGGTGGAATGGCACCGGTACGGTTTTTCAAACTTGGACCGGCACGGCCTGGTCGCCGTCAGAAGCCGGTGTATTTAGCAAGGATCCCACGGCGATCCCATGCAGATATAAATTATATAAAAATCTTACTGTCGATAAATCCGGCTCCGGCGGCGGCACGGTTATCAGTAATCCGGCGGGCATTGATTGCGGCGCGGACTGCTCGGAAAAGTATCTTTTGGACAGCCAGGTTACTCTAACCGCTGAGCCGCAAGCTAATTCCAGTTTTATGGGTTGGTTCAAAGTCGCCGGGGGTAGTTATCCTAATTGTAGCGGTGGCAATCCGGCTTGTAAGGTAATAATGGATGACGCAAAAACTATAGTTGCTAAATTTATGCTTAATGCAACCTTGACCATAATCAAGACAGGTGCTCCAGGCGCTACCGTTTATGAAGACTACATACGTCCCATCCCATACGATACGATCAACGCGGTGCCGATTGACTGCGGCGGCGTCTGCGCTAAAATATTTAGGTTCGGAAATACTGCCGAGCTTGAAATGAAGAATTTGCCTAAGTGTTCAAAGCTTAAATCAATTAAAGACTGTGCCACCTTAGATACGCCAAGCAACTGCCATGTTTTAATGGACGCGGATAAGACCGTTACCTTTGATTTTGAAACAATAAAATATAAGCTAACGACCTACGGCAAGGGCAATGGCGCCGGAACATTAACCTTCAATCCGCTCAACGAAACTTGTGACCTTGCCAACAATACTAATTGCACAAAAATGTTAGACTGCGATTCAACCGTAACGCTTACCGCTACCCCGGCGGCCGGTTCGCACTTTGAAAGGTGGACAGATTTTGTATTTGGCACCCCTCCATTGACAATAACATCGCCTAATAATTGCGCGGACACCGCTAGTCGCCAGTGTTCATTCAAGATGGAGAATGACGATTACCAAACCGCGATTTTTTGTATGGATAATTACAGCTGGGACGGTAATAATTGCGTGGCCAACGCTTGCCCGGCCAACCCGCCGCCTTACGGCCAGCTCTGTATCGATGACGGAAAAGATGTGCCCGGCGGAACCGCCAACTCGCTCGTGGCCGCTTGCGTCACCAATACCACCAAATGCGAATACGCCTGCGACGCGGCTCATCATCTGGAAAACGGCGCTTGCGCGATTAATACTTATCCGCTCACCGTCACTTTGTCCGGCAACGGTTCTGGCAAGGCAGTTAACACCACGCCAGCGGCCGCCGGCATTGATTGCGGCTCGGGCGGGACGGACTGTACGGAAAATTATAGTCACGGCGCCGCTATTACTCTTAAAGCGACAGCCGGCCCCAGCTCCACTTTTAGCGGCTGGTCAGGCGACTGCGACGGTACCGGCTCATGCGCGGTTACTATGGACGCAGTAAAAACCGTAACCGCCGCCTTTGCTTTAAAAACTTTTACTATTACCGCCACTGCCGGAGCCAAGGGCACCGTAACACCCGCCGGAGTAACCACTAAAGATTATGGAACAGAGCAAGAGTATATTATTACTCCTAGTACAGGCTATCATATAGCTAGTGTTTTAGCTGATGGCGTTTCTGCCGGCGCGGTAGCAAAATATACTTTTTCAAACATAACAGCCAATCATACAATTTCAGCTAGTTTTGCCATAGATACTTACACCGTTACCGCAACAGTTTCCACCGGCAGCGTTACTGGCGCACTTGACCCTACTTCAAAATCTGTTAGCTATGGCGGCACCGCAACTTTTACCGTTTCGCCAAACACCGGATATAGAATAGATTCAGTTTCCGGTTGCGGCGGCACACTCTCCGGAACTACCTACACTACCGGAGCGATTACCGCGGATTGCACAGTCAGCGCCACCTTTAATCCTATTCTTACTGTCATCAAATCCGGCATCGGAGCGGCCGATGGAACCGTTAATGTCACAACGCCGGCTACTCCTATACTGCTCTGGGTTGGCAACACCGGAGCTGCCGCGTACGATTTTAATACCACAGTTACCTTGTCCGCGGTTGCGTCAGCCAATACAATTTTTACCGGCTGGACCGTTAACAACAGTACCGCAGTTTGCCCCGGCACGGGGGATTGCTCCATTACCATGGACGGGGCTAAAAAGGTAATAGCCACTTTCCATTCAATCGCAACCTGCACCTATCCGTCCGGATTGGGCGGCGCCGGATATTTAGCCAATAGCGCCACGTCAATTACGCAAACGGCAGTTAATAAGCCCAGCTCGGTTTACAGTTATAACACAAGCCCAAGCGCGCTGGAGTGCAGATTTACCTGCGACGCCGGCTACATTTGGAACAGCACTCAATGTGTTGCCTTTAACTGGATTAGCGGCCCTTGTCCCGGGATTTCGGTCGCGTCTATGGATTTACCAAATGGGTGGGCGTGGCAAACGAGTGATAGACATTGCGTCGCGCCGCAGTGCGCTACCGGCATAGATACCCTAAGCCCAACTTTCTATAGTTTAGTGGCTGATAATAATGTTGATTTTTCATCATACCCAGCTCGTAATGCTTGCAAAGCTTTGGGCGGCAGACTGCCAACATCGTTTGAATTATTATGTATAGCAGACAACAGTGGTTGGAATACTTTGCCGAATGCGTATGGTTCAAGTTTTTTTAATAGTATATACCCTACGTCAACTGAAGTTTATAATATATATATTTGGTATGTTCCAATGAAAATACCAACTTCAGGTAATCGGTATCTTTATTCCATGAAATCAACTCCTCCTAATGCTGGTCCCGTTCGCTGCGTTAAATAATTTCAGACTGTAGAAGAATACTAATTTGTCATTGCGAGGAGTCCCTCACTAAAATTTAGTGAGGGACGACCGAAGCAATCTCCGGTTAGTCTCAATAAACCTGAGATTGCTTCGCTCCTTTCAGTCGCTCGCAATAACAAAAGATGTTCTTCTACAATCTCAATTTATACCCATAGCATCGCATAAGTATTTGACAAAAAGTGGCTATAGTATAATATATAAATAGCATTTAGATGTTTTATTAATAAATATATAAATATCATGAATATATCTGAAATAATGGCCGTATTGGATAAATGGAATTTTTGGAGCCAGCGGATTGATACCGGTGTCAGGCGGCCTTTTTATTCTGAAAAATTAAACAAGCTTTTGCGCATGTCGGAAATTGTCGCTTTAACCGGAGTTAGGCGCGGCGGAAAATCAACGCTCATTTTACAGCTGATTGAAGAATTAATAGAGAAGGGAACGAAGCCGAAAAATACCTTGTACCTGAATTTTGAGGAGCCGAATTTTTCGGACAACTTGAATGTCAAATTTTTGGTTCGAATTTTTGACGCTTATTTGGAAGCTTTCGCTCCCAAAGGCAAAATTTATCTTTTTCTTGATGAAGTGCAGATGGTTTCCGGCTGGGAGAGGTTTGTTGCTTCGCTTTATGACCGCAAAGCCGACGTTAAGATTTTTGTGACCGGGTCTTCATCCAAATTACTGATGGGAGAAATTTCCACGCTGCTTAGCGGACGTTATATTTCAGAGGTGATTTATCCCCTAAGTTTCAGAGAGTTTATGGATTTTAAAAAAGAAAATTATTCGCCTTTTTTAATAAAATCACCCAAGCTGTATAATTATTTGCGGGAATATATTGAATTCGGCGGCTTTCCTAAAGTGGTTATTGAAAAGGATGATTATGGCAAAAAAATTCTATTGGTTGAATATTTCAATTCAATACTGGAAAGGGATATTTTATTCAGGCATAAAATAAAAAAAGAAAAAGATATCAGAGAAATTGCCAATTTTTCTTTAGCCAATATTTCCGGTAAGATTTCTACTTACAAATTAGAAAAAGATCTTGGCATTTCCAATCCTAATTCGAGAAGATATTTCGAATATTTTAAAGAAGCTTTCCTTTTGCAGTTTGTTCCATTTTTTTCCTATTCGGTTAAAAAGCAAATGTATAATCCGCAGAAAGTTTTTTCCATTGATACCGGACTTCGCAACGCGGTTTCATTTAAATTTAGCGAGGATATTGGCAAGCTTTTGGAAAATATCGTATTGCTTGAGCTATTGCGCAAAAAAGAAAAACCTTACTACTGGGAGGGAAAAACCGAAATTGATTTCATTTTACGCAGCGGCTATAAGGTGTCGCAGCTTATAAATGTTTGTTATTCCTTGGATATAAAAACAGAAGAAAGGGAAATCAGGGCGCTTGAGGAAGGATTGGCGGAATTTGAGGATGCCGGAGCAAAGCTGATTTATTGGGAGGGGAAACCCCGGACCGGTTCGCCGCGAAGTAAACTAATTAAACACAAAAAGATTGAATATGTAAATATTTTGGATTTTTTGCTTGGTTAAAAAAATAATTAAATTAATATTATTGCTTTATGAAAAAAACAACTGTTAAAATTGCCATCGCGGTCTTGTTGCTGGCCGCCATGGCCGCCGGAATTTATTACTTCAGGCAAAAACCAGATTCAGCCGCGGTCAAATCCGGAGAAAATCAAGAAGTAAAAACTGACGCCAAGCCGGAAGTTAAAACAACCGCCCCTGAAGAAAAGTTTTTAAACTACACCGGCGGCAGCGGTTGCGATAGCCTTGCCGACGAGGCAAAGAAAAAAGAATGCTTCGCTAATTTGAATAAGGCCATGAATTCAACCGCGACCAGCTCTTGCGATAGTTTAGTCTCGGAGCAGGCTAAAATGGTCTGCCAGAAAGCCACATTTATCCAAGACGTGGCTAAGAGCGGGGAATTAGCTAAGTGCGACGCTATCACCGATGAAACCAATAAAATTATTTGTATTTCCCAGGCTTCGTTAAGCCTGGCCATCTCCAAGCAGGACAAAACTTATTGTGATAACCTGGCTTACGCGGACGATAAAGCTTATTGCCTTAAAACCGTAGGCGCGATGATCGCGGCCAATCCGTCCGCTTCTGCCGGCTCGGATGCCGACGGCGACGGTTTAAACGATGAAGAAGAAAAAAAATACGGCACTGACCCGAAAAAGCCGGACACGGACGGCGACGGCTATAACGATTTAGATGAAATTAGAAGCGGCCATAATCCCAACGGGCCGGGCAAGCTGGAAAGGAAATAAAAGAAATCAAGACACTCGGTGTCCAATTGGACACCGAGTGTCTTTTTAAGTAAAACGGCTTTTATATTTTTATAACAGATAGCCGATCAGGCTGATTAGCAGGCCGACTAAACAGCCGGCTAAAATTTGCGGCCAAGTGTGGCCGATTCCTAAATAGCGGCGAAGTCCGACCGCGTCGCGGATAACCAGCAGGGTAAAAATCAAGCTGACGGCGAACAGGGGAGAGTCCGCTCCCTGGCTTAAGCCAACGGAAGCGGTAAGAGCAGTGGTGATGGCGGCATGGCTTGACGGCATGCCGGAATAAGACCAGAGATAATGCCATTTGAGTTTGACGTTATTTGATTTTACAAAAAATTTGCTTAATTGGGCAATTAGGCCGGCCGCCAGGGCGGTTATGAGAATTCGCATAAGAATAAGATTACGCCGAGATTAATTTATTAATTTTGAAAAAATAGTAATAGTATAAAAAAATCAGTAAATAAGTTAAAGTTAAAAAAGTAAAAATCAAGATAAAGCCGATCGGCGCGGCGCTGAAATTCGCTTGTATAAAAAATGTGTTCGGCTGTCTCGTTTGATAATTAACAGCCGGTAAAATTATTTTGCTGCCATGGAGCGGCTTGAGTTCTTGGCCCAGAATTGAGTGCGATAATAGGTTTTCAGCATGTCCGTATTCGGGCGCGATTAAATCGGCGCTTAAATTGTTTAGACTGATTTTTTGCGCCAGGGGCTGAACCGAAACCGCGGCCGGCGCGCCGAATTCTTGAATTACCACTATGGTATTTTGCCCCTGAAATTTTCCCTCTATTGCGGCTACGCCGATTTCTTGATAGTATGGGCTTAAGAGATTTTTTCTGTGCGCCGGCGAATTATTCCAGGCGTCAATCACTCCTTCGCTGGAAATAAAATCAATCGCCAAGTTCTCGCCCGCGTAGGAATAGTTGTAGCCCGCGTCTTTTATCCAGCTGGAAAATTTTTGATTATTGATTGTGTGGCCGAATGTATTGTTTTCAAGGATAGCCCTGCCTTTTAGGATCGCCGCTTTGGTTAAGAGTTGATTGGCGGTTAATGTATTCAAGCCGGAGCCTGTTCGTTCCTGATTGGTCAGCTCAATTAATTTTTCCGGAGTGATGGCTGATAAATACGCGGTTTTAGGCAATAAAAAAATCCCCAGCAGTATTACTAATAGAGATAGCTTGAAACTATTTTTTGCCAATTTGTTATTGTAAACCATCTTTCTTTTTATCTTTATTTTTGTTTTTTGTCAAGAATTTTTTGACCTATTATAATTATAGCATGGAATGGGGGAAAAAGCAAGATGAAATTGAAAGTTAAAAAATCAAAATGGAAAATGACAGTCAAAAGTTTAAAATTCCCAATATCCAATATCCAATATCCAATTTCCAATAAAAATCCAAATGTCAAAAATCTGTTTGTTAAATTTAGGCATTTAGGCATTAAACATTTTATTGGAAATTAGGAATTGGTAATTAGTAATTAAATTTTAACTATTATGCCCTTAATAGATAATTTAATAAAATCCGGCCACCTAAAGACTCCTGCGATAATAGAAGCTTTTCAGGCCATTAGGCGCCGAGATTTTGTTTTGCCAGCTGATTTTGAAGCCGCGGAAATTGACGCGCCGCTTCCTATTGGTTATGGCCAGACAATTTCCCAGCCAGCCACCGTGGCTTTTATGCTGGAAAAATTACGGCCGCAGAGCGGCGAAAAAATCTTGGACGTAGGCTGCGGCTCGGGCTGGACGACGGCGCTCTTGGCGCAGATAGTCGGTGATCAAGGAAGAGTCTGCGGCGTGGAGCGCATTCGGGAGCTGGCCAATTTCGCGGAGAATAATATAAACAAATATAATTTCATAAAAAAAGGCGCTGTGCACATTTTTTGTACAGATGGATATAAGGGTTTGCCTGAATTCGCGCCGTTTGATAAAATACTAATATCGGCCGCGGCCGAAGAAATTCCGGACGAATTGCTTAAGCAATTAAAAGTCGGGGGACGGATGGTTTTGCCGGTGGGCCGAAGATATGAATCGCAGTCAATCGTCGTCATTGATAAAATAGCGGAAAATAAATTTAAGACAAAAGAATTTCCCGAATTTGTTTTTGTGCCGCTGGTGAGAGATAATTAAAATTTATTTTTCTGCCTGGCTTTAGTCAGAGTTACCTAACGCCGGCTAAAGCCGGGCAGAAAAAGAAAATAACGCCGGCTAAAGCCGGGCAGAAAGAGAAAATATGAAAAAGAAAAAAATTACCGTGGCCGTTAGCGGCTACTTTAATCCTTTACACATCGGGCATCTGGAGATGATGGAGAAAGCTAAAAAATTAGGCGGCCGGCTGGTGGTGATCGTCAATAACGACCATCAGGTAAAATTAAAAGGCCGGGTGCCATTTTTAAATCAGGCCGATCGGGTAAAAATAATTTCCGCCATTAAATGGGTGGATAAAGTTTTTTTATCAATTGATAAGGATCCAACAGTTTGCAGGTCGCTGGCCAAGGTTAAGCCGGATGTTTTCGCGCAAGGCGGGGATCGCAATTTCGGCGAAGTGCCAGAAGCGGAAATCTGCCGTCGTTTAAAAATTAAAATGGTTGACGGCTTGGGCAAAAAAATCCGTTCCAGTTCAATTTTAATAGCGCGAGCGGCTAAAAAGAAAAATGCGCTATGAAAAAAATAATAATTATTTTAATAGTTTTTTTGGCGGCCGTCTGGTTATATTGGAATAATTTAAACTCGCCAGTTGATAAAAATGGCCGGGAACAGCCGTTTACCGTTAGTAAGGGCGAGACCATCAAACAAATCGCTAATAATTTAAGCAAAGCGGATTTGATTAAGTCGCCTTTTTATTTTAGATACGTTATTTGGCGCGTCGACCTTAAAATCCAGGCCGCGGAGTATCTTATCAGTCCGGCGTTAAGCGCCAGGGAAATAATAAAAATTTTAAGCGCCGGAGAAGCGGTAGGCCGAGATAAAAATATTACCTTAATAGAAGGCTGGAGCCTAAAAGATATGGCCGCTTATTTGGAGAAAAATCAGCTTGCCGGTTCCGGCGAATATTTGAAGCTGGCCGGAGCGCCGCTCAATGACTGGAGATTTGGTTTTTCCCGGCCGGATTTTTTAAGCGACGCGCCGCTAGATGCCGGGCTGGAAGGCTATTTGTTCCCCGATACTTATAGAATTTCCGCTAACGCCGCGCCCGAGCAGATAATTAATAAAATGCTGAATAATTTTAATAAAAAACTGACGCCGCCAATGCGCCGCGATATTACCGCCCAGAATAAAACCATTTATCAAATTATCACCATGGCATCGCTGGTTGAAAAAGAAGTCAGGACGCCGGCGGACATGAAGATTGTGTCCGGCATTTTCTGGAACAGGATTAAGATCGGCATGCCGCTGCAGTCGGACGCGACTTTATCATATATTTTAGGGGATAAAATCGGCGGCCATACCATAGAGCAGACAAAAATTGATTCGCCGTATAATACTTACAAATACCGCGGACTAACGCCCGGACCGATTGCCAATCCGGGACTTAATGCCATTACGGCCGCGATATATCCGGCCGAGAATGATTATGTTTACTTTTTAAGCGACCCGGCGACCGGAAAAACCATTTTTAGCCGGACTTTAAATGAACATAATGAAAATAAAGCCAAATATTTAAAATAACAATTTGCCAACCAGCCAGTATTCTCTAATCGTAAGATGATACGATGATTTTGGCGGAGCCAAAATGGACTTTGTCTGTTAGTTTGTTAATTTTAACCCTTTTGGTTTAACCAATCAAGAGGGTTTTTGTTTTCTGTTTGTTTTTGATTTTTGTAA
>JAUSGE010000025.1 GCA_030649205.1 bacterium
GCTCTTTTTGTTTCTTTGCTCGTGCGATTATTGCGGTGGATAAACTCCTGCAATTCATTAGTTTGTTTTTGGCTTAACTTAGGACTTCTCATTCCTTGATTATACCACATTCTAGTCCGATTTTGGAGTGTGATGTCTATACGAGATTGTTAAATTAATTGGCACGAACGGGCAAAACGCCAACGAGATCACTAATGAAGTTGTGATTAATAAGTTGAAAGAATGGGCGAAGCTGATGTCTTATCGGCTAAAAATGGTTGAATTTGATAAAATAGTGGCGGACATTTTAATAATGCCGATAGATATGGAAAAATTCGCTAAAGAGATTTATAATTTCGCGCCCGAAGGCGTTTATGATTTTGTGCCAGATCAGGAACATGGCGCAAACTCTTTTGAAGCATTGGCCGCCGAAATAAAAAAAGGACAAGCTTTTTGGTTGTGGTGGGATTAGATTGTATTAATTTAAAAAACTAAATGTCATTGAGAGGAGTCCCGTTTATTCCTGCCGCTGAAAACTGGATTCCCGCTTCCGCGGGAATGACAAAAAATGGAGACGGGGAATGACAAGTGGGCGGTGGGAATGACAGAAAAGGGGCAGTCGCTCGCAATAACAAATTATTTATGCCGAAAAAATTCTATATTACTACGCCGGTCTATTATGTCAATGACGTGCCGCATATCGGCCATACTTATACGACCGTAGCGGCTGACGTTTTGGCGCGCTGGCATCGGGCTTTGGGCGAGGAAACTTTTTTCTTGACCGGCACGGACGAACATGGGGCGAAAATTGAAACCAAAGCGCGGGAGATGAAAATCGCGCCGCGGAAGTATGCTGATGAAATTTCCACTAAATTCAAGCAGGCTTGGCGCGAGCTGAATATTTCCCACGACAATTTTTTGCGCACTACTGATCCGGCGCATGTTAAGGCCGTGCAGAATGCCTTGCAGCAGATGTATGATAAAGGCGATATTTATTTGGGCAAATACGAAGGGCTCTATTGCCGCGGCTGTGAACAGTATAAAAGCGAGCGGGACTTAGCTGACGGCTTGTGCCCGGATCATCTGCTCGCGCCGGAAAAAATGAGCGAGGAATGCTACACTTTCCGCTTGTCAAAATATCAGGATAAATTATTAAAGCTGATAAAAAATAATAAATTAAAAATTTTGCCGGTTAACCGTAAAAATGAAATTGTCAATTTTATTGAAGACCAAGGGCTGGAGGATGTGTCATTTTCCCGGAAAAATGTCGGTTGGGGCATTCCCATTCCTTGGGATAAAGCGCATACGATTTATGTTTGGGCCGACGCGTTTTTAAATTATTTAACGGGGCTCGGCTGGGATGGCACTAACGCCCCAACCCCCCTTTCAAAAGGGGGCGCAGGGGGGTTAAAATTTTGGCCGCCAACCGCGCAGCTCATGAGCAAAGACATCCTGCGCGTGCATGCGACTATTTGGCAGGCCATGCTTTTGTCTTTAGGCTTGCCTTTAAGCCGAACGTTGTTTGTGCACGGTTATTTTTTGGTGGACGGGCAAAAGATGAGCAAATCATTGGGTAATGTGATCGCGCCGGATGAGTTAGTTAAAAAATACGGGGTTGATGCCTCTCGCTATTTGCTGATGAGCGCCACGGTCTTCGGCCGCGACGGCGATATCGGCTGGAAAAAATTTGACGAAAAATATAACGCGGATTTGGCCAATGGGCTGGGCAATTTAGTTTCGCGCGTCGCCAATTTGGTGGAAAAAAACAAACTTGAGCTAAAGCTGTCTGGCTTCGCCAGATCTGGCGTAGCCAGAAAAATCGGCAGTGATAAAAAGCTGATTAAAGCGTATAGAGAAAGTATGGAAAATTTTAAATTTGATCAGGCCCTGAAATTGCTGTGGCAAAAATTAAGAGACAGCGATGAAATTTTAAGCGATAAAAAACCCTGGAAGCTGGAAGATAAAAAGGCCGTTAAAAAAATTCTTGCGCCGGTAGCGCAGAATATTTTAAACGCGGCCGGCTTGCTGGAACCATTTATGCCGGAAGTGTCGCAAAAAATCATTAATCAATTCAGCGCCAAGCAGATTGCCAAAGGCGAACCATTATTTCCGAGAATTTAAAAAATATGCCCATTGTTGATGTTATTTTACTGATCATTTTGGCCGGCTTTATTTTTTACGGCCTGTTTTTCGGTCTGATCAGGACGCTCGGTTCTTTGCTGGGCGCGGTAGTCGGCCTCTGGCTCACTATAATGATATACCTGCCGGTTTTTGCTACGCTAAAAAATTTATTTTTCGGCCATGATTTAGCCGGCAAGGTAATTGTTTTTATTATTTTATTTACCATTATCAACCGTTTAATCGGTTTTATTTTCGCGCTGATAGACCGGACGTTTGACTTAATTTCGGTGATTCCATTTTTAAAGACTATTAACCGTTTGGCCGGCGCGTTTTTAGGGGCGGTTGAAGGCGCCCTGCTCATCGGCCTAATCTTGTTATATCTCTCGCAAACTGTTTTCGGCGGCTGGTTCGGCGGTTCTCAAGTCGCCCCCTTTTTAATCAATTTTTCTAAAACTATCACGCCGTTTTTGCCGGTGTTATTGGAGAGAATAAAGGCGCTAGCGTAATGAAAATCATAAAAATAAATTTAAATAAAGTTTTGCAAGATGATATTGATTTGATCGCGGATTATTTAAAGTGCGGCCAGGTGATCGCTTATCCGACGGACACGGTTTACGGACTGGGCTGTAACGCGGGCACGGCGGCGGCAGTGAAAAAAATAAGGAAAATAAAAGGTGATAGAACCAATAAGCCTAGGCTGGCGCTGGTGAGCGGCTGGAAGATGCTGAAGAAATATTGCCGGGTGAGCCGTGAACAGATGAAATATTTGAAAAAGATTTGGCCGGGAAAAGTTACCATAATTTTAACGCCGGCTGAAGCCGGGCAGAAAGAAAAAATAACGCCGGCTGAAGCCGGGCAGAAAAATAATGAAGGTTTAGCTGTCAGGCTGCCGAAAAATGATTTTTTAATTAAAATAATCAGTCAAGCCGGTTTTCCGCTGGTGTCCACCAGTTTGAACAGGCAAGGAGAAAAGCCGCTTACCAGTGTGAAAAGCCTGGCAAAACATTTTAAATATTTGCCGGACCTGGCGATTGACGCTGGCGAGATTAAAGGCAGGCCGTCAAGTATAGTTGATTTGAGAGATGTGAAGAATATAAAAATAATTAGGAAATAGTGGTGAATGTTAATTGCAATCAATGTTCGTGAGATTGCTTCGTCGCTACGCTCCTCGCAATGACAAATGCTGATAGATACTCACGCCCATGTAAATTTTAACGCTTTCAAAGCTGACGCCGACGAAGTGATTCGGCGCGCTTTGGCGTCCGATACTTGGATGATTTTAGTCGGCGCCGAAACCAAGACTTCCCGGCGCGCTTTGGATTACGCCAATAAATACGAAAAAGGGGTTTATGCCGCGGTGGGTTTGCATCCCATGCACACGCACGCGCAGCCGGCCGCGGGCGATGATTATGATTTTACCACGCGCGAAGAAAATTTCAGCTATGATGTCTATGAAAAGCTGGCGCAATTTAAAAAAACCGTGGCGGTGGGCGAAATTGGTTTGGATTATTATCAGCTTGATGCCGCGACTGGCCTGGCTAGAGTCAAGCAAAAGCAAAAGGAAGTTTTTTTGGAACAGCTCAAGCTGGCGCGCAATTTAAAACTGCCGGTTATCATTCATTGCCGACAGGCCCATGACGACATGCTGGAAATTTTAAAAGATTTCCGAAAAACTTATCAGGCCGACTTGCCAAAAGACAAGGCTTGGGGCGTAATGCACTGCTTTTCCGGAGACGAAGAGCTGGCTTGGCAGTATTTTTTATTGGGACTAAATATCTCTTTTACCGGTCTGATTACTTTTTCCGCGCAATGGGATGACTTGATCCGCCGCCTGCCCAATGATAAATTTATGCTGGAAACCGACTGTCCGTACATGACGCCGGAGCCGTTCCGCGGACAGAGAAACGAACCGGTGTTAGTGAAAAAGGTGGCGGAAAGAATCGCGGCCATAAAAAATTTAAGCTGGGAAAGAATCGCTGAAATCAGCACCGCCAACGCCAGGGGATTGTTTGGGATTTAGAAAATTTTTATCAGACGTCCGACGTCCTAAAATTATTTTTTGTCATTCCCGCGCAGTAGGCTGTCTAAAAACTCATAAATTCGTCATCCCCGTGAAAACGGGGATCCAGAAAGAATTTAATTTTAGCCTAATATTTTTCTTGATTCCTGCCTTCGCAGGAATGATGGTGTTTTTTAGACAGCATAGAAAGTGGGAATCCAGAAATATTCACGAATAAAAAAGCCGCCTCGCGCTAATCATTGTTGATGATTAACGGAGGCGGGTAAGGGTTTAAAGAGCGGGGTTATCTAGTGGTCACGGTCTGCTTGGCCGTAGGCAGACCTTGGACTGAACCGTCGCTATTCCAGTCTTTACTGAATAGGCGGTGAGGTTCGGCCGATCTATCAGACCAGGCGAATGACATGTTGGGAGAATTTTCCACCAGGTTGGGATAGGAGTCCGGAGCGGCGTAGACCGAAGGCCTGTCTACCCAAGTGCTAATGTAACTTCCGGGAACTACTCCCGCCAGCTTTGCTTGCAAGACAAGGGGCATGTCGCTATGAGCAGGCTCCATGTTTATCATCATGAAGGAGATAAAGCCAGAAGTCGAGCCGACAGAGCCGTCAATAATGTTAAGCGTCTCTATCAAATAACCTCCCATACAGCCACTGTTGTTGTCTAGGAGGTCAGATAAACAGGTGCTTGAAATCTCTACTTCCGGGCTTTTCTCAAACGAATAGGTAATTTCTTTCCATTCAATATAACCCTCGCCGAAGGAGTTGGAAATCCCTATCGCATTGAGTGTCACCCAGCCGTCTTGCAGGGATTGTGAAACTGGCTTGGAAGTGATAATGGGTACGACCTTATAAACATACATTGGCTGGCCGCTAATCCGACCGTTCCAAATCACTTCCTCGCCCGTGTCCATGTTCTCCGCTTTAATCCTCGTCAGGGTTGTTTGAACATTAACCCCTGAAATCTGACAGCTATAGACATCACACTCCAAAATCGGACTAGAATGTGGTATAATCAAGGAATGAGAAGTCCTAAGTTAAGCCAAAAACAAACTAATGAATTGCAGGAGTTTATCCACCGCAATAATCGC
>JAUSGE010000026.1 GCA_030649205.1 bacterium
TCAGCCTTGCGGCCATTTGGGAATATTCGTGACTGCAGCCTCCCGTAGGAGTCTGGGCAGTGTCTCAGTCCCAGTGAGGCGGGTCGATCTCTCAATCCCGCTACTCGTCATAGCCTTGGTGAGCTTTTACCTCGCCAACTAGCTGATAAGCCATAGGCCTTTCCCGAAGCGATAAATCTTTAAGCGAGAATGACTTTTGTCCCCTCGCTGCTATCATGTATTAGACCCGCTTTCGCAGGCTTATTCATGACTTCGGGGTAAGTTACCAATGTGTTACGCACCCGTTTGCCACTCCTTGTATTGCTACAAGGCGTTCGACTTGCATGCCTTAGCCACGCCGCCAGCATTCATCCTGAGCCAGGATCAAACTCTCAATTAAGTATTTGCTCAGGCTTCCCTGAAGAAAGTCTATTTGCATAAACTTTCAAAAGTATTTTACATGGATTTAAGCCATGCGTGCATTTAAAAATGCGCGAAAATATATAGAAGAAGTTAATTCTTCAAGTTTCGAATTAGCGCCTGTTAGCACTAAAATTTATGCTTTGTAAAAAGCTGCTGCGTATTTTACAAAGCCGCGAATTGTTAAGTTGCGATTCTTGTTAAAGAAAAAAACAGGGACATTTGCGCAGGCATATATCACTGTTTCTTTCTTTATGTGTTTTCAAGTTGTGCGTTTTATTTATTCAGTTAATTTAGAAATTTATGAATAAATTTGATTGTATAATAATATTAAAGAAAATTTTAACTTCTGTCAAGGGTTTTCGCGTTTTTATTTAATATTATTGATATTATTTGACATTTTTGCTAATTTTAGACAGTTTTTGCACATTTTATCCACTATTTGCCGCGCATAAATTTGGCCGCTTGTTCGGGCGAAACTGAATTAATCACCAGGCCGGAGCCCAATTCCACGCCGGCCCAAATGCTATCGCGCGGCTGGATTTTTAAATAAAAATGCTGGTCCGTAGCGGAAACAGCCTGATGCAGGAAGTAGTTAAACGACAAATTCAGCTTGCTTAATTTTAACAGAATTTTTTTTAACGTTTTTGCGAAAGCTTTAAATTCATCATCATTGAGTTTGGCAATATTATCCAAATGCCGCTTGGTAAAAATCCAGGCTTCGTAATGAAACTGGCTGGCGTAAGGCGCGAAACTGGCCACGAATTTATCCTCATAAATTTTTCGCGGTGATTTCATCTCTTGTTTAATAACATCGCAGTAGGCGCAGGTTTTGTGTTTTAGCCAATAACCGCGCGCCAGTTCTAATTCTTCTTTTATCTCCGGCGGCAGAATTTGCGAGGCAAAAACCTGCGAATGGGCATGAATGATAGAAGCGCCGGCCTTTGAGCCTTGATTTTTAAAACACAGTATATATTCAATATTTTTTACCTTGCCTAAAGCTTCAGTGCGCCCGGCATACATGCGGAGCAGCTGCTCGATTTGCTCTTCGCCCGAATTATGCAATTCCTTATTATGGTCCGGCGTTTCAATAATCACTTCCTGCGCGCCGTAAGCTTTTTTATTATCCAGGCTGACGGCCGGAAAAATATTTTTAATGCTTATAATCTCGCCTTCGGGCGCGTTAAGCCGATCCAAAATGTTTTTGGAATCAATTTTTTCCGGGCAGAACGGGCAGTGCGCCACGCGGGAAATAATAGTTTCCTCTTTAATGTCGCGCGGCCGTTTCGCCCGCCCGGGCGTGATCACCACGTATTTATTAAGCAAATAATCTTTTCTAATTTCGGATTTTAGCATATGGCATTGTCATTGCGATTCAGCCTTGGGCTGGCGAAGCAATCTCACAAATGGCTAGTTTATTTATAGTACTATTATAGTATGTCCTGCCGGTTTCGGCAAAACCTTCCTCTTGTCATTCCCGCCCCGTTATGCAACGGGGTAAACTCCGGCGGGAATCCAGGAGCGCGAGGAATTAGCTAAAGTTAGAATTTGCCATTTTGCTACCAGCGATATATACTTTTAATTGAGAATTGGCTATTTGGGTCAACAATTAAAAATATGAATAAACTGCACCATACTAATAATAAAAAAGTTATCTGCTTTGATTGGAATAAATTTTCAGCTAAATTAAAAAAACTTTTTGAATTTGATTGCGAAAATACAAGAGTGGCTATTAACGCTGATAGATGGGAGGAATTTATCTATATTGTCCTAAAAAATATGGGCGAAAAATATAAAGGTGGAGACCCAAAATGGATACTTGGTTCTCATCAGCCCGGTACTGATATATGGATTGATAAGTTTAATATTTCAGCCAAATCAGGCAATATTCAAAATAATAATTTAATAATTTCTTCTAATAGGTTGACCCGATTTAATAATTTAGATGAAATGAAAAAATTTATTGATAGTCCAATCGGTAAAAATTTTGATATTTATTTATGTAGTGCTAGGATAGATCAAAAAAATGGCGACCGAGTTTATAAAATATTTTTAGTAGATGCAAATATTTTTCAAGCAAAAAAATTACAATGGGAAGATACGTATTTAAAAAATGGTAATAGTCACTCCGGGTGGAGGGGTGCCAATAATAAAGGAATTGAGGTAGAAATAAGAAAAAAAATGTCAAACCAGTTATGGCTAACCATACCATTGAGAATGTGTAATTTATTATTTGAAGTCACGATATTAAAAGACAAAATGGGCTCTGGGGTAGACAAAATTTTGAAGAATTAAAATAATTTAGGAGTTATTTTAACTGAGGCGATAGTTTTTTCGGCAATTTTTATATAATCTGGATTAATCTCAAAACCAATATAGTTTTGACTTAGTTCCTTAGCGGCCGCGCATTCGGCTCCGGTTCCGACAAAAGGAACTAATATCACTCCGCCCTTAGACATAGCTGATTTTATAAGTTTTCGACACAGTTCTAAAGGTTTTTGCGTGGGGTGTTTAATTATTTCATGATCAAGATGATTTTTTAGTTTTCTTGGTTCAAAAACGCCCCCGCCGCAGGTTTTGCAGATAAACCATCTTTCATTCATACCCGCTCCGCCGGCTAAGGCCGGTATTTTTATTACATCTCTAGGTAAAGCGCCTCCCTCATGCGCTTTATAGACGGTTTCCTGGCCGCCTTTACTATATCTGCCGATTGTGGCGCGGCGCACTTTACCGGCGGCGCCGTTTAAGAATCCTTCAGTATAAGGCTCCCTGACTTCATCACGGTTAAAAATCGGCTTGTTTTTCCAGGCGCAGACTATTGATTCGTGGCTACGTTGCCAAAAATTTAATAACGCGACGTTTTTATTTGTGTAATGCCAAATCAGCCAGCGTTTATTTATGGGAATTTCAACTGACAGATAGGCCAAAATTTCGCTGAAGCCGTATATAAACATAGTTCCGCTCGGTTTCATAGCTCGGATACATTCGCTTATCCATTCTTTGCTCCATGAAATATATTCGTTCAATTCCCGCTTGTCTAAATTATTGCCAAAGTCTTTACCGATGTTATAGGGCGGATCAATTATAACAACGTCGCAACTTTCATTCGGTAATTTTTTTAATTCTTTAACCGCGTCGCCCAAAATAATTTTATTTAAAGGCAACGTTTTATTTCTTCTAATTTCTTTGTTTTCTAAAAGGTTTTCCGCTTGTAATTCTTCTTCATTTTTTATTACGTCAATCACAATTCCTTGGATAGTTAATTCTCTGTCGCGTTTTATAATAATCGGTTCAATTGTTTTGTTGGCCGGTTGTAGCCTTATAGAATTTTTTTCTTTGTAGAATTTTTTTAAAGTTACGGCGTAGTTATCCACTAGGGCGACTACTTTTTGTCCGTTTGCCGCGGTGTTTTGCTGTTTAACTAAAACCAAATCACCGTCGTTAATATTTTCATCAACCATGCTGTCACCGACTACGCGCAAAGCGTAAAATTCACCGGTGCGTGGCAAATTATTTTTCGGCACGGCGATGGTTTCTTTATTCTGCACCGCTTCTATAGGTTGGCCGGCGGCGATTAAACCAAACAAAGGGATATTTACCATTTTCTCGTTTTCGTAAATATCAATTGATCTTGGAACATTATCCTGTTTTCCCAAAAATCCCAAGTCGCGCAGTTTTTTTACGTGGAAATGAGCCGTTGAAACCGAGGCAAGTTTAAAATGTTTACATATTTCCTCTAAAGAGGGGGAATAGCCTCTTTTTTTATGGTAAGAGGCTATAAAGTCTAAAACTTGTTTTTGTTTTTTGGTTATCATATCATTTGATTTAATTATCTATTTAATCTGCACTTGTATTATAATAGAAAGAAAATAGAAAGTCCATAGACAACTTATCCACAGAAATTGTGGCGTCAGAAATACTAAAAATAAATATTATTAGTAATAAAAAATACCCCTCAAATTGAGGGGTATTTTTTATGTGAAGTGTTTATCTTCTAAATCCGCCGCCACGTCGTTCAGGCCGGCCGCCACGGTCACCGCCGCCGAAACCGCGTCCACCGCCGCCATAATCACTCATCTGCTGTTTGCCCTTTTCTTCTTTCCACAGATGTTCGTTTTCCGGCAGGCCTTTCATGCTTAAGTTAACCCGTCCCATGTCGTCTATTTCTATAACCTTAACTTGCACTTCGTCGCCGATATCAATAAAATCTTCAGGCCGGCCCACGCGGTAAGGCGCCAGCTCGCTAACGTGCGCCATGCCGTCTTTGTTCGGCGTTAACTGCACGAAAGCGCCGAAGTCCATCAAGCGCACAACTTTGCCGGTAAAAATTTCGCCGACTTTGAAGTCGCGCACGATATTTTTTATCCAAGCCACGGCCTCTTCGCATTTGGCCGCGTCCGTGCCGCAAACCATCACCAGTCCGTCATCGTCAATATCAATGCTTACGCCGGTGGCGGCGATAATTTCGTTAATGACTTTGCCGCCAGTGCCGATAACTTCGCGAATTCGGTCCGGTTCAATATGGAAGCTGGTAATGCGCGGCGCGTAAGGCGACAGGTCCGGGCGAGGCGCGGCAATCGCCTGCCTCATAACTTCCAATATTTCCAGCCTGGCCTTTAGCCCTTGAATTAAAGTTTTCTCAATTATTTCAGAAGTCAGTCCGTCGGTCTTGGTGTCCAGCTGAATGGCCGTGATGCCGTCGGCCGTGCCGGTAATTTTAAAATCCATGCCGCCTTGGCCGTCTTCCAAGTCTTGAATGTCGGTTAAGACTTCCCATTGGCTCATGTCTTCATTGGAAGCCAAACCCATGGCAATGCCGGCCACGGCTTTTTTAATCGGCACGCCCGCGTCCATTAACGCCAAAGACGAACCGCAAGTTGAAGCCATGGAAGACGAACCGTTGGAACCCAAAGTTTCGGACACTACGCGCACGGTATAGGGAAACTCTTCTTTGGTCGGCAAAACCGGCAAGATGGCTTTTTCCGCCAACGCGCCATGGCCGATTTCGCGCCGGCCGGTCGTGCGCAAAGGTCTGGCCTCGCCCACAGAAAACGGCGGAAAATTATAATGATGCATGTAGCGCTTAGTGCCCACGCCTTCAATGCCTTCCAGGGATTGTTCCAGGCCGGGCGCGCCCAGCGTGACAATGGACATAACCTGAGTTTCGCCGCGATTAAACAGGCCGGAGCCATGAATGCGCGGCAAAATGCCGGCTTCAGCCGACAACTCGCGGATTTGGTCCAGTTTCCGGCCATCCACTCTCTTATTGTCTTGTAAAATCGCGCGCGTCACTTCAGCGTCAACCGCTGAATCAACCAAATGACCGGCCTGCTTGCGCCGGTCTTTGCCTATGCCTTGGTTAAATAAAAACTGGTTCAAGCCGTCTTTAATCGCGCTCACCGCGGCTTTGCGCTCGCCTTTGGTGTAATATGTTTTATCAAATAATATTTTAGCGGCATTTTGCTTAAGCCAGTCTTTAGCTTGAACAAATATTTTTTCTCGTTCTACTTCGGCGGCAAGTTCATCCTGGCTTATTAGTTTTTTGGCTGGTTTTTTTTCTGCCAATTTAATTTTAGCCTGAACCTGTTTAATTAACTCTAAAGCGCCTTGCAATTGGCTTTGCCCCCGTTTAATGGCCTCCAACATGTCCGCTTCTTTAATTTCTTTGCCCGCGGCTTCAATCATGATGGCTTTTTTATCCGTGCCGGCCACGATCAAATCCAAATCTGACAGTTCGCGCTCGGCGTAAGTCGGGTTAAAAATATATTTGCCTTCCACGCGGCCTACCCGGACGCCGGAAATCGGCCCGTGCCAATTTAAGCCCGAGATGGACAAAGCGGCCGAGGCCGCGACCAAAGACACGATGTCATAATCGTTTTGCCCGTCAGCGGATAAAACCGTGATAATTACCTGCACGTCTTTTTTGGAGTCGGCATGAAACAGCGGCCGAATGGAGCGGTCAATCATGCGGCCGGTTAGCACCGCTTCATCGGACGGACGGCCTTCGCGCTTGATCCAGCGCGAACCTTTAATTATGCCGGCGGCGTAAAGCCGCTCTTCAAATTCCACCATCAAGGGAAAAAAATCAATGCCTTCGCGCTCTTCTTTGGCTTCCACGACCGTCGCTAAAACAGACGTATCCCCGTATTGCACGGTCACGGCCGCGTCGGCCTGGCGGGCCAGTTTGCCGGTTTTAATAGTGAGAGGGCGGCCAAGCCACTCGGTCATAAATACTTGTTCGTTCATATTTTTTTTCTGTCATTGCGAGCGTTTTTTCTCCGTCATTCCGGCCTGCGAGCCGGAATCCAGGACGATGGGAAAATTCACCAACATATAATTTCTGGATTCCCGCCTGCGCGGGAATGACGAGTGAGAATTACTTCTCGCAATGACAATGCTTGTGCTTGGCCTGCAAATTGTAGACTATGAGTTAATTCTCACAGTACTAAATATCTGTAGGCCAGGCGTTAATTAATTATGTTAATCAGCTATCTTAATAAATACTTTTTATCTTCGCTTAAATTTATAAAATCATCGGCTTCTTCAATCAGTTTACTGGACGCGGTCTGCCTGAAGGCCATGACTTCCACCAAACACCCCTTGGTATTTTGCAAATAATTAACCAAAGGCACATAATCGCCGTCTCCGGTTACCAGTACAATCACATCCAGTTTTTCGCCCAGTTTGATGGCGTCCACCGAAATACCCACGTCCCAATCGGCTTTTTTGGCGCCGCCGGCGAAAATCTGCAGGTCTTTCATTTTAATTTCAAAGCCCTGCTGGCTTAAGGCCTCAAAAAATGGGGTTTCTTCCTCGGATTCGGTCTTTATTACGTAAGCCATGGCGCGGATTAATTTCCGGCCGGCCACGGCGGCTTTTAAAATTTCTTTAAAATTTGTTCTTCTTTTATAGAGATTCTTGGCGCTGTGGTACATGTTGGACACGTCCACTAAAACACCCACTCTCTGCTCCTTGTGTTTAATCATAAACTTTAACAACCTTTTTAGAAAAGGTTTTTAATATTTTCCAAAATTATAAAGTATCAAGTATAAAATTTAATAGCGGGCAAAGCCCTACGGCCATTAAATTTTAACTTGATGGCGTTCTATTATTCGTCTTCTTTATTTTTATGGTCATCTTCGGCCGCGCGTTCATTTTCCGCGTCTTCGGCCGCTTCGGCTTTTAGTTCCTGCTTGGCTAAAATTTCATCTTCAATTTTCTGCCTGGCCTCTTCATCCTCAATCATTTTTTTGGCGATTCTTAGCTTTAAAATTTTGGCTAATTCATCAAAAGCTTTCTGGTCTTCTTTCTGCAAATATTTTAATAAGCGCCGTCTTTCGCTGACCTTTTTTAGCAGGCCGCGCCGGGAAGAATGATCGTGCTTGTGCATCTTCAGATGTTCGGCCAATTGTTTTATTTCTTCAGTTAAAATCGCGATCTGCACCTGCGAGGAGCCGGTATCGGTTTCATGGATCTTAAATTTACTGATGATTCTTTGCTTGGCTTTTTTGTCTAACATGTAGGCTTTGGCCCAATCCGAGACAAGGTGACAACTCCTTGACCAAGTAATGGGTACTATAAATTTATTATGAGTTCAGACTAACATAAATTGTAAAAAATTGCAAGACGGGGTAAAATAAAACTATAAATATTTTCTACCCGGCTTCAGCCGGCGTTATTTTGACAAATAACCTTTAAACCGATAATATTGGTTTGTTGCCCAAAACTGGCAATTTTATTTTTTGCGCCCATAGTTCAATGGATAGAACACCAGCCTTCTAAGCTGGATATGTTGGTCCGATTCCAACTGGGCGTACTATTGATTAATTTTCAAAACTTGTTATAATAATTTAACAACTTAAATATCAGGAAAGTCCTCGTGCGATTCGAGGCGCTGTGCCGCAACTGTAATCTTAAATTCTATTCTTCCTGGCTTTAGCCGGCTTTTATGAAAGCCTGCTGAAGCAGGGTTGAAAAAAATTTAAGCGAGCCAGAAAACTGATAGTAAGTAATATATTAATTTTTCTTCGAGCAAAGAGAATAAATTTAATTTTTTATTAAATTTATAATACCCGCTTGAAGAGGCGGGTATTTTATTTTTTTCTTGTCATCCCCGCGAAAGCGGGGATCCAGAAATATATTATGAAAACCAAATTTTTTATTATTATTTTTAGTTTATTTTTGCTAATCGCGCTGGCCGGCGCGGGAGTATTTTTTTTGACAAAAGAAAAAAACCAGCCGGCAGCAAATGTAGAACGGGCTGAACTAGCGACTAGCGCGCCAACTATTATCGCTGCTTCAGCCAAGGCGGTAGCTACCGCGCCGGAAAAAAATACAACCCCCCTAGCCCCCCTTATCAGAGGGGAGAAAAAAATTGAACAGCCGCCCATTGTCAGCGCTCCGGCTGAAGAAAAAATAAAAATGGCTATCATAATAAACGGAATTAATTATGAAACTGAAATTAAGGTCGGCAGTTCAGCCTATGATTTGATGAATAATTTAAGACAGGAAAACAAAATCAGCTTTTCCGGAAAAAATTACGCTGAACTGGGTTTTTTCGCAGAAGAAATTAATGGCGTAAAAAATAACCCGAGCGGAGAAAATTGGCTTTATTATGTTAACGGCCAGCCGGCTCAAGTTGGAATTTCAAACTATATAATTAAAAATAATGACATAATTGAATGGAAATATGAAAATAAAAATTTTTAATTATCTGTCATTGCGAGCCGCCAACGGGCGGCGAAGCAATCTCCGGTTAATCGGAATAAACCCGAGATTGTCATGGCTACGCCAGATCTCGCGTAGCGATTGACTTCGCTCCTTTCCCGCCTCGGCTTCGCCGTTAGGCGAGACGGGCAGTCGCTCGCAATGACAACGCACAATATGAAAAAAAATCTTTTTAAATTAAGCTTTGTTTTAGTTTTTGCTTGGTTTTTTCTGAACGCCGGCCAGGCTAGAGCCGACGCGGCGGTTACCATCCGCCTGCAAATCAAAACCAACAACGCCAGTTTGTATGACCAAGACATAACCGTAACCGAGTGTGAAAACAGTCTGACTGCCAGCACCACTTCGGTTAACGCTAAATGCGCGGTTGAGCAATCAGGATTGGCCAAT
>JAUSGE010000031.1 GCA_030649205.1 bacterium
CCCCAATGGAATTTTACGCGCTCTGGAAAATAAACCCAAATCAGGCTTACAGAATAGCGGAAAAATGGAAAAAATATCTTAAAAAACAAAGCGAACGGCTGGCTAATTCCAGAAAAATGAATAACCGAGAGAAAATCGCCAAATTAATGGAACAAATTGATAAAAAATTAACAAATAATTACAAATAAAAAGTGTCAATTATGTTCGTGGACTTGCGCACTCGTAGCCCGCAACACTCGTATAACTCCTAACTCAAAATGCCAAACTTAAAGAGTTACGAGCTATAAGTTGCGAGTTGTGAGATTTCACCAGCCGCGGATTACCTGTAAATCCGTGTTATCTTCAATCCGATAAACCAAGGCATATTCACTGCCATCGCTTTTACTGACATAGCGATAAAGATAAGTTCCATCAACGCTGGAATCATTGGCCGAATTTTTTGGATCTTTGGGCAAGGGATTCAAATAAGGCTTAGCGCCGGCGGTTATGGCCGCGGCCAAGGCAGTATTATAGCAATTTGAACCGTCTTGCAGCCCGGCGCCGAAATCAGAGGAATTACTGTCCCAACTGCCGCAAACCGGATATTTGCTATTTTCGTCATAATACAGATTCAAAGCGGTTCTCATCTGCGTCATATCGGCTTTTCTTAAAGCGTCGCGCGCTTTGTTTCTGGCATTGTTTAAGGACACCACGGCAAAAGACGATAAAATGCCGATGATGCTGATAACCACTAACAGTTCAATCAAAGTAAAGCCTTTTAATGTTTTGTTTTGTTTCATAAATTAGACTGTCATTGCGAGCGACCGGAGGGAGCGAAGCAATCTCACAAATAATAATTTTTTGTCTAAACTTGCTATTGGTAAGATTGCTTCGTCGCTACGCTCCTCGCAATGACTATAGTTAAAAATTACTGGCTAAATTATACATCGGTAAAATTATCGCCGCCACCATAATGCCCACGGCCACGCCCATCACTACCATAATCAGCGGCTCCATCAAAGTCATCAAATTAGCCACAATATTGCCTATTTCCCGGCTGTAAAAATCAGTGATCCTTTGCAAAATAATATCCATTTTGCCGGTCTTTTCCCCGATGCTTAACATCTGGGAAACCATGCGGGGAATGGCTTTGCTGTTTATAAAAACGCTGGAGATTGAATTGCCGTCTTCCACCTCTTTAATGGTTTGTTCAATCAGCTCTTTATAAATCGCGTTGCCCACCACCTCGGTCGCCACCTTTAGGCTGTTAGAGATAGTAACGCCGCCGACAATCAGCGTGTTCATGGAGCGGGTAAAACGCACCAAATAAATCAACTGGAATAAATGGCCGAAAATCGGCAGCCTTAATTTAATAAAATCCAATTGCCTATTGCCGGCCGGCCGGCTGACATAAAATCTGACGCCGAAAAATAGGCCGCCGAAAATAACTAACAACAGCCACCAGTCATTGGCCATAAAGCCCGAAGCGCCGATCAGTATTCTAGTGGTCAAGGGCAAATCGGCGCCGCTTTCCGTCAGGATAGCGGTCAACTTAGGCACGACAAAAATCATCATCACCACGCCAACCACGATTAATGAGCAAAGCACAAAGGCCGGATAAATCATCGCCCCCTTGATCTTGCTCATCATGTCATAATCTTTTTCCATCTCATCAGCCAGATAATTAAGCACCTCGTCCAATTTTCCCGAAGTTTCACCCGACCTGATCACGCTGACGAAAAAATTGGAAAAAATTTTCGGCCGCTTGCCCAAGGCTTCGGACAAAGGCGAGCCGGCGTCAACTTCGTCGGCTATCTCGCTGACAGCCATCTTTAGATTCACATTGCCGGTCTGGTCAATTAAAATCTTAAGCGCCTGCACCATGGCGACATTGGCCGCGATCAAGACGGAAAATTGGCGGGAAAAAATTACGACATCCTTGGCCTTAACCCGATTTAAAAAGCCTAAACCCGGCTTTTTCGCCCGCCCGATTTCCTCAATACTAACGATCGCCAGCCCTTTCTCTTTAAGCATTTCTTCCACATACTCTTTATTATTGGCTTCGGCCATGCCTGCTTGGGGCTGCTTGTTTTTGTCAAAAGCTTTATATTTAAAAATAGCCATATTATATCTCTTCCCTTCTAATCTCCCCGGCTTCAGCCAAGTTGGCCAATGATTTTTCCATGGTAATCATGCCGTCTTTTCTGGAAGTCTGCATAATGCTTTCCAGCTGATAAATTTTGCCTTCTCTGATCAAGGATTTAACCGCCGAATTATTAAGCAATATTTCATTGGCCAGCTTGAGCCCGCCGCCGCGCCGTTTCATAAGTTTTTGCGCCACCACGCCGATTAATATATCGGCCAGATTATAGCGCGCCGCTTCCATGGTCATCTTCTTGCCGACGCCGGCTAAAACTTTTTCTAAAACCCTGACCGTGCTGTCAGCGTTAATTTCCAATATTACCAAACAATTTCCCGAAGCCAATTCAAAAATTTTCAGCATGGCCCGGTTAAACATCTCTTCATCTTTGATTTCGTTTAAATAAAGAATGTCAATATCTTCATTCAAACAATAATCCAGGCCTTCCGCCACGTTATTGACATCGCTACCGGCCTGCCTTTGGGTAATCAAGCTTTTTTTGCTGACAAATAAATATTCAATCGGATCCTCAATCGTGACGATATTCTTAACCGCGGTTTTATTGACCTCCTCTAGCAAAGAAACCGCGGTGGTGGTTTTTCCGGAGTTATAAGCTCCGGCGACGATGAGCAAGCCGGAATTTTCTTTGGAAAAATTAGCGCAAGCTTCTCCGAGTCCCAGCTCGGAAAAATTTTTAATAGCCGACGGCACATAATGAAAAGACAAAGACAGCCGGCCTTTCTCATAAAAAACATTAATGCGCCAGCGCGAATTAGCGATATTTTTTACCAGCACCAGGCTCTTCTTTTCTTTTAAGCTGACAATGTCTTCCTGGCTTAAAAAAGTTTCCGTAATTTTGTTCAGCATCTCGCTCTCCATCATCTCTTGGCCTTCCATGGCTAAAAATTGCCCGTCCACTCTGATCATGGGCAGGCTGCCGACGGCTAAATGCAAATCAGAGCCGTTTTTTTTGGCCATTTCCGCTAATATTCTGTTTAATAAAATTGACGGCACTTCCATATATTATTTTTGCAAAACCTTCTTTATCTTTTCCACCACCTCGGACGGCATAAAATGAGCCTTAATTAAATAATCATCGGCTCCCATGCTAAGGCCTTGTTCAATTTCGTCTTTCTGGCTTAAGTTGGTCAAGAGAATCACCGGAATTTTAGCGGTCAGCTTGTTCGCCTTAAGCTGGCGCAGGACTTCAAAGCCATTTAGCTTGGGTAAAATAATATCCAAGAGGATGATGGCCGGCAGCTCCTTGGCGGCCGCGCGAACAGCCTTTTCCCCGTCTTCGGCCATAACTACCTTAAAATTTTCCAATTCAAATTTAGTGGCATACATGCCCAGCAAAAATGAATCGTCCTCCACTAAAAGAATTTTAATTTTTTCCTTCGGCATATTTTTAAGTTATAATCAAATAAAAATTTAATGGCCGTAGGGCTTTGCCCGCCCGTCTCGCGTCGGCGAGTCGAGGCGGGCTATTAAATTTTTATTTGATACCTTATATTTTTTGAAAGTATTGAAAACTTTTTTTGAAAAAGTTTTCAAAGGTATTATACATTCACGGTCCGCATAACCTCTTCCATCGTGGTCAAGCCCAATAAAACTTTAATGATGCCGTCTTGCTTCATGGTAATAAAATTTTGGTCTTTTATCAAATCCGCGAGGGTTAGATTTTTTTTATTATCCATAATTACTTCTTTAATTTTATCATTAACATCAAGCGTTTCAGCCAAAGCCACCCGGCCCAGATAGCCGGTGGAGCCGCAACGGGCGCAGCCTCGGCCTTTATAAAACTTTATTTTTTTAATGTCAAAACCGGGAAACATCTGCTCAATCGCCGCCGGCGGCGTTAGGGCCAGCTCCTTTTTAACATCGGCGGCAATATCGGCTGGCAGCTGGTGCTCGGCTTTGCAATGCTGGCAAATTTTTCTGGCCAGCCTTTGCGCCAAAACCAGGTTTAAGGTTGAACCCAGAAGAAACGGCTCAACTTTCATGTCCAGGAGCCGCGGAATAGCGCCCAGAGCGTCGTTAGTATGCAAAGTGGATAAGACAAAATGCCCGGTCAGGCTGGCGTGAATGGCCAGCTCGGCGGTTTCGTTATCTCTGATTTCGCCCACCATGATAACGTCAGGATCCTGGCGCAGCAACGAACGCAAGCCGGAAGCGAAGGTAAAGCCGATTTCCGGCCTAACCTGCGACTGATTGACTCCTTTGACAAAATACTCAACCGGATCTTCCAGGGTGGAAATATTGATGCCTTCCTCATTCAGGCCGGTAAGCACGGAAAACAAAGTGGTTGATTTGCCCGAGCCGGTCGGGCCGGTAACCAAAAACATGCCGTCGGTCTTGGCTAAATTCCTCTTAATAACCTCCAGTCCCGGGCCCATAAAGCCTAAATCCTCCAAGGTCGGCGCCCCTCTGGTCACGTCCAAAATCCTCATTACCACTTTTTCCTCTTCCAACAGCGGTAAAACGGAAATTCTTAAGTCAATGTCCTTGCCGTTAATATTAACTCTGATGCGCCCGTCTTGCGGCATCCTGGTTTCATCAAGCTTTAAATCGGCTAGAACTTTAATCCGGCCGATAATGGCGCCATGGACATTTTTGGGTAAAATCAGCGAGGTGTGCAAAATACCATCTATTCTATATCTCACCCGGCTTTCTTTTTGCATGGGTTCTATATGAATATCCGAAGCCCGGCCTTCAACCGCGTGCCTGATAATCACGGAGACGATTTTAGACACCGGCGCCGATCTGGTTATTTCTTCAACCTCTTTTTCCTGAAATTTTTTCTTGGACTGGTCCAAAGCCTCTTCCTCGGCTTTGGATTTTAAGGCTCCGGAAACTTCCTTGCCCAAAGTTTTGTAATGCTTTAAGGCGTTTTCCAGGCTCAAGCCGGAGATTAAATAATATTCCGGCTGAAGATTTTGCTCTTTGGCTAAAAAATCTATGGCTTCAATCGCTTTGTAATTTTCCGGATCAACAATGCCCGCTTTCATCTTTTTTTGCGCTATTTCAAAACAAATAATTTTATAATTTTCCGCGACTTCCGGGGGGATTAAATTCAGAGTCTGGTCGGCAATTTTCACCTCTAATAAGCTATGGTACGGCAAATTATAAATTTTGGCTTTCAGCTTAGCCAAATCTTCGGCGTCAACCAACCCGTTTTTAACAATTGCGCCTTCCGGGTCGGCGCTAAAAGCAGGCAGGCTTTTTGCTTCATTCAGCCGCTCCGGCGTGATTAATTTATTTTCCACTAATAATTTTATCAGTTCATCTGATTTGGCCATAAAAATACCAATTAAGCCGGCAAAAAGCGGCAATCTAGTTAGGCTGAAAAGGATCCCTTTTCCCCGCCTCGGGATTTTCTTGGATGGCAATGGCGTTTTCTTTTAACGCTTTAAATTTCTCGCTGGAAAAAATAGTTGAATCAAATCCGCCGTCATTTTGAAATTTATTAACGTCCGTTAGCTGGCTGGGCGCCGAAACCGATTGCGGATCGGCCAGAAGGACGGCAACGTCCACTGGCCCGGCAACTCCAGTCTGCATTAAGGCATTATATTGCGCCGGATTATCTATCGCCCCCGCCTGATTATTTGTCAATTTATAATTTTGGTACATCATAAAGCCGGTGCCGCCCAGCATGATGAACATAATAGAACAATAAACCGCTATTTTTTTAACTGTCATTTTTTTCAATACCAGCATAATATTATCGGCTATCAACTAAATAATAAGCGTAGACCGTCAAAGCGGCTTTCTTTTCGCTGACATTATAATTTATTTTGGCAATGTCAAGCAGTCTAACGTTATTTTCAAAAGTTTTTATAACATTTTTTAATACCGGATAATTAAGCGAACTTAAATTTACTTCCAGCCTGACCCGGCCGACGCCTTGAGGCGGCTGTTCAAAAATCCCCGCCACCGGCTCTTTTTTTTCGCCCGACTCTTCCTGGGACTGGAGTTTAGGCTGGCCTTTAGCGGCCATCGGCTCAAGCTTGAGAGAATTTAATACCACGCTGTTCCTTAAAGCGATTGACTCAATTTCAGGGATCAGGCCGCTCGGGTCAGCGCCGGCCGGCACCATGGCCATAATTTTTTTCCTGTCTGCCTCGCTGATTTGCTGATATAATTTTTTTAAATTGAGCATGCTTTTTAACAGGCTGGCTTTCTGCTCATATTCAATTTGCAGGCTTTGCCGGGCGATTTCATTCTCTTTGGCAATCTTTTGATACTGGGGATAAATAAACAGCCAGCCCGCGGCGGCCAGAACAATAGCGGCGGCGGCCAAAGCCAAATAACCGAAATAATTAATTAAAAAACTATTTATTTTCTGTTTTAATAAATCATTTAGCTTATTTTCCGGGTGATTATTTTTTCCGCCGGCGGGCGTTTTATCTTTTAGATCCATATTGGCAGATTACTCGGTAAAAATCTTTTTTAAAATTGAAAAATTTAGAGTAAAGTTAACTCGCGCGTTATTTTTTTCATCCCCTGACACCAGCTCGCCGCCCAGGGCCTTTACCTCGGTTATTTTTTCATTATTCTTCAAAAGATTAACCTGCTCATAAATATTGCTGAACTTCGCGGCTTGAGCGTCTAAAGTGTAATGGCCGCCGGTATCGCCGTCAAACCCCGAGTAATAAACATCTTTCATGGTATTATCCTCAAGAAATTTAAAAAAATCTGTCCAGTATAAATGCTGGGCGAATATCTGGGAGACTATCTTTAGTTTGGCTTGAAAATCGGCTGCTTCTTTTAAGTTACCCTCTTCTTGCTTGATTTTTCCCGTTAGATCTTCAAATTTTTTGGCTTGCTCCTGATTTTTAGCCTGGCTCTGCTTTTGGTAATAGGCCAAAGCGGAATACGCGGCCGCGGCCAGGAAAACCGAAGCTAAAATTACGCTGATAAAAGTTATTATTTTTTTCCGCCAATCAAAAAAGGTTATTATTTCGCCTTTAATTAAATTGGTCTCCACCACATCGCCATGCGCCCGCTCAACCGGCTTCGGTTCAACCGGCTTTTGGGGTTTGGCCTGGCTAGCGGCCGCCGGCTTTTTTTCCGGCGACAGCCGCGGTTTTGGCTTAAGCAATTCCTTCAGCTTATTAAGCCAACCGGCCATATTTATTTTTAACAATTCAACTTGTTCAATTTTATCCGGTGGCGGCGCTGGCGCGGTTAAAACTCGGCCAGGCTGGTCCAGCAGGCTCCTTTTTACTTTTTCCTGGTTAAATACTCGCTGATAGTCAACCATTATTTCTTCGCGGTTCGGCTGTTTGGCAAGTTTTTTTCTTAATCCGGCGAACAAATTCTTGCGAACCTTATTTTTGCCCGCGGCTGGCTGGCTGGCGCTATTTTTTATCAATTTTAAAATTTCCTCCCGCGACCGCTTAATCTTGTTTTTATCAATCGCCTGTTCCGGCCGCTTGGCCGCCGCCGCGGGCATTTTTTTATTTAAAAAAGGCAAAAAAGACCAAGCAGCCGCTTTAGGGCCAGCTGGCTGGCGCGCCGGTTCTGACCAAATCACCTCCGGCTTTTCTTCGCCAGCCTTAAGCTCTTTTTCCTCACCCCTTTTATGGCCTAAAAAGTCTATGTCAGACATAAATTAAATAAATTCTAAACTCTAAATCATAAACTCTAAACAAATCCAAAATTATAAATATCAAAACTTTTTAAAATCTGCATTCCGTTTAGGATTTATAATTTTGGTCATTGGGATTTGTTTAGGATTTAGAAATTAGTATTTAGGATTTGAATTTCCTACTCCGTTCCCCTCAATGCCAGCCCGATGGCGATAGCCAGCCGCGGCGCGATTTCGTCCAGTAGCGGTTTTAACTCCAGCGGGTAAGAAATTCTGGACCACGGGCTGCCGGCCAGCACGTTTAAATTCAAAACCTTTGATAAATAACCGGTAAAATTTATTAATAGCGCCGAGCCGCCGCTTAAAATTATCCTGTCAACTTTTTTATTGTTCTTATTTTGGAATAAAGTTAAAGCGTATTTTATCTCGTTGACGATAGGTGAAACGCTTTCAACAATGGTTTTGGGAATGGCGTTATCCGCCGAATCAAGCGAACTAACGCCCAGGTCGTATTTAAATTGTTCGGCCCGCTCCAAGCCGATGTTAAGATTTCTGGCGATGGCTTTAGTTATGGTCCAGCCGCCGATGTCAACGCTCCTGTTCAAAATTGGGATATTTTGCTCAATAATATTAAAACTGGTGGTTTTGGCTCCGATCTCCACGATCATAACGGTTGATTTGTCCGAGCCCAAAAGCGAACGAATCAGCGCGAAAGTTTCCGTTTCCAGGCTTAATAAATTTATTTTGGCATTTTTAAAAATTTCAATATACCTTTTAACCAAAGTCCTCGGAGCGCCGGTCAATAATATTTTCGTATTGCCAGGATCTTCCGCCGCTCCATTGTTATTCAGCTTTTTCCAATCCAAAATCATTTCTTCCAGCGGCAAAGGAATAACCTTTTTCGCTTCCCAATTAATGGCCGATGGCAAATCCTTCTTATTCACGCCGGATAGATTTATAATAGAGGAAAAGACCGAGAAAGTCGGCAAGGCCGAAACCGCTTTGCGGCTGGCAGTGCCGATTTCTTGGCAAATTTTATTAATAATTGCCGCGACTTCCCCAGGTTCCGCCTGATCCAAATCATCAAGATTTTCACTAAAACCATAGGTTAAAAGCTTAACCCCGCCGGCTTCATTTTTTAACTCAACTATTTTTACGCTTGAACTGCCGATATCAACTCCCAGGTAGCTTTCGCCGGAGAATAAACCCATAGACAAAAAAATAAAAATTAATTTTGACACTTCGGTCCGTTATATTATATAATTATATAATAATCAAGCCAAAAAATAAAGCATGGATATAATATAAGGCGCGATAATTATACCATAAATTTCTAATTTCACAAAACTATTTTCTAAAACTATGGATTGGCTGAACAAATATAAAAAAATTTTCTTGGCGGCGGCTTTTATTCTGGTTATTTTCGGCCTGGGTTATCTGCTCTATGCCGTATTTTTTAAGCCAAGCCCGCCTCTGCCGGGCGCTATAACGCCTCTGGCCACCTCCACCGTTGCCGGCAGCCTGCCAGCGGCAAAAAGCGGCGCCGGCCAAATTATTCAAGACGGAACAAGCGGCAATCTGGCTCCGGAGTTAAGTTCAACCGCGCCGGCCAGCCAAACCGCTCAAGGCGGCCTGACGCAAACCAGCGAGCTGAATCAAGCGCCAAGCTTGGGCGCGACCTTGGCCGCGGATGGCGCTGATCTGCTTTATTACAACCAGCCAGACGGTAAGTTTTACCGCCTGACTAAAGATGGGCAGGCAACCCTGCTGACTGACGCTGTTTTTCATGAGGTGCAAAAAATTACCTGGTCGCCGGATAAAAATAAAGCTATTTTAGAATATCCTGACCAAGCGAAAATCATCTATGATTTTAAAAATAACAAACAAATAAGCCTGCCCGGCCACTGGCAAGATTTTTCCTTCTCGCCCGAGGGCTCAAAAATTGTCATGAAAAGCCTGGCGGACGACCCAAGCAACCGCTGGCTGGCCGTAATTAGCAGCCAAGGAACTGATGCTCAAAGAGTCGCTTCTTTAGGGAGCAAAGATGAAACTGTCTACCCTTCGTGGTCGCCCAACAACCAAATCGTGGCCATGTATACCGAAGGCCAAAATTACGATCAGCAATCTGTTTTCTTTGTGGGCTTAAATAATGAAAATTTCAAATCTCTGACCATTGACGGCCGGGGCTTTGAGTCAAAATGGTCGCCGCAGGGCGAGCGCCTGCTGTACAGCGTTTATTCCAGCGCTAGCGGCTTAAAACCCGAGCTCTGGCTGGCCAGCGCCCAGGGCGAAAATATCGGCGCGAGCCGCGCTAAATTGAACGTACAAACCTGGGCGGACAAATGCGTTTTTGCCGACTCAACCAGCCTGTACTGCGCCGTACCGGACAGCTTGGAAGAAGGCGCCGGCCTATTTCCGGAACTGGCCAAAAACGCCAGCGACAGTTTATATAAAATTGATACGCGAACCGGCCTAAAAAAACTCATCGCCATTCCGGACGGCAGATTTTCCATGTCCAACTTGCTGATTTCCAGCAACGGCTACTATCTTTATTTCACCGACGCCAATACGGAAAGAATTAATAAGATAAAACTGAAATAATAAACATTTGTCATTGCGAGCGACCAACGGGAGCGAAGCAATCTCACGGACAGCAATCTTTCATCTAAGCTTGTCATTTGTGAGATTGCTTCGCCGCGTCCGCCGGCTGGCGGAACACGGCTCGCAATGACAGATACTTTCATGTCCAACAAAGCCTCAACTCTTTATGTCTGCGCTAACTGCGACGCCCAGTTCCCTAAATGGAGCGGGCGTTGTTTGGAATGCGGCGGCTGGGGCGCTTTGCAGCTGCAAACCATTGATCAGAAACAGCCGGACCGGGCGGCCGCGGTCAGCCCGGAGCAAGTGATTGACCTTAATCAATTAAGCGCCCAAGCCGAAGGCAGCCGCTTAATTACCGGCATCGGCGAGCTGGACCGGGTATTGGGGGGCGGCGTCATGCCCGGTTCCCTGATTTTACTGGGCGGCGAACCCGGCATCGGCAAATCAACTTTAGTGGCGCAAATTGCCGATCGGGTGGGCCAGAACAGCCAGGTAATTTACGCGAGCGGCGAAGAATCGGCCGGACAGATTAAAGCCAGGCTTGACCGCCTCGGCATCAAAGCCGAAAAAATAAAATTTTTAAACCAAACCAACGCGGAAAAAATCGTCGCCACCATCAATCAGCTAAAACCGGCTTTAGTGATTATTGATTCCATCCAAACCATTTACTCGTCTAATATCGCGGGCGAAGCCGGCGGCGTCAACCAGATTCGGGGCTCGGCCGTCAGCTTTTTGGAAGCGGCGAAAAGCACTAATAGCGCCATTATTTTAATCGGCCATATTACCAAAGACGGCTCGCTGGCCGGGCCGAAAACCTTGGAGCACATCGTTGACACCGTGCTTTATTTGGAAAGCGAAACCGGCCACGACTATCGGATTCTGCGCGCCGCCAAAAACCGCTTCGGTTCAATCAATGAAATCGGCATTTTTGAAATGACCGGCGCGGGCTTTAAGGAAGTTTCCAACCCGTCGCTGATTTTCCTGGAGCCGAACCAAAATCTAACCGGCTCGGTCATTAGCTGTATCATTGAAGGCACGCGCGCCTTTTTAATTGAAGTCCAGGCCTTGGTGACCAAAACCGTTTTCGGCTATCCGCAGAGAAAGGCCTCGGGTTTTGATCTTAACCGCTTGTCGGTCTTGATCGCGGTTTTGACCAAACGCGCCAATCTGAATTTGACTACGCAGGATGTCATCCTGAACGTGGTCGGCGGCTTGAAAATCAGCGATCCCTGCCTGGACTTGGCGGTCTGCCTGGCCATCGCCTCGTCGCTCTTGAACCAGGTTGTCGGCAATAATATCGTTGCGCTGGGCGAGGTTGGCTTGGGCGGCGAAGTCAGGCAGGTCAGCCGACTGGAGCAGAGATTAAATGAAGCGGAAAGGCTGGGTTTTGATCAGGCCATGATTCCGCTCTCCGACCATATTTCAAACAAGCTGGAGTTAATAAAAATAAAAAATTTAAGCGAGATTATTAAATATCTTACAATTCCCTCTCCTTTAAAAGGAGAGGGTTAGGGTGAGGTTTTGCAATAAAAAAACAGGGTGGCGAGCGTTACATCTGCTCACCACCCCAAGACCGTCGCACTGTGGGCATGATTCACGGGCGGACGGCCGGATGCCGAATGATGTTTAAATAAAAATTCATACCAGCCCATTTTTATAGGCGCTTTTTATTTAGACACCATTACGGCGGGAAAAAATTCTTTTCAGCCTCTCATCCTCGCTATCCCGATGATTGTAGAGACAAGGCAAGCCTATCGGGATTTTCCTATTAAACTCCGAGCAGGCCATGGTAACACCATCCTCGCAACCAATCAGATAACCTCCGCTCAATATTTTTGCCATGCCATTATCAGTCCTGACAACAACTTCTTCTTTTTTGACCTCGTCAGTCATTTTCCAAACTCCTTTTTCAGTTAAAAAAATAAAACGACCCCGAGCCAAGCCACGCGCTTGGCCGATTTTTTCCCCTACTAATTGAAAAGTTCATCACCTCCTTCTTTGGATTTTATATTTAAAAACATTTAACTTTTTACCCTACTCTTATTATATCATCCTGTCAAGGCAGAATACTAACTCTGACTACATTTCAAAAGCACCACGGGGTTCGGGGGTTGGAGTTGGCGCCATGGCTTACAGTAGGAAGAATAATCAGCGTGATAGCCAATCGGAAACCCCCGAGACTTTTTTGCTTACTTTTTTGGTCACAAAAAAGTAATCCCTAGCGCAGCGGCGCGAACAATTATTTTATTAAAAGGCTAGCGATTATAATTAAACTTTAGGGCAATTCAGGCGTGCCGCAGGCAAAAATCATCCTGGACGGGAGTAAATTCAGGAATTAATCCGCTCCGTATTTTAACTCCGGCTGAAGCCGGGCAGAAAGAAAAACTACTTTACTCCAAATGCACTCGCCTCTCCCACTCTCCGAGCTTTTCTTTCAGGAGCGGCCAGCTGGCCAGCGACCAATCAATCGCCGCTAATTTAACGGCCTGCTCGCGCGCCAGTTTCATTAATGCGTAGTCAAAGAGCGATGCCATTTTCAGTTCCGGAAAACCTTTCTGCTCCAAGCCATAGACCTCACCCGGCCCTCTGAATTTCAAATCAATTTTCGCCAGCTCAAACCCGTTATTATATTTTGCCAGAGCCTCCAATCTTTTAAAAACTTTTTCGTTATCATTATCCGTGAACAAAAAACAATAAGACTGATAAACGCTCCGGCCCACCCGGCCGCGAAACTGATGCAGTTGCGCCAAGCCGAAGCGATCCGCGCCTTCAATCATCATAATACTGGCATTGGGCACGTCCACGCCCACTTCCACCACCGAGGTGGACACTAAAATCTTTATTTCACCGGCCAGAAACTCGCTCATAACTTTTTCTTTTTCCGCCGCCTTCATCCGGCCATGAAGTTTAGCCAGGGCAATTTCCGGAAAAACTGTTTTATCCAGTTTTTTAAATTCATCTTCAACCGATTTAACGCCAAGTTTGTCGGACAGGTCAATCAGAGGGCAAATCACGAACACCTGCCGGCCCTGCTTAATCTGCTCGCGCATAAATTCATAGGCTTTTTCCCGCTTCGCTTCCGGCACTGCGGCGGTAATGATTTTTTTCCGGTCTTTGGGCATTTCATTTAAAATTGACAAGTCCAGGTCGCCGTACAGGGCCAAGGCCAGACTTCTGGGAATCGGCGTGGCGGTCATGGACAGCAAATGCGGCGTTAACCTCTCCCTTACTCCCTCTCCTTTTAAAGGAGAGGGCTGGGGTGAGGTCTTTTCCAGCAATGCCTTTCTCTGCTGAACGCCGAATCTATGTTGTTCATCAACCACGGCCAAAGCCAGATTGTTAAATTTAACATCTTCCTGAATCAACGCATGCGTGCCAATAATAATACTGGCACTTTCCACAATATCAATGGCTTTTATTTTTTTGTCATTGGGATTTGTGATTTTATCGGTTATTGGATATTGGTTATTGGATATTTCTTTACAGCTTCTCGTCACTAATCCAATCTTTACATCAAAGCCGGCCAACAGCCTGCTTACAGTTTCAAAGTGCTGTCTCGCCAGTATTTCCGTTGGCGCCATCAGCACCGCTTGCTGGCCGTTCAAAGCCGCGTTCAACATGGCAATCACCGCTACCAGAGTTTTCCCCGACCCCACATCGCCTTCCAGCAGTCTGGACATGGGCTTGTCTTTGGCCAAATCTTGCAATATTTCCCAGGCCGCTTTTCTCTGCGCGCCGGTCAATTTAAACGGCAGGCTGTCCACGAATTTTTTGGTTTCAGTCTCCTGAAATTCTATGGCCGGAGCCCGGCTGGCGCTTAAATTTTTCTTTACCAGCTGCGCCTGCAGCTGAATTAAAAAAAGCTCATCAAACGCCAAACGTTCGCGAGCTCCTTGAATGTCTGAATTATTTTTAGGAAAATGTATTTTTTTAATCGCCTCGGCTAAACTGATTAGCTTGGCTTCCCGCTTAACCTCCGGCGGCAGCCAGTCTGGCACGCTGGCGGCCAAGCCAATAATCTGCTTAATCAAAAATCTAACCTGCTTATGAGTTAAACTGGCGGTCAGGTGATAATTCGGCACCAGCCCTTGAGTGTGTATTGCATTATAACCCCCCAACCCCCCTTTCAAAGGGGGGCGCAGGGGGGTTAAAATTTTTTCGTAAGCAGGCGACGACATCATTAACCCTCCATAATCATCTTCCGCCTTGCCGGCCAGCGACACCCGATCGCCGACTTTCAGGACGCGCGCGATGAACGGCTGGTTAAACCAAATCACTTTCAGCGTTTCCGTGCCGTCCGTTACCAGCGCTTCGGTAATATTCATTCTGCGCCGCGGACTGCGCTTATTCTGCAAGAGTTCAATTTGCCCGACCACATTAGCGCTGGCTCCAAGCTGAAGTTCAGCAATCGGCGTCAGGCGGGAAAAATCATCATAGCGAAATGGAAAATAAAATAACAGGTCGCGCACCGTCTCTACGCCCAGTTTTTTCAGCTTCTTGGCCGTACTCGCGCCCACGCGGTTGATATCAGTAATACTGCTTTCAAGATTTAACATGCTTTAATTCTACCTAAAATAATTTTTTTTGTCATTATTTCCAACAAAAAAAGCGCGCCAGGCCATTTTCCGTTTTTATTCGGAAATGATTATTGCGCGCTTATGGCTCGTAATTTAGTGTTTGGCGTCCACGGCCAAAGAGAGAAAGGCTTCCTCTCTAAACACCCTGCCTTTTTTTATGACGGCCGCTGCCTTTTTAAGGCCGTTGATATCTACTTGAAGCTTGGTGATCCAAAGCTTCAAGTCGCGAACCGAGAGCAAGGGAAAATTTTGTCCTTCAGCTTCCCCGGTCTGCCAATTTGTTGTATCGTACAGCCGGCATAACCTCTCATTTTGATTTTGAAAAACCTTCTTACGGATTTTCCCGCCCTCAAACATTTCCGCGTTTATCAGCGCGGCTTCAAATAGAACCTCTCTAAGTTTTTCGGCTGAAGCAACAAATTGCACCCTTAAAGCCTCAACCTGACTAACAAGTTTTCCCCGCTCGGCCGCACAGACCGGAGAAGCTACAATGGCCGCCAACAATACCACTAACACCAGAATCGCCAGAGTTTTGGTTTTCATTTAACCTTCCTCCTTTGGAGTTAATGAAAAATTTAAAAAATTAAATAACAACCACCGATTAAAAAAAATAATACCATAATGGTATTATTTCGTCAAAATGAAAAATATTTATGCGCCCAAGAGGATTTGAAGCTCCTCGGCGCCTTACGGCCAAACAAGAAAACGGGGGCGCGCTGAATGAGTGCGCCCAAGAGGAATTGAACCTCTACTTCAAGCTCCGGAGGCTTGCGCTCTATCCTTTGAGCTATGGGCGCTAAATTATTTCTTCCCTGCTTCAGCAGGCTTTTATTTTTTCTTCCCTGCTTTAGCAGGCTTTTAAACTCTGGTTAAAGCCAGGCAGAAATAATAAACAAAATTTTATCTCCTTCTCCGGCCCATTCCTCCGGGCCGGCGCATGGCCGAGCGGCCGAAACTCATGGTATTGCCGTAGCGCCGGAAAGTCGGACGCGTGCCAGCCTGTTCCAGCTCGGCAAACTTCACCAGATTTAATTTTTTGTTGATCAGCCGTTCAATATCCCTGATCTCTTTCCACTGGCTGGGGATGGCGAAAGAAATCGCTTTGCCGGTTTTGCCGGCGCGGGCGGTACGGCCGATGCGGTGCACATAGTCGTCGGAGTCGTCCGGCAGGTCAAAATTAACCACCAGCTCAATGCCGCTTACGTCAATGCCGCGCGCGGCAATGTCGGTGGCGATTAAAATCCGGTATTTGCCGCTTTTAAAGCCGGCCAAAGATTCTTTGCGCTGATTAAACGACAAATTGGAATGGATTTCCGCGGCCGTGTATCTGGACTGCTTTAAATTATGCGCCAGATGTTTAGCCCCATATTTAGTTCTGGTAAAAACCAAAACCGAGCCTTGATGATCTTTTAAAATTTCTATGAGACGCGCGTATTTATCCTCTTTTTTCATGACATAAACTTCCTGATCAACCATTTCCACGGTTGTGCCGGGCGGCGCCACTTCAATGTGAATCGGCAAGGTCATGTGCTCGGCGGCCAGCCGTAAAATCGGCGCCGGCATAGTGGCGGAAAACAGCATGGTCTGCCGCTCTTTTGGCACTCGCTTAATGATTTCTTTGATCTGCGGCGCGAAGCCCATGTCAAACATCATGTCGGCCTCGTCCAGCACCAAAACTTTTACCCGATCCAGCCTGACCGAGCCTCTTTGCAAATGGTCAATCAGCCGCCCGGGCGTACAAATTAAAATATGGGGATTTCTTTTCAAGGCCAACAGCTGGCCGCCAATGGCCTGGCCGCCGATTAAAGCCGCGGTGCGCAATCCTAAACGGCCGCCCAGCTGGCGCAGATTTTCATCCACCTGCAAAGCCAATTCACGGGTCGGCAATAAGACCAAACCATTGCCTTTTACCACGGCCAAACGCTCTATCATGGGAATACCGAAGGCGAAAGTTTTACCGGTGCCGGTTTGCGCCACGCCGATTAGATCCTGGCCGGAGATAGCGGCGGGAATGGATTTTATTTGAATTGGCGTGGGAACTTCTATTTTAATGCTTTTCAGCACGTTTAAAATAGAAGCGCTGACGCCCAATTCCTTAAAACTTGTTTCAACTTGTGTTGTTTGTTCTAACATAATAAAAAATAAGCGACCCGTTTCTGCAAGGCCACTTATTTAATGACATGAGATCCGAATCTGTTAATAATATCTAAATATAGCATTAATGATTAAATCTGTCAAATTGGACCCAAAATCAAACCAAAATTTAATTCATGGTTATGGATAAACCGCCATAAACTAAATTCTTACTATCATTACTCCAAAGGATTTTTTGGTCTTTAGCATAAATCGCATCGGCCCGTAAAATCTGTTTAAAATTATTTTTTGCGTTATATACCAACAATTCCATTGCGTTCTCTTTTTCTTTTTTTATTACCAATGCCAATTTACCGGAATCCGGCGACCAGACTGCCGTAGTCTCATCAGTAAACTCATTATAAAACTCCGGATGGTCTCTGGCGATTAAAAATAAATCGTCCCCTTTTTTATTCTGTACCCTGACGCCGTAGCCGATGGAATAATTATAACTTAAGATCATTTGCTTATTCGGCGACCATTCATAACCGACAGCCCAAAGTTCCACCCCTTCTTTAAGGTTGTGCGTGTCGTATAAAAAGGCAACTTCGCATTCGGTTCCACAGCCGGTATAGGCGACGACTTCGTTTTCATTAAGCCACTCCCAACCAGCGGTTTTAAAACTGCCACGGTATGCAATTTTATAATCTTTTTTGCCCGCCTCACCAAGATAAAGCATAACTTGTTCGTCATAAGGAGTTTTTTTATCATAAATGTCCCGATATTCCAAAAAACCAAACCTTTTACCCGAAGGAGAAAATTGTAGTTGGCCGATCGGGTTGCCATAAAATAATATCTGCCTTTTAGAGGACTTTTCGTAAACCCACAAATCGTCCTGCTCTAAATTATTTAAAGATACCGTTGATATGTCAACTTTACCCTGGCTTTTCTTTTGGAGCTTATAGTCTGAAAAATTTTTTTCTATTTTGGAATTACACTCGCGCGCGTAAATCAACAGACCTGCGGCGGCGATCAAAAACGCTCCGATGATTATCAGGGCCGATTTTTTAAATGATATTATTTTTTTCATTTAGCCAAATAAATATAATTAAGATTGTCAATTTTTATCTTAAACTTACCTTCCGTCATCCATTTATATTTCTTTTTAACGCTATCATCATAATAGTGGTTGGCGCCGCTGGTCGGATCGGGAACCGCCCCATCAATAACTTGGCCGGCGATTTCGTAAGTCTCATGCCACTTTTCCATATCTCTAATGTTTTTACCGCCGTCTGCGGGATTTCTTAGCTCTTTGATATTATCATCTCTGGGCGGTTTCTCCCAAAAGCAAGAATATTGGTTGTTGTCTAAAATAATATTATGATAAGTATCCCAATTTTTTCTCATTCCCAGCCTGTTTCTAATCGTCCAAGCTACTGCGATGCGCGCTGTCTTTGATGTGCTTCGAGCTTCTCCCCAAATTACTCTGGCCAATATCATCTGTTCGCTATCATCATTAAAATCTCCAGTCCACTCCGGATCATCAGCCGTGGGTATTCTCGGCTTATTGTTTACCGCTAACTCCAGCTCAATATAGTACAAAAATGGCGATTCGTCGGCCAAGAGATCCAGATAATGCAGGCCGCCGTTCCAGCCCACCGGTTTGGTGAATTTTTTCTCCGCTCCTTTGGAAGTCTTACCGCACCAGTACCAGTCTTGATGAGCTTTTTTGTCCTCATTCCTCTGTGTATCACCATCCATGATTAACTTAAGATCGTCATCGTCGCGTTTAGATTTAGAAGTTTTGGCGGAAATCGCCAGGTTTTGCACCGTCAAATTGATTAAAACAAAACTTAACCAAGGCCGCCCAGACCCCGCTTGGGCTGGGTTGTTGTCAGTTGGATAGTAAATGAGTTTATTGTTTTCTTCTGGTTGCGAGATCTTAATGCTTTTTAAATACGGGCTTTGGTCCGGAGTGAGATATAATATATGCTTGCCTTGTTTCAGGCGAATGGCAATCAGCACTGTTTTAAATAATCCCTTTAGCTCATTACCATTCCAGGCTGATCTGACATCAGTATCACCACTATTTGAAGTGGTAATTTCCAGCCTGTCCAGAACTGATGATATGTCATCATCTTTAAACAGAGACCTAAATTTTAAACTTTTTAAATTCTGCCACCAGTTTTTGGCGCTGGCGATTACCTCGAACAGATATAGGCCATCTTCAGAGAGGTCAAAATCGTAAGGATATTTTTCCGTGATTATTTTGTTAAAATAGTCCTCCTTAACGAGTTTCATAAAATCAATTATTGTGCACCCGGCAGGAATCGAACCTACATCACAACTTCCGCAAAGTTGCGTCCTATCCATTGAACGACGGGTGCGCGCTACAGCTTAAACATCTTGGCCAACGCTTCGGACAAGGGCTGATCGGTGCGCTCCAGATCTTCCGGCAGGTATTTTAGCAGAATTTCCCTGATTGGCAAGGGGTTGTGATTGTCCAGCGGGATGGATAGCCGCGGCCGGACCACGTTTTTAAATTCAAAATACAAATTCTTAATCTGCTGGTGCGGCTTATAAACCAGGGAAAAATCTTTTAAAACGTCATAATCATAAAATTTTCTGCCCACGATTACGCCTTGGTCAGTGATGCTAAAATCCACCCGCAGAGGCTCCTGTCCGTCATGGATTATCACCACTAATGCGCCGATCACCACAATCGCGGCGAACAAAAAATTGCCGCTGAATAAAGAATAAATTATCAGCGCCATGGCGGCCAAGCCGGCCATAATGTACCAATTTTTCGTGCGCTCGTGCTTGTCGTATTCGGGCACGCGCCAGCCCATAATTTTTTTGCCGTACTCCATTGTTTTGGCTGACTCTGCCATATTTTTTAATTGACAAAACTTGATGAATTAGATATATTTATTATAGCATAAAGCAAAAAAATCAGAAAGCCAAAAGGCTTTATTTTATTAATTCGTAAATCGAAAATTACAATTCGTAAATTCCCACGGAGAGATGGCTGAGCGGCTGAAAGCAGCACCCTGCTAAGGTGTTAGACTTTAACGAGTCTCCAGGGTTCGAATCCCTGTCTCTCCGCATGCGCTACCACGATTTGGTCTACGGAAATTTTAACATCACCGAACCGGTGATTTTAGAACTGCTCAATTCGCCGGCGCTAAAAAGATTAAAAGGCGTTAATCAGGGCGGCTACCGGCCTCTGCTGGTTAAACCCGGCGCCAAGTTAGTAAAAAAAGAGCATAACCGTTTTAGCCATTCGGCCGGAGTCTGCCTGCTCCTCTATAAATACGGCGCGCCTATAGAGGAGCAAATCGCCGGATTGATCCATGACGTTTCGCATTCGGTATTTTCCCACTGCATTGACTACGCGTTAGACGCGGGCAACGGCAAAGAGCAGAACCATCAAGATAATTCGCATGACAGCTACGTTAAAAAAACTGACATTCCAAAAATTTTAAAAAAACACGGGTTTGATTTAAAGTATATTTTGGACGACAAAAATTTTCCCCTGAAAGAAAAAACCATTCCCGATTTATGCGCCGACCGGATTGACTACATTTTAAGGGAGGCCGTTATTTTTGAAGAACTTTCTTCGCGGCAAGCGCAGGAGCTGCTGAATAATCTACTAGCTTTAAACAACGGGTGGGTATTTAAAAATTTTGCGGCGGCCAAAAAATACGCTGAACTGTTTTTTACCATGAATACCAGGTATTATTCCAGCCTGTTTCCCACCGCTGTTATGTTTTTGACGGCGGGCGGTTTATTGAAATACGCTTTGCAAAAAAAATATTTAAACCACAACGATCTTTATTCCACTGACAGCGCGGTCCTGAAAAAAATAAAAAAATTTTTAAACCGCGACCAGCATCTGCGCTTGCTGTGGCGGCGCATGAACGATAAAAACAGCGTCAGCCAGAACCGGCGCAGTTACGACGCGCGTATCTTCTGCAAATCAAGAATCGTTGATCCGCTGTTTCTGGACCAGGGCAAGATTAAACGGCTGTCGCAGAAATTGCCAAGCTGGGGCAAAGTCGTCAAACAAGAACTAAAGCCAAAACAATATTTTTTAAAATTTAATTAATAAAATTCTCGGAGGGGTCGGATAGCGGTTTATTCCAGTGGTTTTGAAAACCACCAGGCCGAAAGGTCTCGGGAGTTCGAATCTCCCCCCCTCCGCCAATTTACCCTTTAGCCGCCACCAAACCCCAAATTTCTCCGGCGCCATGGTCTTTTAGAACTTTGGCGCATTCATTTAAGGTCGCGCCGGTAGTCACGACGTCATCAATCAGGATGATGTTTTTTTTATTTAAATTTCCGCCCTGCCAGTTAAAACAGCCTTTCACGTTAACCAGCCGCTGAATTTCATTCAGCTTGGCCTGGGGCTTTTTATGTTTAACTCTAATTAAATTTTTATTGTCCAGCTTGAGGCCGTAATTTTCCACCACCTTACGCGCCAGCAGTTCGGCTTGATTAAAGCCGCGCCAGCGCAAACGCTTTCGGGACAGAGGCACCGGTATGACCAAATTCTCTTTATAGTTTAGAACTGCGGCCGGCATATTTTTCGCCTGTTCAAAAATTCTTCGCTCCAGGCCCGCGGCCAGCCCCGGCTTGGCAACTTTTGCTTGCTCCAGCATTTTATCAACAAACAAAATCAGCAGTTGGCTTAAATCAGCCGCGATGCCGCCAGTAAAATGATATTTCAAGCTTTTTATGGCTCGGCTGACAAGCGGTTCGTCATACAGCGCGGCAATCCAGACGCCGTTTAAACTGTAAATAATTCGGCAGGGCGGACAGAATTCGCCCCAGCTGTTCTCTTTTTTACAATGCAGGCAATACTGTTTAGGCTTCAGCTTAATCTCCTTAAAACATTTTTCACAAATCCACTGGCCTTCAAAACCGCAGCCCAAGCATTCTATGGGAAAAATCAGGTCTAAAAAAAATAACCAGGCGCGGCTGGTATTTTGTTTTATCTTTTTCAGCATGATAAATCCCCCTACCCCCTTTATTAAAGGGGGCTTATTTATTTTGCCAGTTCACTCCATCAACGCGCCAAACCCCCCGCTCGCGAGAATATTTAACGCTCAAATCCTGGTAAAAAGTTGAACTGTTGCCCGGCACGCCGGCAGACTCCCGGCGCTGCGTTCTGACTAAAATTTCCGCTTGGCCGGTATCTGAATCAAATTTTTTCACCTCGCCGGCGACGGCTTTAGTAACAATGCCATAATAAATGGAAGTATCGGTTTTTTTCTGTTTGGCGCCGTCAATATAATTTTGCGACCAGATTTTCATGGCATCAGTCATAAAAATCTGCAGATCGCGCACATTGCCGTAATCCGACTGATTGGAGTAGCTGCCGAATCTTTCGGCAAAAGCCGCGGCCATCCGGCTCAAATCATCAGCGGTAACTTCGGCCTTTTTCAAGGGCGGGGCCGGCCGATTAACTACGGCTTGCCGGCCGGGCGCTTCCGCGGCCGGCTGGATAGTTTGGCTGGCTGCCGGCTGTTCAACTGCCGGCGCGGGCGAAGAAAATTTATAAAAAAAGATAATATAAACAATGCCGATGATGATCGCCAGCGATACTATTACGATAATTATACCCCAAATTCTGCGGTTCATATTTTATATTCTGCCTGGCTTTAGCCAGCGTTTAAAAACCTGCTTCAGCAGGGAAGAAAAAAATAAAAGCCTGCTGAAGCAGTAAGAAAAAATTTAAATTGCAGTTTCCCCTTCCCCCCCGCTAAGCATATCGGCCGCGAATTCTTTTTTCTCCTGCTCAATCTCCAAAAGCTGCTGCGGGTCGGAAGTAATCAATTGATCTTCGGTGTACGAAGCCACCACTTTAATGGCCACGTGCTTATTGCCGGCAAAAAAAATGCCTTCGCCCACGCCGCATTCCAGGAGCAAATATTTCTCTCCCTGGGTTAAAGCGAAAGTTTTTTGCACCAGTTCAATGGCGGACGGCGACTGTTTAAGCAGCAGCTGCAAAGCCGAATTGTTAACAATGGCCTGGCCGTAAGCCGAGACTAAAAAATCATTAACGTCTTGAGTGATGGTAGTCACGCCCAAATAATATTTGCGGCAGCGCTTGACCAAGGCATAGATAAACTTAGCGCTGTCTTCATGCTGCATCAGCCACCAGGCTTCGTCAATTACCAAAATTCTTTTTTTGAGTTCCGAGCGCACCACGTTCCAAATATAGTTCACCACCGTGTAAATGGCGATCGGCCGCAGTTCGTCCTCCAGGTCGCGCACGGAAAAACAAACCAGCTGATTTTCCATTTTGACGTTAGTCGGACTGTTAAACAATCCGGCGAATGTGCCTTGGGTATATTTTTTCAGCCTTAAGGCCAATTCCGACCCGCCTTCCATGCCTTCTAAAATGTCCTGCAAGTCCTGCATAATCGGCGCTTCCACTTTTGACAGATCAGAATCCGGCGTAATATCTTTTTTGGCGTAAGTTTCCAAGAGCGCCCGATCAACGATTGAATCCTCTTCATGGGTTAACTCGCCCAGCATCAGCCTAACCAGGCCCTTAACCGTAATAACCTGGCTCCTGATAATATCCTCGGCCTTGGCTTCGCCCGCGACCGAACGCGGCAGATCAAACGGGTTGATCTTGTTTTCGCTGGCCAGCGAAATATTAATATAAGTTCCGCCCACGGCTTCGGATAAATGCTTGTACTCGTTTTCCGGATCAATAATAATCACCTCCGTGCCCAGCATCAAAGAGCGCAGCACTTCCAGCTTGATAGTATAGCTTTTGCCCGCTCCCGAGGTGGCGAAAACTACGCTATTGGCGTTTTGCAGGCTAAAGCGATCAAATAAAATCAGGCTGTTATTATGGCGGTTAATGCCGTAAAGTATGCCGCTATCCGAGGTTAATTCGCTGGAAATGAACGGAAATGATGACGCTACCGGAGAAGAATTCATGTTAAAAGCGATATACAATTCATCATTGGCCAAAGGCAGAGTGGAGTTAAATCCCTGTTCGGCTTGATAGAACACCCGCTTGGAATAAACCAGCCGGGAGCCGAAAATATTTTCAACTTCATCGGATAATCTATCCAATTCCTGCTTGGAGGAGGCGTAAAGCGTGACATACAAAGCGAATTGGAAAAACTTTTCCACGCCCTGAGTTAAGGCGTCGCGCAGGGCTTCAATATCGTGCAAAGCGGTTTCACGCAGAGGGTCTCTGGCCGCGCCTTTTTCCGCGTCGGAAATAATCTGAGCTTCCAGGTTGCCGACTTTTTTCTTCAGCTGATTTAAAACCACGGCGCTATCCACCGGATAAAAAAACATAGAGACGTCAAAAGTGGAATTCAAATTTATAATCGGCGCGAACCAGCCCACGCTGATGTAGCGGGGATAGTTGACCACAAAAACGGTCCTGACGAATCTGGAACCCAGCTTTAAAAAATCCGGGCTGACTTCAATCGCGGCCGGCGCGATCAAATCTCTGATGGATAAAGATCCCCGCCGATAGGTTTTTTCTTCTTCCACCAGCTCGCGGCTTAACGCCGGCGACTCTTCCTGCCGGCTGGCGTTTCGCTCTTCGGCCGACTGCCGGCTCTGCTTTTCCCGTTCTTCCTCTGATTTAATTTGTTCCGGTTTAAACATAAATAATCTTTCCAGACGTCGGGCGTCCGATTGGACGTCCGACGTCTTTATTCCGCTACCCTAGTCTGACCGATCTCAACTAACTTTTGATTGGCCGAAGTTTCCGGGTTATAAGTATTATAAAATAGTTCAATCAGGCTTTGCGTGTCAAGCTGCAGGGAGTTTACTCCCATGGATGCCAGAGCGGAAATAACATTTTCCACCCTTTTCGCCAATTCGCTTCTATTTTTAATAAATCTGCTCTCCTTCATCTTAATGATCGCGGCCGGCTTTAAAGCGTCAATGGCGCGCGAAAAAAATCCTCTCTGCTTATCGGACGACGGGTTGTAAGAAATTACCGCGTAGAATTTCTTATTCATAATCTTACCCAGAGAAATCAGCTCGGAAACATACTGCAGATATTCCGCGGTTTGCATTTTCAACAGCTCGTTAGTCTGCTCTTTTTCTTTTTGCTTTAGAAAATTAAGATAGTTGTCAATATTAAGCTCGCGCGATTGGATCACAATTTGCAGGGGAAAATCTATATTATTTAAAAAACCAACGTAAGCGGAAATAATGGCGTTTTGCTCATCCTCGCTTTTCAAGGCGAAATTAATGCTGGAAACCAGCAACACCGCGCGCAAAGTCCCATCGCGCATAATAACGGTGTCTTCATGAAATTCGGCGATATCCAGATAAGCCTGGGCCGAAGCGGTAATTTTGTTTTTAACTAATTTATTGGGCATAAATAAATAATCTTTATTTTATCTCTAATATTTCTATCTCGCTTCTGCCCCCCTCCCCCCGATACGCGCCTTTGGTATCAACAATTAATGACAGTTCGGCCAAGCGCGAAGCCGTGTAATGTTTTTCCGGGGAAGCCGGGGCGGCCGCCAGCTGATTATTAACCGCGCTAAAATCATCCGCCAGCTCGGTTAAAGTATGCGACCAAATTCTTAATTTCGGCCTTTTAAAAGTTTGCAGCAAGTTCAAAACAAAAAAATGAAAAGGCCGGCCGTTGATTCTTAAAAAAGCGAAAGTGCCGGTTATGGCCAGCATCATAATGGCAAAAGCCAAAAACAAAGAAAAATCAAACAGCTTATAAGCCACGCCGATGATTAAGAACCCGCCCAGCATGATAACAAACTGCCTGGTGGTAACCGGGCCGATAATTTTGTCTTCAACATCAATAAATTGGGGGACGATGAACTGTTGCATAAAAATCTAAAAACGCAGGCTCTTATTTAAGTCCATTATGGCCCTGAACTCTTCCACGGTCGGGCAAGCTTCCCCTTTTATCTTTTTCTCTTCAATTATAACATCTACCGGCTTGTTCTCGCCAATGCTTGACTGGCCGATGGCCAAATATAATTTATTGAGCGGGCTGAAGCGCCACGATTTAATGCCTTCCAACTTTTTGGCATAGCCGTCTTCTTCCAGCAAATTTATTTTACTTTTTATTTTTTCCGCCATCAGGGCCGGGTCTTTATCCAAGCGGCGAAAATTTACCAAGTCCAGATATTTAAGTTCGTCCAGCGGACTCATTACTCTGGGCACGTATTTAACGTCTTCAATTCTTGCTTTTTGGCTGGCGTTTAAGTTTTCCGCTTCAAAACGGCGCCTGATCAGCGGCATCTGGCCCGCCTCCGCGGCAACAGCGCCGGCGGTCGGACCGCTTTTAAGCGGTCGGACCGCTTTTTCTTCCGGCGGCGGAGCAGGCAATTCATGGGTTGTATCCAGCGTTTTCAAATCAGCCGCCAGCGCCGATTTATCAATCGCTTTAGGCTTGCTGGGAAATATATAAGGCGCGTCTCTGGCGATAATCGGTTTGATTGCCCAGCCCGGATCGGTTTTTTCCGGCAGCTTAATCTTTGGCGGCGGCGCGTCCGGCATAACCTCTTTGGCCCTTACCCCGTTAAATAATTCCGCCTCCGGCGGAATTCCCGCGGAGCGGGATTTAACGGGGTGAATAATTTTATCAGCCAGAGACATGACTTTTTCGGCCGAATTTTCATCAAAGCTTAAACCGCCGCTGGAAAACGATTTAATTAAGGTCGCCTTGGCTTCCAGCCTGTTTCTGATGCTTCTTAAATAAGTTTTTAGAATCTGCTTGAACCGGTCGGCTAAGTCGGTTGAGCCGAAATTTATTTGCGCCCGCCGGATTATTTCTTCAAGCTTCTTTTCAATCGCGGCGGCCGGCAGAACGGTTTTTTCCGCCAAATCTATTTTTTTGGCCAATTCTCTGATTTCATCTTCATCTTCATGGGAGAAGAAAAAACTGGCGCCTTTAACCGCCGGCTCATCCTCCGCCTCGGCCTTAACCGGCGCCGGCGCGGCCGCGGATAAATAATTTCCGAGCGATGAAAAAATTTTCTCTTTTAATTCCTTGGCCAGCGCTCCGGCCTGATCCGGCGTTAAATTTTCCTTAAGCAAATATTCAGGCAGATCATTAAGCGCCACTTCTTTAACCATTACCCTCATTACCAAAGCCGCCAAAGCCAAATTATATTTTCGCTCCAGCGTTTCAATTGCCGCCATCGCGGCTTGATCGGAAACCTTCTGCCGCAGTCCGGCCGGTAAATTATTAAATTTTTGCAGATAGCCAAGCATGGGAATTAAAAAATTTCTAATTTCTAAACAATTATTTAATGTTCTAATTTTTTAATTGAAAATTAAACAATTGGAAATTGGCCACATTCAATTTGCAAGTGCAACCCTGTGGATAAAATTTATAGATATTTGATTCATAATTTTGAATTTAATTTGTTCATTTCCAGTTCAAACGCCTCGTTTGGCGTTCGGTAGTCTAAAAGTTTGACC
>JAUSGE010000032.1 GCA_030649205.1 bacterium
GGTCAAACTTTTAGACTACCGAACGCCAAACGAGGCGTTTGAACTGGAAATGAACAAATTAAATTCAAAATTATGAATCAAATATCTATAAATTTTATCCACAGGGTTGCACTTGCAAATTGAATGTGGCCAATTTCCAATGCCTTAATTTTCAATTGAAAATTTAATCATTCATTGAAAATTGGGATTTGAAAATTTTTATAGTTTTTAAAATCAATTTATGAAAAAACGAGTCATAATATTATTTCTATTATTTATCTTTTTATTAACAACGGGCTTCGGCTGTAAATTGGTTGACCAAAAAACCCAAGATGCCATGAAGCCGATTAACCTTAATTATTGGGGGGTGTGGAACAGCCAGGACGATTTTACCGACATCCTGAACGCCTATAAAAAACTTCATCCCTATATAACGATTAATTACCGCAAACTGCGCTACGATGAATATGAAAAAGAAATCATCAACGCCTTGGCCGAAGATCGCGGTCCGGATATTTTTTCCATAAATAACACCTGGATCAAAAAATACCAGACTAAAATTACCCCCATGCCGGCTACCATCACCATGGCCTACCCGGTAACTAAAGGCGCGATTAAAAAAGAGGTAGTGCCGGAATTAAGAACCAGCAAAAGCTTAAACTTAACTGACATAAAAAATAATTTTGTTGACGCGGTCTATCAGGACGTGGTGCGCCAAGGCTTTGATGAAAAAAACAAACAAAATAAAGACAGCGTCTACGGCTTGCCTTTGTTCGTTGATACTCTGGCCATGTATTATAATAAAGACCTATTAAACAACGCCGGCATCGCCTTGCCCCCGGCTTTTTGGAACAGCGAATTTCAGCAGGCTGTGAAAAAAACCACCATCCAGGACGCTCAAGGCGGGCTTATTCAATCAGGAACAGCTCTGGGCGGTTCAACTAACATTGAACGCTATAGCGATATTTTATCGGCTTTAATGATGCAAAACGGCGCGGTCATGATGGACGAAAGCAATAGTGTGCTATTTAACAGAATCCCGCCGGCTATTAAAGATCAGCGATACAATCCCGGGCTTGAAGCCCTGCGCTTTTATACCGATTTTGCCAACCCGGCCAAAGAAGTCTACTGTTGGAACAAAAATCTTGGCAACTCGCTTAAGCTGTTCATGCAGGGCAAGCTGGCGATTTTCTTCGGCTTCTCCTACCATTTGCCTACTATCCGCGCGCAGGCGCCCAAGCTGAATTTTGGTATCGCCAAGTTTCCGCAGATTGAGGGCAATCCGCCGATTAATTTTGCCAATTACTGGGTGGAAACGGTTTCCAATAAAAGCAAATATTCCAGCGAAGCATGGGATTTTATTCAATTTGCCGCCCGGGCCGAGCAGGCAAAAACCTACCTGGCGAAAGTTAAGCGGCCGACAGCCTTGCGCTCCCTGATTAATGAGCAGATTGATGATCAGGATATCGGCATTTTCGCCCAGCAAGCGCTGACGGCTAAAAGCTGGTATAAGGGAGCGGATTCAGCCGCCGCGGAACAAATCTTCGCCGAGATGATTGACACTACGGTTTTAGCGCAGGATAAAATTGAGGATATTTTAAATTTAGCCGTTGGCAAAGTTCAACAGACGGTGAATGTAAACGGACAATAATTATCCTGTCATTGCGAGGAGCCCGTACTCGGGCGACGAAGCAATCTCACTGACTTGAAATTTGATAAAAATTGCAACTATAATTTAAACACGTCATTCGTGAGATTGCTTCGTCGCTATCTCTCCTCGCAATGACATACAAAAATGCCAAAATTCATAAAACTTTCAATTATATGCTTACTGCTGATTAACGTTTTTTCTGTTGGCATTTTAACAGTAGGCGCGGAAGGGCTTTTGCCTGACCGTACCGGCCCAGACTGCCCTGACAGCTCAACAAATTGCGGCAACTACACGCTTAATGACATGGCCAGCGCGGCCGTAAAAATATCAACTTTTATTCTCGGCCTGGTCGGCTCCCTGGCTTTATTGGCTTTCATAGTCGGCGGACTGATGTGGCTGCTGTCGGCCGGCAATCCGGAATGGGTCACGCGCGGCAAACAGGCTATTATCGGCGCCGTGGTCGGCCTGGTGATCGTCTTTACCAGCTATATGATAATCCAATTAGTTTTTTCGGCCTTAGGCGTGCCCGGGGCAGAACAAGGAGGCTGGTCAATATCCAGTTGGTTTAAGAGTGAAAATAACACCTCTAGCACCGACGCTAATTCAAGACAATCAGCAGCGCAACAAGCTTATGAACAATGCTTTAATGTTAAAAATAGCAAAGCGCTTAGTGATCGAGATAACTGTTTAAATAATTTATGTAATGACCAAACAGACTCGCTCAAAAAACAAGCCTGTTTGGAGTCTTGCTACTCTATCTACTATAGCTCAACGAACACACCCTTTAATTCTAAGGAAGAGTGTAATTTAATATATAATAAAATATTAAACGGCAATTAAATAATGACTAATATATTCAAATCAAATAAAATTTATTTAGACAGCGAAACCGTAGCCGAACAATTGCGCAGCGCCAGACAAGCTAAAAATCTCAAACTGAAAGATGCTGCTAAAAAAATAAACATCAGCGAAAAATACTTGCAGGCCTTGGAAAAAGGCGAATACGGCCGGTTGCCCAGAGGGGTCTACGGAAAAAATTTCTTGCGCGAATACGCGCTTTTTTTAGGCTTAAGCTACAAAAAACTGGCCAATGATTATGAGGCTGAACTATATAATCTGGAGCCAAAAAGCCATAAAGAAATGTTCTCCAAGCAGGTAATCAAAGCTCGTTATTTTTGGACTATGCCGAAAATTTTAAAAAACATATTAATTTTTTTGATTATCTCCGTTTGTTTTATTTATTTAGGCTACCGCGTCAACAAGATAATTTCCCCCCCTCTGCTCATAATAAACAGCCCGCTTGCCAACCTGATTACCGATCAGTCTGCTCTGGCGGTAGCCGGCAAAACCGAAGCTGAAGCCAACCTAACCGTCAACGGCGAAACTGTTCTTTCCGACAAATCCGGCAATTTTTCAAAAATTATCAGCCTGAAAAACGGCATTAACATTATTACCGTAACTGCTAGCAGAAAATACAGCCGCGGCAGCACGGTTGTCAGGCAGGTGCTATTAAAATAATTGCTAAAAGACACCGAGTGTCCACTGGACACTCGGTGTCCTAAAACATTGCCAACCAGCCCAGAATAGTCTATTATAATAATCAAGGAGTTTGTATTAAAAATATGGATAATAAAATCAAAAATGACAAAGAAATCGCGCCGGAAAGCGAAAAAATGCAGGCCGCTGAATCTGCCATAGAACAAATCAAGCAGAAATACGGCGACGGCGCGATTATGAGATTCGGCGACACGGTTAAATCCGACGTTGACGCCGTTCCCACCGGCTGTTTGTCATTAGACATCGCTTTAGGCATTAATGGCGTGCCGCGCGGCCGAATAATTGAAATTTTCGGGCCCGAAGCCAGCGGCAAAACTACTCTAGCCCAGCACATTATTTCCGAGGTGCAAAAATTAGGCGGCATCGCGGCCTTTATTGACGCCGAACACGCTTTGGATCCGGAATACGCCGCCCGCATCGGCATTAATGTCAAAGAATTATTGATCAGCCAGCCGGACACAGGTGAACAGGCTCTGGAAATTTTGGAAACCTTGGTGCGCTCCAACGCGGTGGATGTTGTCGTAGTAGACTCGGTCGCCGCGCTCGTCCCGCAAAAAGAAATTGAAGGCGACATGGGCGATTCGCACATGGGATTGCAGGCGCGCCTGATGAGCCAGGCTCTGCGCAAACTTACCGGCACAATCTCCAAAACCAAAACCGTGGTTATTTTTATCAATCAAATCAGGATGAAAATCGGCGTTTTTTTCGGCAATCCGGAAACCACCACCGGCGGCACGGCCTTGAAATTTTATTCCTCGGTAAGAATTGAAGTGAGAAGAGCGGCGCAAATCAAGCAAGGCGATAAAATCATCGGCAACCGCGTCAAATGCAAAGTGGTAAAAAACAAAGTGGCCGCGCCGTTCCGCGCCTGCGAATTTGATATCATGTATAATGAAGGCATTTCCTTGTCCGGCGATTTATTAGACACTGGCGTGAGCTACAACGTGGTAAGCAAATCCGGCAACTCGTATAGCTATGGCGAGATTAAATTAGGCGTAGGCCGGGAAAACGCCAAACGATTTTTGCGCGCCGATAAAAAACTCATGAAAGAAATCAGAAAACGCGTTTTGTCGGAAGTCAAAGCGCGGGAAATTGAAGCTTAGTAACTTTCTACCCGGCTTTAGCCGGAGTTACAAAAACAGAAGCCTTATGCCTCTGTTTTTTATTCTAAAATCGCAAATCTCAAATCCAAAATTCCTACACCCTGCCCGCGTACTCCTCTGTATCAGTATTGACCGTAATAGTATCGCCTTCATCAATAAACATCGGCACATTCAGTTCGGCGCCGGTTTCCAGCTCCACCGTCTTGGTGACATTGCCGGCTGAATTGCCTTTAACTCCAGGCGGGGCGCTGATAACCTTCAGCGAGACCTTAATCGGCAGTTTCAGAGCCGCGGGATTGCCTTGAAAATATAAAATATCTACGTCCGTGCCGTCTTTTAAAAATTTTAATTTGCCGCCAACCTGTTCCAAGGGCAAGCTGAATTGTTCAAAAGATTCATTGTTCATGAAAAAAACTTCATGATCGCTTTTATACAAATAATTGGCCTTTTGCGTATCGGTTTCCGCCTCTTCAGCTTTATCATTGCCCTGAAAAGTCCGTTCCAGAATATTGCCGTTGATTAAATTTTTCAGCTTGGTTTTTAAAACCGCGCCGCCGCGCCCCATCTTATGATGGTCGGCCTTAATCACTATATAAGGCTCGCTGTTAATCTTAATTAAGGCGCCTATTTTAATTTCGCTTAAGCTTAGCATGGTAGCTATTTATTAGTGAACGGCAGAATTGCCATCACCCGCGCGCGCTTGATGGCCGCGGCCAGTTTGCGCTGATGCAGAGAACAGGTGCCGGTTCTTTTCTTGGGCAGAATCTTGCCGTATGAGTTTATAAAACGCCGCATAAAATTAGCGTCTTTATAATCAATCTCGTTAAGATTATTAACGCAAAAAAAGCACTGCTTGACTTGTTTGATTGTTTCTTCCATAGTAATTCGTCAAATAAAATTTCATTTGACACTTTATATTTTTTCAAAAGGTTTAAAACGGAATATTTTCCACCCTGATTTCTTCCTCGCTGGTATCGCCGTCTTCCAAGCCGCCGACCGCTTCTTCAACATCAATCACCGGTTCGGTTGGCATGGGCGGCTGTTCCGGCCGCGGCATCTGATTGGCCGCGCCGGCCCGATCAAGCATAATCATATTTTCAGCGATAACTTCCGTGCGATAGCGCTTAACCCCGTCTTGCCCGACCCAATCGCGGGTTTGCATTCTGCCTTCAATATAAATCTTTGAGCCTTTTTTTAAATATTGGCCGATAATTTCCGCCAGCCTTCTCCAGGCAACAATATTATGAAATTCAGCTTTATCGCGCTTCTGCCCCGATTGATCAGTCCAAACATAATTGGTGGCCACGGAAAACGAGGCGACTGTCTGCCCGGTCGGCGTGGTTCTGATTTCCGGGTCGCGCGTTAGATTGCCGATAAGCATGGCTTTGTTTAAATTCATAAAATTGCTTTTTAGGCTTTTGCCGGTTCGGCAAAAGGCCGTAAAATTTATAAATTAATTTTTATAGCAAATTTTCCGTTTCCAAAATCTTATCCAGTTTTTCGTCCAAATCTTTCAAGTCAACTTTATCTTTATCGGCTTCTCTGGCCGGCATGGCGGCCGCGGCTGATTTTTCTTTCGCCGTTTTTTCTTCTTGCACATTCCTGGCCGCGATTTTGGCCGCGATTTTTTTATCTTCCGCGATTTGCTCGGCTGTTTGCACGGTTTTAATTACTATTTGCTGCCTTAAAATTTCGTTCGTCATGCGCAATGCGCGATCCAGCGCGGCTAAATTTATTCCCGGCATGTCAAACTCGGCTAAATTATAATAGCCGTAGCGGTAGCTTTTCACCGGGTAGGCCAGCCTTTTTTTGCCCAGATCCTGGCTTAAGGTAATCCTGCCCTGATTGGCGGCGATTAATGAATGAACTTTTTCCTTAATCGGCTTAACTTCGTCTTCGCTGAACTGATTGGAAATCAAATAAAGCAACTCGTAATGCGGAATTTTGTCTGATTTGGTTTTTGACATAATTTTAGTAAAAATAAATCCCAGATATTCTCGGGCCTGGGGCGGCCAATTTCTGGGAAATTGAGAATACCTTTAATCCCAATATTTCGGGACTATCCGCGTAAACGCGGACGTGGAAAAGGTTATATTTATTTGTATTTATACCTTATCACAGCCAAAAAAAATTTGCAAGGGTAAAATTATTGTGCTAAAGTTTAATAATATAATATTAATTCTACCCTGCTTTAGCAGGAGTTAAATATGCGATATTTTTTCATACTTGGTTCTAATCCGACATTGTCTTTAGCCGAGCTAGCAGCTATCTTTAGCAACGGCAAACTTTCCTTAATACAAAAGAGCGTAGTCATATTAGAAAGCAACCAAACAATCAAATCTGATATTTTAAAAAAAATAGGCGGCACGATTAAATTCGGCGCTATTTATAATGAATTATTCTCATCGGCCGCTAAAGACATTTTAGGCTCGTTATCATTCGCGGCGCCAAAAACAACCAATGGCAAATTTTATTTCGGCATTTCCCACTATGGCAAAAGCCGGCTTAACTTAAAAGTTTTGGGAATGGAATTTAAAAAAATGCTTAAGCAAGCGGGCATAAGCAGTCGCTGGGTTATCAGTAAAGAGCCGACGCTTTCCAGCGTGGTGGTGGAGCAAAATAAATTAACCAGCGATCGGGGCGTGGAAATAGTTATTATAGAGTTTAATAAAAAATTCTTATTGGGCAAAACTTTCGCGGTCCAGCCGTTTAAGGAACTGTCATTCCGCGACTATGGCCGCCCGGCGCGCGACGACCGTTCCGGCATGCTGCCGCCCAAGCTGGCGCAGATGATGATAAATCTGGCAGTTACACCCCCTTTAGCAAAGGGGGCTGGGGGGATTTTACAGCCTCTAATCCTAGATCCTTTCTGCGGCTCGGGCACAGTCCTGACCGAAGCCGCGCTTATGGGTTTTCAACATTTAACCGGAACAGATATATCAGACAGGGCAATTAGCGGCACTAAAAAAAATCTTGATTGGACTATTGGAAATTGGAAATTGGAAATTGGAAATTTGGCGCTGTTTAATTTAGACGCACGAGACTTATCGCAAAAATTAAAACCTCAGTCAGTGGATTATATTATTACAGAGCCATATTTGGGCCCGCAGCGCGGCGCGCACGACCTAAACAAAACAATTAACGAGCTGGAAAAATTATATTCGGACAGTCTGCGCGAATTTAATAAAATTCTAAAACCCAACGGCCGCATCGTTATGATCTGGCCGGTGTTTCAGCGCGCCCCCTCCGTCATTCCTGCGAAGGCAGGAATCCAGAAAGGGACCATCGCAGGCACTCTCCACCCTAACCTGAGCGGCTTTACCATCCTCAACCCCATCCCGGCCAATTTGCAAAAAAATATTTTTCTAAAACTAACCAACCGCCAGACCATTATCTACGGCCGCGACGGCCAAAAAGTTTGGCGAGAGATAGCGGTGTTGGAAAAACATGTATAATCCAGCATGCTTCTGCGAATAAAGGATAGGGCGTTCTTTATTTATTAATCAAAAAATTACAAACGTCCCCGTCTTGCACAATATATTCCTTGCCTTCGGTTCTGATCCAGCCTAATTCGCGCGCCTTGGCTTCGGAGCCGGCTTGAATTAATTTTTCCCAGTTAATCACTTCGGCGCGCACAAAACCTTTAACGAAATCAGTATGAATCACGCCGGCGGCTAGCGGCGCTTTAGCGCCGCGCTTAATGGTCCAGGCGCGAGTTTCGTCCGGCCCGGTAGTCAAAAAAGTAACTAAGCCTAAAATATCATAAGCGGCTTTAATCAATTTATCCAGTCCGCTCTGGTCCAAACCCAGCGCCTTGATATACTCGGCCTGTTCCTCATCAGGCAAGCTGGCGATTTCCGCTTCCAGCTTAGCGTTGATATAAATCACCTCCTGCCCCCCTTGCAAAGGGGGGATAAGGGGGGTTTCTTCCTTGACATTCAACACATAAATTATCGGCTTAACCGTTATTAGGCCCAAATTTTTAACTTCTTTTTTTTCATCGTCCGTCAGTTCCAGCTCGCGCGCGGCCCGGCCGGCAGACAGCTGGACTTCTAATTTTTCCAGCAACTTTTTCAAAGCGACCGCGCCCTTGTCTCCGCTCTTGGCTTCACGGCCGACTTTTTCCAACCGTTTGGTAACGGTCGTCAAATCCGCCAAAATCAATTCCAAATTTATGGTCTCTTTATCGCCATCCGGATCAATCTTGCCGTTGACATGAATAACATTCTCATCCTTAAACTCGCGCACCACTTCGCAAATGGCGTCGCACTCGCGAATGTGCGACAAAAATTGATTACCCAAGCCTTCACCCGTGGACGCGCCCTTGACCAAACCGGCGATGTCCACGAATTCAATGAAAGCAGGCACAATTTTTTTCGGTTTTGACATGGCCGCCAGCTTGTCCAGCCTGTCGTCCGGTACTTTAACCGCGCCCACATTTGGATCGATGGTGCAAAACGGATAATTTGATGCTTCCACCTGTTTTTTAGTTAAGGCGTTAAACAGGGTTGATTTGCCCACATTGGGCAAGCCCACAATGCCGATTGATAAGGACATATTGTATTTTGTCATTATTATTTACTCCTTGAATTTACCAGAGATTTAATAATTTTACAAATTGCCGCCTCTTGAATTTTCCTTTAATTTATGCTAATCTGGTATTGTCTTAATCATCGCTTATGCCGAATCAAAGCGCAATTAAAATCACTCATTCATTCATCCAGCTAAGCGTGATTCTGGCGCTCTTATTATGGTCCCATCAATACAGCTACCCGCTGTTTCACAGTTTGGCGGAAATATTTTGCGTTATCATCTCCGCCAGCATCTTTACTATTATTTGGAACTCCCGCAAATTTATTGACAATGATTATTTTTTATTTGTCGGGGTTTCACTGCTCTTTGTTGGCATTATTGATCTGTTCCATACCCTCGCCTATAAAGGAATGGGAATTTTCACTTTTGGCGGCGCTAATTTACCAACCCAGCTTTGGCTTGCCGGCCGCTATCTGGAAGCCGCCGCCTTGGTGTCAGCGCCTTTTTTCATTAACAAAAAAACCCGGCCTAATCTGTTATTCTCCGCTTATTTGGCGCTCGGCTCGCTCTTGCTGGCTTCAATCTTCATTTTTAAAATTTTCCCGGCCAGTTATCTGGATGGCGTCGGCTTGACAACCTTTAAGATCATCAGCGAATATCTGGTCGCCGCCTTGCTAATCATCTCCATTATTCTTTTATATAAAAAACGGCAAAGTTTTGAAAAAAGGGTCTGGCGATTATTAATATTGGCGATCATCTTAAAAATTCTTTCCGAAATAATGTTCACCCTGTACGTCAACGTTTTTTCCTCGGCTAATTTATTAGGCCACATCTTTAAGGTCGCTTCTTTTTACCTTTTTTATCTGGGAATCATAGAAACCGCCTTGATGCGTCCTTACCAGCTGCTGTTTAAAAATCTGAAGGATTCGGAAACATCCTTTAAGGAAAGCGAACAGCGCTACCGTTCACTGGTTGAATATTCGCCCAACGCCATTTTTTTGCATCTTCATGGCGTGATTACCTACATCAACCCGGTTGGAGTAAAGCTGTTTGACGCCCAAACGGCCGATCAGCTAATCGGCAAAAAAATATTGGATTTTGTTGACGAGCCGTACAAAAATTTAGTCAGCGCGCGAACCGAAAAAATTTATCAAGGCGCTAAAACCGTACCCACGGCTGAAATTAAAATTATTACTTTAACCGGAAAAAAGATTGAAGTGGAGGCCACAGGCAGTTTGATCAATCTGCAAGGCAGGCTGGCCGGCCAGTCAGTAATGAACAACATCACGGCCAGAAAAGAAATTGACCGCGCCAAAACCGAATTTGTCTCCTTAGCCTCTCATCAATTACGGACGCCCCTGGCCAGCATCAGCCTATCCACCGAACTGCTTTTGCGCGGCGTGGGCGGGCCGCTTGAAGAAAATCAAATCAGATACCTGCAGGAAATTTCCAAAGCCTCGCAGCGCATGAAAAATCTGATTGAAGCCCTGTTAAATATCACCCGGATAGAATTGGGCACCTTCGCGGTTAAGTGGGAAATGATCAACTTGATTGAAGAGGTTGATAAAATATTAAAAGAAGAAGAAATCCAGATAAAACTCAAACAGCTGAATTTTATAAAAATTTACGCGGCTGATTTGCCCTTAATCCGGTTTGATAAAAATATTTTAGGCGTGATAATTGACAACCTGATGGCCAACGCCATCCGCTATACTCCGGCGCGGGGTAAAATTACCCTGCAAATAAAAAAAGGAGCGGCTAAAATAATAATTAGCCTAAGCGATACCGGCTGCGGCATTCCGAAAAGCCAGCAAGATAAAATTTTTGCCAAACTGTTTCGCGCTGATAATGCCAAAGAGATAAGCACGGAAGGGGCCGGACTAGGGCTTTATATGACCCGATCAATCCTAAAAAAAATCGGAGGGGAGATCTGGTTTTCCTCCGAGCAGAATAAAGGCACAACCTTTTTCGTAACCATTCCCCTGGATAACCGGCCGGGTCAAACCGACAGCGAGTAGCTTAAGCGCTCAACTGATAGCCGACGCCATGAATGGTTTTAACTAATTTGCTATTCTTATCGTCCAGCTTTTTTCTTAAATTAGTAATATGCACGTCTACCACGTTGCTAAATGAATCAAAGGAAAAATCCCACACGTTGGATAAAATTTGTTCCCTGGTTAAAACCCGGTTGGGATTGCGCATCAAATACTCCAGCAAATTGAACTCCTTAAGCGTTAACTTTATTTCTTTATCATCTTTAAATAATTGCTTGCCGATAATATCAAGCGTCAAATTTTGAGCTTTGAGCTTAAGCGGCAAAGCGGCTTTGGGCCGCCTTAAAATCGCCCTGATTCTCGCCAAGAGCACCTGAAAGGAAAATGGCTTAGTCAAATAATCATCGGCTCCGACGTTAAGGCCGCCGATAATGTCTTCAGCCCCGTCCTTAGCGGTTAACATCAGTATGGGCGTGGTAATTTTATTATCTCTGGCAAATTTACAGATTTCCAGACCGCTTCTTTTCGGCAGCATTAAATCTAAAATAATCAGGTCATAATCATCATGGCAAAGTTCAATTCTGGTCTGGCCGGTTTCACCGTCCAAGATATAGTCAACCGCGAAGCCTTCGGAAACCAGGCCGTCCTTAATCAACTTAGCTAAACTTTCCTCATCTTCAATTATTAATATCCTCATAAATTTAGGTTATGTTAAATAAATTTTAGCTTCATTAAGATTAAACCAAAAAATCATTAAGATAAAATTAAGTAAAATATTGATTGCCGCGCTAATTGAATTTTATCAAGATTCAGCCAATTAGGCAAAGCTATTTTTTGTAAAGGCGTAAAACAAAAAAGACGCTTTCGCGTCTTTATGTTCCGTAGGGCGGGATGGACGGGACTCGGACCCGCGACCTCTGCCGTGACAGGGCAGCGCTCTAACCAACTGAGCTACCATCCCAAGAAAAATTTTTTAACAAGCCACATTCAATTTGCAAGTGCAACCCTGTGGATAAAATTTATAGATATTTGATTCATAATTTTGAATTTAATTTGTTCATTTCCAGTTCAAACGCCTCGTTTGGCGTTCGGTAGTCTAAAAGTTTGACCGGCCGATTG
>JAUSGE010000004.1 GCA_030649205.1 bacterium
TTACAAAAATCAAAAACAAACAGAAAACAAAAACCCTCTTGATTGGTTAAACCAAAAGGGTTAAAATTAACAAACTAACAGACAAAGTCCATTTTGGCTCCGCCAAAATCATCGTATCATCTTACGATTAGAGAATACTGGGCCTAAATCTTTCTAAACAATTCTTCTGTTTCCTGCCGCGCCCTGATTGGCAGAGTAAAACAAAACCTACTGCCCCGGCCGGCTCCGGCTGATTCAACCCAAACTCCGCCCTGATGCCCATCAATTAATCTTTTGCACAAGTAAAGCCCTAAACCCGTGCCGCCGCTGCGCAGTTTGCGCGCGTTGGTGGCGCGAAAAAATTTAACAAAAACTTTAGCCTGCTCTTTGGCCGGAATGCCGATGCCGCTGTCAGTAATGCTGAATTTAAAATCATTTTTATTGCTGGATAGGCTAACCTTTATCGCTCCGCCGGCCGGCGTGTAATTGATGGCGTTTTCCAATAAATTATCAACCACCTGGCTGATTCTATTTAAATCAACCAAGGCATGCGATGGATAATTAACCGCGGCATCATATTTCAGCTCAATTTTTTTCTTTTTTGCCAAAGGCTGTTTTTTTGCCGCCAATTGCTTAATCGCTCTTTCCATTTCCGTTAAACTTATATTTTTTAAAGAAATTTCCAATTTGCCGATATCTATTTTTGAACTGTCAAGAAAATCGGCCAGTAAAGTCTGCATGTTTTCATTAGTTTGATAAACGTCTTCCAGAACTTTCTTCTGTTCCGGGCTAATCTGCCCGAAATCTTCTTCTAACAACGACTTAATTCCCCACTTAACCGCGGTTAAAGGCGTCCTTAATTCGTGAGAAGCAAAAGAAATCGCCTCGGTTTTAGCCTGGCTGGCTTCGTCCAATTCTTTATTTTTTCTTAGCTCGTAACGCAGTTCTTTTTTATTAACATACTGGCCGATGGCCAGCACTCCGGTCAGGGAAAAGCTGGCGATTATGGCAAAGGCGTAAAGCGGCGACTGTTCCTTAAGCCAATGGTAAATAAAAGAGTGCTCATCGCCGTTGGCGATAGTATGGATTAAATGCAAAGCGATTAAAGCCGCCAAAAAGCCGATCATGCCGCCAGCCAGGTGCATAAAAATAATATTGATGTCAAATTTTTTTATGGACATAGTATTTATCTGGCTGACAGTTCAGCCTGCGGCGTCCGGCTTTTTAGATACCGGCCGAAATAGATTGATAAAATTAAAATTATCGGGGCGATAGCCATAAACAACTCGCCCAAGACGCTCATCCCTCTAATCAGCACTAGCAAGTCGGCGGCCAAACAGCAGGTAACAATGCCAACGCCGCCGCCGATAGATTTAACTCTAACCCAATTTTCCTTGGTTTTCAGGCCCTGCCAAATAATATACAAGCCGGCGATGCCGCCGCTGAACAAGATCATATAGCCGAAAACCAGCCAGAGCATCACTTCGGTGCTATGGGGAAAAATCAGCATCCAGGCGATGATCAGCCAGCCGCCGATTAAGGCCGAATAGAACAGCGGCCCTCTTAAATTCGGCCGCAGAGCGGTCAGGGGAAATTTTAAAGTATAGGCGGCGCCGGTTAAAGCGCAGAAAGAGCCCAGATGAATTAGCAGCAAACTGTTAAAATAATAACCGGCCCCCAGAAGAATATGAAAACTGGCCATGCCGGCTAAAAAAGCGAAAAAAGCCACCATCAATTCACTGCTTCTTTCCCGGCGAAAAGGGCCCAAAAAGAAAAGGATGGCGATGATGTAAAAGAAAGCCGAGAACCACAGCCAAAAAACTTCTCCGGGCAAACCAAAAATTGTTTGTTCCATAAATTTTTATAAGTTAATTTTAAATCCGGTTTTGCTATTCATTATTATAACACATTATTTATGTTCAAGCCATTGGGTCAATTTTCCTTGACATTTACAACTAAATATGATATAGTAATTTTTAATCTAAAATTAGCTCTTTAAAAACAATGTTACGAGAAATACAGATGTCTAAAAGCTATTTTTGTCATCCCCCCCCGTCATCCCCGCTTTCCCCTCCGTCATCCCTTGTTACTTTCGTCATTCCTGCGAAAGCAGGAATCCAGAAGCATTTTTTAGACGATCTGCGTTTCTCGTAACATAAAATAACCATAATATAAGGGGGTTCAAATGGAATTAAAAGTCAGAATAAGAGTTCAAAGGGCGGGAGAGGGAAAAAAGGGAAATATGAAGGCGTAATCGGCCTTCAGGCTACTGGCGAAAAGTCAGAAACAATTGTTTCTTTCGTCGCGTCTATGACATCTTTTTTTACATTAGGCATCTGCCTAATGTTCTGGAAAAGCGGCAGGTTTTTTCTGGAGACAATTGACAACAAATTAAAAATCTACAGCACGCAGGAAAATGGCCTGTTGTATTTGTTGTCAGAGTTCATTCTGGACAATGTCAACGCCCTGGAAGAGGGGTTTGACGATCGCAGTGAAAACAGCTGCGAACAGGAAAAAATTTTTCAAATAAACGACGGCGCGTTTGAACAATATCTGCGCCAAATAACTTCCGGAGGGGTAAAATGATAATTGGTTGGAAAACCTGTTTGGGAATTATTATCGCTGTCATGATCATAGCTTTTGTTACCGGCTTTTTCGGCGACATCAGCCGACAAACGAACCAGTGGCGTAAACGCGACAAGAGGAAAAAAAATGGATAATTTGTTATTCATTATTAATATCCTTGTCGCCACTCTGGCCGGCTTGTATGGGCCAGACATTATTAACAATTTTCTTAAATGGCTCCATAAACTGGAGCAGGAGGAGAGAAATGAAAAGCAAGAAAAAAAATGACGATCTCTGGGTAATTTTGTTCGGAATACTGGTCATCGCATGCCTTTTTGTCGGCGCCAGCTATTCCAGCAACCAGGCTGATCAGTCTCTGAAAGAGCTGGCCCCCCAGTACAAGCCAATGACCTTTTGGCACTACCTGAGCTTTTATCCAGCTTTCATGTTGGCAGTAATAGCGGTGCTGGGAATAATAATTTTGGCCAGGAAAAAAAGCAAGGCCAAATTTAAGGAGTGGCGACGACGACGGTTAAGTCGGCGGATTGACCAGTCGCTACAAAGAAGTCAGGCCTATTTGCCTGGCTTCAGAAATAAAAAATGATCCGTAGCGTCCCAGCGCTACTTTACCCGGCCGGAAGCTTAAAAAACTTCCGGCTCTTTTTTTATTGACTAAACTACGGATGCGAGACATAATAATAATATCCATATAATCTTAGACTGTCCAAAAATTAGAAAATTCGTCATCCCCGTGCAAACGGGGATCCAGAAATAATTTAAAGTTGCCAAATATTTTTTCTGGATTCCTGCCTGCGAAGGAATGACGAAGGTAGCAGAGTTCCCGCAATGACATACAAGCCTATGTTTAACTTCCTCCATACTTTTCATCCCTCGCCGATCCTGTTTGCCATCGGCCCAATCCAGATACACTGGTACGGTTTTTTTATAATGGCCGGGGCTTTGGCCGCGATTGCTGTGGCATTTTTTTTGGCCAAAAAGCAAAATCTAAAAACCGACGCTATTATTGACCTGGCATTTTGGCTGATTATTTTCGGCCTGATCGGCGCTCGGCTTTATCATGTTTTTTTGGAACTGCCTTATTATCTAGCCAACCCGCTGAACATCTTCAAAATTTGGCAAGGCGGCTTGGCCATTCATGGCGGCGTCATCGCCGGCATCACCACCTTATGGTTTTACGCCAAAAAACATCAGCATAATTTTTGGCAATTAGCCTCCATAATCACGCCCGGCCTGGCGCTGGCGCAAGCGCTGGGCCGCTGGGGCAATTATTTTAATCAGGAACTATTCGGCTATCCGACCGGTCTGCCCTGGGGCATTCCCATTGACGCGGCGCATCGGCCTTGGCAGTATTTTAATTACCAGTATTTCCACCCGACTTTTTTATATGAATCCATAGGCAATCTGGTAATCTTTTTAATTTTAATTGCACTTCATGCAAACCTGATAAAAAAATCAAAAACTACATCCACCAAATTTCCAATTTCTCTGGCTTTGCCAGATCCGGCAGAGCCAGACAATTTCCAATTTCCAATTTTTGTTTATTTATTATTATATTCTTTACTAAGATTCTCCACCGAATTCATCCGCATAGACGAGACGCCAACCGCCTTGGGCCTGCGTTTTCCACAACTTGCCAGCCTGCTGATAATCTTTGCTGTTTTTATTTATTTTATTTGGCTAAAAATCATTAAAAAGCCGGCTCTTGATAAATAAATTTGTCCATGATAATATAATGAAGTCTAATAATATTGAACTGACTAATTAATTAACTGACTAACTTATCTATGCCTAATACAGCCTCGGCCAAAAAGGAATTGCGCAAAGCCGGCAAGCGCAAACAGCGCAGCCTGAAGATAGAAAACAATTTAAAAAACTTGATTAAAGACAGCCGCCGCGCCATTGAAGCAAAAAAGGCGGACGCCAAAGAATTGCTGGCCAAGACCCTTAAAGCTCTGGACAAGGCGGCGAGCAAAGGTGTGATTAAAAAAAACGCGCGCGATCGCAAAAAATCAAGGTTGCATAAAAAATTCAATCAATCGCTGAAATAAAACAAAAAACTGTAATTGTATTATAGTTTAATAATAATATTACAGTTTTTTGTTTTTACTTTTCGTTCTTTTTAAGAACTATATATAGTTGAAATACAAAGCCCCGGTTAAGGGGTTTTTGTATAGTTAAATTTTCGCGATTAGCAAGTTCAAGCCGGTTAAATAATCCGCCTGGCCGGATTTCACCTCGTAATCAATCCTCACCAGCTGGCTTAAAATATTTTTTAAAGCCGACAGGGCAAAATTACGCGCCTGCGCCAAACCTTTTTGCAAAACGAACGGATGAAGTTTCAGCTGGCCGGCGATTTGACGCTGGCTTAGGCCTTGGTCCAGCGCCTGTCGGATTTGCAGCAAAATTTTAAATTGCCTGATAAACATATTGAGCAAATAGCTATCGTTCAAACCGGCTTCAACCTGTTCGTCCAGCAATTTAACGGCCAGGGTTTTATTCTTGGAGCTTAAGGCGTCGGTTAAGGCAAAAATATTTTCATTAAAATTTCCCTGAACTAAGCTTTTAATATCTTCAATTTCAATCTCCGCGCGCGCCGCGGTCAACTGGCCGGCGGCTTTAAAATTCAACAGCTTATCCAATTCATTTTTGAGCCGCCAGCCGTCATTGCCGGCCAGACTGACTAAAGTTTCCGCGGCTTTAGCGCTGATTCTGCCGCCGGCCGCGGCTGCTTGTTTTTTCACCCAATTGGCCGCTTCGCTATGGCTGAACAAATTAAAGCTGTAGGCATATTTTTGCGCTGACAAAAACTTAAACCAGGCTGACTGTTTTTTATTCAACGGCTTATCTTGGCCGCCGGCGCCGGCCAGCATGGGCAAGAGAGCATTTTTCACCTTCTTTGTTTTTAAGCCCGAATCCCAAAAAATAATTATGTTGTCGTTTTTCTCATGGCTCTTAAAATATTCAATTAATTTATCAAAAATTGCCTGGTCTTTGTTCAAAAATATGTCTTCAATGATAATCAGCCTCTTTTTTGATAATAGCGACGACGGACCGGCCGCCGCGGCAATTTCCGCCAGCGCCGCCTTAGCGCCGTCCACGGTTTTTAGGCCGCTGCCCAGCTTATCAACTTCGCGCAGATATTTGTCTTTTAATTCATTTAATTTTAAACGGCTCCTGAAATTATCCTGGCCATAAAGAAAAATTAGCATAAATCTTGTTTATTTTCATTATCTTTGGTAATATAATATTAGATAATTTATTAATATAACACAATACCCTAAATTATGCTGACAACCCAATGCCCGAATTGCGGGAGCGACGTGATTGTTGAAGAAGGATCAGCGGACCAGGATTTAGTCAGTTGCTTAAACTGCGGCGCCGAATTGGAGATCGCCTCGCTCGCGCCCCTGCGGCTTGAGCCTTTGGATGAGGAGGCGGAAGAAGCTGACGAAGAATAGGCAATTAAACAACCGGTCAAAAATTATAAGCTTTAGCAAAGCCGTCTTGGCTTTGTTTTATTTTTGGTTACTTTTTCCGCCCGGCTTCAGCCGGCGTTACTTCAAGTTCTGCCCGGCTTCAGCCGGCGTTATTAAAACTGGCTAAAGCCAGGCAGAAAATTAATTCCCGAAAACCTCTAGCTTGAACAAATTGCCTCGCTCTTTGTAATTTTTAAACAGGCCGAAACTGGCGCAGGCCGTGGATAAAAGCACAACATCGCCGCTTTCAGCTTGTTCGCGCGCCGCGGCCACGGCCTCTTTAATATTATAAGCTAATTTCATTTTTTTGTTTTCATAGCCGGCCGCCAGCAGTTCTTTTTTTATTCTGGGCGTAGCCTGGCCTTTTAACAAGACAACAAACTTAACTCTTTGCTTGACTTTCTTGGCTAGCTCCATAAAACCAGATGCTTTATCGGCTCCGCCCAAAAACAAAATTAGCGGCGAGTCAAAGGATTCTATGGCGATAATTGTTGCTTCTGGAGTGGTGGCAAAACTATCGTCATAATATTTCACGCCATTCAGCTCGCGAACAAATTTCAGCCGGTGCTCCAAGCCCTTAAAATTCGCCACAGCTTTTTTTATAACTTCCGGTTTTATGCCAACGATCTTCGCCGCTTCCACGGCCGCCGCGACATTTTCCTTATTATGCTCGCCGATCAATTTAGACGGCAGCTCTGATTTTTTAAAATAAATTATTTGGGATTTGGGATTTGGGATTTTATTGGAAATTGGAAATTGGAAATTGGTTATTAAATAGTCATTAGACTTCTGCCATCTGAAAATATTCGCTTTGGCCTTAAAGTAATCGGCCATGGTTTTATGGAAATTGGGATTATTCGGATCCGCCGGTTTGAGATGTTCAGGATAAAAATTAGTGATTACGGCGATACGCGGACTCCTAGTCATATCTTCCAGCTGGAAACTGGACAGCTCCAGCACTACCCAATCGTTTTGGTTAATTTTATCCATAAACTCAAACGGCGCCACGCCGATATTGCCGCCCAGCCAGACTCGCTTGCCGGCCGCGCGCAAAATTTCATAAATCAAACTGGCGGTCGTGCCCTTGCCTTTAGTGCCAGTCACGCCGATAATATTTTTACTTGGGCATAGCTCAAAAAACAGTTTCATCGGGCTCGTTGTTTCCCCCTTTAACAAAGGGGGTAAGGGGGATTTTAGGGGGGTTATCGGCCACCCTGGCGACCGAAGCAAAACATCAAACTTTCCCAAATTTTTATTATAATTTTTCCCTAGTTTGTCATTGCGAGCCGCCAGCGGGCGGCGAAGCAATCTCCGGTAAGCATCACCTAATTGCTTCTTATTCCTCCTGTCGCAAATAGTTATTTCCGCCTCAACTTTATGTTTCAGCAAATATTTAGCCAGAGCTATATTCTCTAACCCTAGCCCCAATATAGCGATTTTTTTATTATTTAAATCTTTTATATCCATAATTAATTTTTCATTTTGATTTTTTAATTTTCAATTTTTATCATCTCCCCCCAATTATCGCCCGCGCTCGCGTCCACGGCCAAGGGAACTTTCAACTTAATTACGCTTTCCATTATCTCTTTAATTTCTTCGGCTGCTTTTTTAATTAAATCTTCTTTTACTTCAAACACCAACTCGTCGTGCACCTGCAGCAGCAGCTTAACCCCCTCCCGTCCCCCTTTCAAAGGGGGATTAAGGGGGTTAAACCCCTTTACAAGGGGGGTGTCGGCAATTCTGATCATCGCCACTTTAATAATATCCGCGGCTGTGCCCTGAAGCGGCGTGTTGATGGCCATGCGCTCGGCCGCCTTCCTGACCTGTAAAACCGACGAATTTATTTCCGGCAAAAACCGGCGGCGGCCGAACAGAGTTTCCGCCCAGCCGCGGCCTCGCGCCAGTTCAATCGTCTCATCCACGAAAGTTTTCACGCCTTCATAAACTTTAAAATATTGGTCAATAAATTCCTTGGCCCGGACGTAGGGAATATCCGCGTTCTGCGACAAGCCGTGCGGACCCTGGCCGTAAAGAATGCCGAAGTTGGTGGCCTTGGCCTGCCGCCGCATTTCCGGCGTCACCTCGCTTAGCGCTACCTGGTTAATGGCCGCGGCCGTAGCCGTATGGATATCTTCGCCATTCTTAAACGCGGCAATCATCTTCTTATCCCCGGACATGTGCGCGGCCAAACGCAACTCAATCTGCGAATAATCCAAAGACAGCAGTTTAAACCCCGGCTCGGCCACGAACGCCCGGCGGATTTCCCGGCCCAGCTCGGTGCGAATCGGAATATTTTGCAGATTGGGCTCGGTTGAAGACAGCCGCCCCGTGGCCGCGACCGTTTGGTTAAAACTGGTATGCAGGCGGCCGGTTTTCGCGTTAACCAGCTTGGGCAAAGCCTCAATATAGGTAGACGACAATTTAGCCAGCTCGCGGTATTCTTGAATCAGCTCAATAATCGGATGCTGGCCTTTTAATTTAGCCAGCTCGTCCGCGCCGGTGGAAAAACCGGTCTTGTTTTTGCCGATGCCGAGCGAAGAAATTTCCAATTTTTCAAACAACACTTCGCGCAGCTGCTGGGTGGAATTAATGTTAAACTCCGTACCGGCCAGTTCATGGATCTTTTTTATTAAATTTTTTATTTTTTTATCCGCTGATTTGCCTAAACCGGCGAGTAGCTCTTGGTCAATCTTTATGCCGTTCATTTCCATCATCACTAGCACCAGCACTAGCGGCATTTCAATTTCGTTAAATAATTTTTCAAGCTTCTGTCTTTTTAATTCAGGCAGAAGTTTTTTTACAAGCCGCTGGGTAAAGTCAGCATCCTCGCAGGAATAAACATATAATTTTTCCGGCTGGACTTCGGAGAAAGTTATTTTTTTACCGCCTTTGCCCAATAAATCTTCTTTGCTGATTTTTTGAAAATTCAGTTCGCTGAATGTTACTGCGTCCAGATTATGCTGGCGGCTGCCCGGATTCAATAAATAAGACATAATCATGGAGTCGGCCGCCGCGCCCTTAACATTAATTCCCTGGCTGGCCATGACTTCAATGTCAAATTTAATATTATGGCCGTATTTTTTTATCTTCCCGTCCTCAAATATCGGCTTTAGCTTTTCCAGCCATTTATTATTTGGACTGCTTTCAACTTTTTTTTGCTTGTAGTTGAATAAATCAGCATTTTTTAATTGAAAATTGAAAATTGAAAATTGAAAATTTATATAATACGCCTCTCCTTGCTTCCAGCTAAAACTTATGCCCAGAAGGTCGGCGTTTAGCGGATTAAGGTTGCCGGTTTCCGTGTCAAAAGTAAATTCCTTTTGCTTGGCTAATAATTTAAAAAATTTATTAAATTTTTTGTCATCGTCAATCAACTCATAATCAAACAACTCCAAATCTCTTTTAAATTTATCTTCGTCCTCGTAGTTGCCTGTCTTTTCCAGCTGTTTTTTCACGTTTTGTTTAAGTCCGTTGAGCCGCGGCAATAGGGTACGAAATTCCAGCTCATTAAACAGTTTGACCGCTTTGGCCTGATCAAAATTGCCAAAACGCGCTTGCTCCAAGGCAAAATCTATTTTCGCGTCAAGTTTTATGGTCGCCAATTCTTTGCTCATTATTGCGTCTTTTTTATATTCAAGCAACAACTCGCGCGTCCGGTCTTTTATTTTTTTAGAAGTTATATTCTCATAAACCCCGTCCAAAGTTTTAAAATTCTGCAGCAACTCGGCGGCCGTCTTTTCGCCGATCCCTTTAACTCCGGGAATATTGTCGGACGGATCGCCGCGCAAAGCTTTAAAATCTATCATCTGTTCCGGCCCCAGGCCGTATCTTTGCTTAACCGCTTTTGCGTCATAAAGCACCGAGTCGGTCAGTCCGCGCTTCATGGTAAAAACCTTGGTGTGATCGTTGACCAGTTGAAGCGTATCCATGTCCCCGGTGACGATAATTTTTTCCACCGCATCGCCAACCTTGTTTGCCAGCGTGCCAATTAGATCGTCGGCCTCAAAACCGGCCAATTCAAAAATCGGAATATTAAGCGCCTGGGCGATTTCTTTAACCCGCGGAATCTGGGCGTAGAGTTCGTCCGGCGCTTTAACCCGCGTGGCTTTATAATCGGCGTATTGCTCGTGCCGGAAAGTTTTTTCTTTGCGATCCAAAGTTAAGGCCGCGTATTCTGGCTTGAACTCGCGCAAAGCCTTAATTAAAACAGACGTAAAGCCATAAACCGCGTTTACCATCTCGCCGCTTTTGGTGGTCAGTGGCGGCAAAGCGTGAAAACTCCTATGAATCAGCGCGTTGCCGTCAATAATCATGAATTTGGCTTTTTTTATTGGTCGTTCCATATTAATATTACATCACACTAAAACTAATAAATCAACTTAAATAAAAAAAGACGTCCAGCGTCTTATTAATCTTGTCATTCCGGCCTTGTTTCTCTTTGTCATTCCCGCGCAGGCGGGAATCCGGAATTCTCTATCTCCTCGCCCCGCTATACGCAATCCCCCTGACAATATCCCAGGCTGTGGTGGATTTGGGCAGATAGCCATAGATGGATTTAAATGATTTGATGGCGTTTTTCTCACTCGCCAGATTGCGATTGATTGGCCTTAAGCCATAGGAAATAACGGTCACGGCCGCGTCATCGTTAGGATTATTCCGGTTAGCAGTTCGCTGATAGATTTTTCTAAAGGCCGATTCAGCGTTGGTTTCGGTTTTCTTGTCTCTCTGGCTGGGCCAGTGGCCGTTGGCGATTTTAATGATGTCAGACCAGTCAATCTCTGTTTGCGGGGGTTTGCCAAAGGCCGAGGTAAAACTGTTAATTACTCCTTGCCTTTCTCCGGTGCCCAGTATCTTAGTGCTGTCAGTGCCTAGATTAATAAAATTGGTTAAATTAACTATTTGTTTGGCTTCGG
>JAUSGE010000012.1 GCA_030649205.1 bacterium
CTTGAGCTTCCAGGCCGGCGGGGTAGTAAAATACCTTAAAGTAAAAGAAGGCGATCAGGTTAAGGCCGGCCAAACGCTAGCCGTCCTGGATCAAGACAGTCTGCTGGCCAGTTTGACTTCGGCGCGCGGCGCTTTGGCGCAGGCGCAGGCCAATTATAATAAGGTTGCGGCCGGTTCCTCGGCTGAGCAAATCAAGGTGCAGGAAAAAGCCGTGGCGGCCGCGCAAGTTTTTTATAACAATTATCTATCGCAATTGGCCGCCGCCAGGCAAACTACCGGCGCCTCTATCAGCCAAGCGCGAAGCGCCCTGGATGATTTGCTGTCATTAAGCGCCTCGGCTGACAATAAACGGTCGGCCATCGCGGTAACGATTGCCAAGCAATTAATCCTGGTTAAAACAAATTTGGATACGGAAAGCCAAATACTGAATGATAGTGATTTAAAGGATACTTTCAGCTCCGGCAATTCCGCGGCTTTAAATAATTTTATTGGCGCTAAGCTCAAGGTTCAGCCGTTGCTGGATTTAGCCGACGATAGCTTGGCCGCGGCGCAAATATCCAAAAGCGATGCCAATTTGGACCGGTCAATTAACGATGCCATTGATGTTTTAAATCAAAATATCCGGGCTTTAAACTATTGTTTTTTAGCTCTGTCAAATTCAATTGCCGGCGCTAAATTCAGCCAATCCCGGCTTGATACGTATAAAGCGGATATTAATACCGCCCTAGTTGACGAAAATTCCGGCATTTCCTCCATAAAATCATCCCGCCAAGCCCTGACTGACGCTATTACCGCGGCAGCCAATAGTTTAACTAATGAAGAATTATCAGCCAGCCAGCAAATTAATTCCATTCAAGGCCAAATTAACAGCGCGAAAGCCGCTTGGGAGCAGGCCGAGGCGTTATTGCTTCAGCTAAAAGCCAAAGCCCGGCCGTCTGATATTGACGCGGCCAAAGCAGACATTCTTTCCGCCCAAGGACAGGTGGCGTCGGCTCAATCAGCCATTGCTGATGCCACGCTCTCGGCTCCGGCCGATGGCACTATTACATCGGTTGATATTAAGTCTGGCGAGCTGGCCGCGGCGCAAAAAGAGGTGATTGTGCTCCAAGACGTGAATAATTTGCATTTAGAGGCGGATATCAGCGAAGCCAATGTTGCCGCGGTCAAGCCCGGACAAAGCGTTGATGTTACTTTTGACGCCTTAGGACCTGAACGCCATTTTACGGCGGCCGTGCGAACAATTAACCCGGCCTCAACCGTAATTTCCGGCGTGGTAAATTTTAAAATTACCGCTAGCCTGGCCAAGGTAGGGGAAATTAAGCCGGGCATGACTGCTAACTTGATAATTTTGACAGCTGAAAAAAATGGCGTTTTGGCCGTGCCGTCGCGCGCCATTATTAATCAAAGCGGGAAGCAATCTGTTCGCTTAATTGATGATCCGCTTAAAAAAACCTACCATGAGGCAGAGGTGCGAACCGGCTTGGCCGCTGACGGCGGGCTGACGGAAATAATTTCCGGGCTTAAAGAAGGGCAGGAAATTGTCGTTTATATTAAACAATGAATTTGAATTAATTTTCCGACTGGCTTTAGCCAGAGTTTATTACTTTTTCTGCCTGGCTTTAGCCAGAGTTACCTAACGCCGGCTAAAGCCGGGCAGAAATAATAGCCGGGTGGAAAGAATACTTAACGCCGGCTAAAGCCGGGTGGAAAGAAATGTAGAAATAATCATGAATATTATTAGAGTGGAAAATTTGGAAAAGGATTATGTTAATGAAGATTTAATCACGCCGGTTTTGCGCGGCGTGAGTTTTGATGTTAGCCCGGGAGAATTTCTGGCCATTATGGGTCCGTCAGGATCCGGCAAATCAACCTTAATGCATATTTTAGGCTTTTTAGACCGCGCCAGCCGCGGCCTTTATGAATTTGAAGGGCAGGACACCAAAAAATTTTCCGACCAATATCTGGCCGAATTAAGAAACGAGCGCGTTGGCTTTGTTTTTCAATCGTTTAACCTGCTGGCCAGAACTACGGTGCTGGACAACGTTAAATTGCCCTTGCTTTATTCCAAGAAAAAAAATCATGACCAGCTGGCCAGGCAGGCGCTGGCGGACGTCGGCTTAACGCATCGGCTGGATTATTATAGCAATCAAATTTCCGGCGGCGAAAAACAGCGCGTGGCCATTGCCCGCGCCTTGGTCAACGGACCAGCCGTGATCTTCGCGGACGAGCCGACCGGCAATCTTGACTCTAAAAGCGGCAACACCATTATGCGCATTTTGCAGAAGCTGAACGATCAAGGCCGGGTGATTATTTTAGTCACTCATGAAACCGATACAGCTAATCACGCCAAGCGGATTATCCGCGTCAAAGATGGCCGCATTATTTCTGATGAATCTGTGCGGCAGAGAACCATAGCGGACAGTGATGAATTAGTAAAATAATGAACTGTTAACGGCGGGCAGCCGAATTAGCAATAATGAATTTTTTTTCCACCATCAAATTAGTTTTTAGAACCTTAACGGCGAGAAAAGGCCGCTCTTTTTTAACAATTTTGGGCATAGTCATCGGCGTGGCCGGCGTGATTGTTATCATTGCCTTGGGAGCGGGCGCGCAAAGCCTGATTTTAGGGCAAATTACCAGACTGGGTTCTAATTTGTTAAGCATTCAGCCGGGCAAAAGCAATGAAAAGGGGCCGCCGGCGCAGTTATTCGGCATCGTAGTGACGACGCTGACCAACGCTGACGCCTCGGCTTTGCGCGACACCGGCAAGGTGCCGCACGCGGCCGCGGTCAACGCCAATGTGCGCGGCGGCGCGGCCGTAATTTGGGGCGGTAAATCCGTGGATACTAATTTTTGGGGAACTGATTATAATTATCCGGCCGTGATAAATTTCACCATGAGGCAGGGCAGATTTTTTGACCAGCAAGAGGATCTGGGAGACGCCAGCGTGGCGGTTTTAGGGTCAAGCGTAGCCGATGAATTATTCGGCGGCGCGGACGCGGATCCGATCGGGCAAATTATTAAAGTTAGAAGCGCTGCATCGGGCGAATCGGCCGGCTTGCCCTTGCGCGTCGTCGGGGTTATCTCGCCGCGCGGCAGTATTTTTTTTCAAGACCAGGATGACCAGATTTTTTTGCCGCTCCAGCTGGGGCAGGAACGGCTTTTGGGCATCCATTATCTTCAGGCGATCAATCTTAAAGTTGACAGCTCGGACCAGGTGCGGCAAACCGTGAGCGACGTTACTTCGGTGCTGAATTCACAGCATCGCGTCAAGCGCGAAGCGGATGCCGACTTTACGGTGCGCAATATCGCCGACGCCATCAGTATTTTGACCACTATCACCAGCGCCTTAAGCTTATTTCTAACCGCCATGGCAGCGATCGCTCTAGTGGTGGGAGGCATTGGCATTTTAAATATAATGCTGGTTACGGTGGCGGAACGAACGCGCGAAATCGGCTTGCGCAAAGCAGTCGGCGCCGGCCAGGCGGCCATTCTTAAGCAATTTTTATTTGAAGCCGGACTGCTGACTTTAATCGGCGGCCTGATCGGCATCGCTTTGGGCGCGCTGATTTCTTATTTGATCTATTTATTAATGGTATATTTAGGCTATGACTGGGCGTTTGTCGTTTCTCCGGCTTCAGTTGGTTTGGCGATTGGCGTTTCCATTTTGACCGGCATTATTTTCGGCTTGTATCCGGCGCTTAAAGCCGCCAGGCTGAATCCGATTGACGCGCTTAGGTATGAGTAAAAATTATTTTTCTGCCTGGCTTCAGCCAGCATTTATTTTAAACGGCTTACTTGAAACAGCCTGCTAAAGCAGGGTAGAAATAATATAAAATTATGCTGACTGCCTTTAAGCAATCCATCAAGACTCTAACGTCCAATCCGGTCCGTACCGCGCTGACCACGCTGGGCATTATTATCGGCATCGCCACCGTGGTGTTGGTTTTGTCGGCGGGCGAAGGCTTTCGCTATTTGATCAATTCACAGGTGCAAGCTTTCGGCTCTAATACGCTGTTCGCTGAAACCAGGGTGCCCCCGACCACAAAAAACCGCAACGCGGGCGCCTTCAGCGCGGATACCAGCCGAGCCGGTTCAACCGTGGCGATCACTACTTTAAAAAACCGCGATCTGGAAGAAATCAAGCGCTTGCCTAACGTAATTAACGGCTATGGCCTGGTGGTGGGCCAAAAAGTGGCCAGCTACCGCGACACGGCTAAGAACATCATGTTCTACGGCGCGTCAGCCGATCGTTTTGATATTGACAAAGGCACGCTAAAACAAGGCAGATTTTTCAGCCAGGCCGAGGAAGCGGGCGCGGCTCAAGTTGCTGTCATGGGAAGCAATTTGGCCGCTGATTTATTCGGCGCTGACAGCCCGGAGGGAAAAATGTTTCGGCTGGGCAATTTGAATTTTCAAGCAATCGGAGTTTATAATCCGCGCGCCAGCCTGGGCGGCGGGGAGGACGACGCGATTTTCATTCCGCTTAACACGGCGCAAAAAAAAATTCTGGGCATTGATTATCTGGTGGCCATGATAATTGAACTCAAGGATATTAAGCTGGGCGAGGCCACGGCCGATGACGCGCGCGCGATTTTGCGCCGCCGCCATAAAATAAGCGATCCGGCCAAAGATGATTTTGTCGTACAAACCCAAGCCCAGGCCCTAGATACATTTAATACGATTTTTAACGGCATAACTATTTTGCTGATCGCTATCGCCGCTATTTCTCTGGTAGTGGGCGGCGTGGGCATTATGAATATTATGTATGTAGCCGTAACCGAGCGTACGGCGGAAATCGGCTTAAAAAAAGCCGTGGGCGCCAAATCGGCCGATATTTTAAATGAATTTTTAATTGAATCTATTTTAGTAACCTTGCTGGGCGGCGCGATCGGCATCGCCCTGGGTTCGTTTTTAGGCTGGCTGGTGGCCGTAATCGCCGCCGCCGGCAATTTAAGCTGGGCTTTTACCGTGCCGCCCTACGCCATTATCCTGGCTTTCGGCGTGTCCGCCGCCATCGGCATCGGCTTTGGCGTTTTGCCGGCCAGAACCGCGGCTAAACTTGACCCGATTGAGGCCTTAAGATATGAGTGAGCGCAAAAAGACACTCGGTGTCCATTGGACACCGAGTGTCTAAATCTGTATAATAATATATATGACAAAAAAAATTTTAATCATTGAAGATGACGCTAATCTGCTTTACGGATTGCAGGCTAAATTCAGAGTCGCGGGCTTTATCACCGCGGCTGATCAGGGCGTGAATCAGGCCGAACCCATGGAAAAAATCAAAACTTTTAAGCCGGATTACATTATTTTAGACCTGATCCTGCCAAAAATTGATGGTTTTAATTTATTATCGGAAATAAAAGCTAATCAGGAAACATCAGGCATTATGGTTTTTGTTTTTACCAATTTAAGCGATCGCGATTCAAGGGAGCGGGCGGAAAAACTGGGAGCTGATTTTTATCTGATAAAAACCGACATCAATCTTGATGATTTTGTGGCTAAATTTAAAAAAATTATCGCTCGCGCTGAATCATAATTTATGTTTCATCTTTCAAGGTCAAAACACATAAATTTTTCCAAACTGTATCGGCCGGCCGACAGCCTGATCGGCCGAATTCCTTTGATAAAGCGGCGCCGGAGGATCAGGCGCGTTTTTAAAATATTAAAATCAGGGGCTCTGGCCGGCGGCATATTGCTGGCATTGCTGCTGGCGCTTCTGTCCGCGCAAATTTTTGCCTTAAAAAAAATTTATGATCAGGCCGCGGCCGGCAAAGATAATTTAGAGCAGGCCGTAAATTTGAGCAAAAAAAATGATTTTGCCGCGGCCGCGATTGCCTCCCGGGCCGCGGCCGATGATTTCAGCTCGTCTCTGGCGGAGCTAAACCGATTTAAAAAAAATTATTTAATTAATAATTTTCCCTGGGCTTTAAGCCAGCTTAACGAGGCTGAAAGCCTGCTGGCCGGCGCGAGATTTTTAAGCGGCGCGGTCAGCGGCTCCGCGGCTTTCGGCCAAAATTTGCAGGCCCTGCGCTCCGCTGGCAAAAAATTGAATTTTTCAAATTTAAGCCCGGAGGAGAAAAGAAAAATTTTAAGCAAAATATTTCAGTCCGCCCCAGAATTAAACGGAGTAAAAGCTAATTTGGATCTGGCTTGGATGAATTTAAGCCAAATCAAGGCGCGGGGCTGGCTCGCGCCCTTTAGGTCCAGGCTGAAGCAGGTTGATCAGCAAATCAGCCAGGCCAGATCAATCTTGGCTCAAGCCGTGCCGCTGGCGCAATTGATTCCGGCGCTGGCCGGCTATCCGGATCAAGCCGCCTTTTTGGTGATGCTGGAAAATAATGATGAATTGCGGCCCAGCGGAGGCTTTCTGGGAACCTATGGCATTTTGCAAACCAAGGACGGCGACATTACCGATTTTTATACTGACGATATTTATCATTTGGACATGCCGGCGCAAAGCCGAATGAACATTGAGCCGCCGCCGCCCATAAAAAAATATTTAAACAGCAAATGGTATCTGCGCGACGCTAATTGGTCGCCGGATTGGCCCGCCTCGGCGCGGCGGATTGAATGGTTTTATCAAACCGAAAGCGGCTTAAATCCCCAGGCGCGAAAAATCAGCGGGTTTAACGGCGTCGTCGCTCTGACGCCCAAGCTGATTACTGATTTTTTAGCGGTAACCGGACCGCTGGTAATTGAAGGCCAGACCTATGACAAATTCAATTTTCAGGACCTATTGCAATATCGCGTGGAAAAGGGCTATCAGCGGCTGGGAGTCTCTTCCTGGCAGAGAAAACAAGTGATCGGAGAAATCGCCAAAGAGCTGAAGAAAAAAATTTTTGCCTTGTCCGCCGGCCAGCTGCCGCTAATCATGGAGGCGCTATCCGCTAGCCTGCTCAGCAAAGACTTACAGCTGTACTTTACGGATCCGCAACTGGAAAAAATCGCGGTGGACAGCGGCTGGGCCGGTGAAATTAAAAATTATAGCGGCGATTATCTAATGGCGGTTGACGCCAATTTAGGCGCCTTGAAAACCGACGCGGTAATGAGCCGCGGTCTGGAATACGAAGTAGTCCAGGGAAGCAACGGATTATTTTCCCGGCTGGCATTAAGCTACGCGAATAACGGCCGTGAAGATTGGAAAACCACCGCCTATAAAAGCTATACCAGAATTTTTGTTCCTTTAGGCAGTGAGCTGATCGGCATCAGCGGGTACGCGCCCGGGCAAATTGACAGCGGCCGCGAGGCGGGCAAAACTTGGTTTGGTTTTTATTTGACGGTTGCCCCGGGTAAAATCAACCGGCTGACCGTAAAGTATAAGCTGCCGGTCTCAATTTTTTCAGCCGGCGGCTACAGCCTGTATCTGCAAAAACAAGCGGGCAAGGAAATCGGGCAAGTTAAGGTTGACTTAAACTTTGCCCATGATATAAAATCATATAGCCCGAATAGCCTGTCAATGCAGAAAATCAGCCCGGACAGATTGCGATGGGAAGGGGATTTGGGCATAGATAGAAGCTTTGAAATAAAATTCTAATATCTAAATCCTAAACAAATTCCAATGCTCCAAATTCTAAATTCAAAACAAATGCACCTGTATTTCGTTTGGAACATTTGAATTTAGAATTTATTCAGAGTTTAGATATTAGGATTTAGAATTTTTTAATATTTTATGTTCATCAAGCGCATCGGCATAGATTTAGGCACAACTTATACTTTAGTCCATCTGCCCAAGCGGGGGATTATTATCAATGAGCCCAGCGTAGTGGCGATATCTTTGATTGATAAAAAGATCTTAGCCGTGGGCAACGAAGCCAAAGACATGCTGGGGCGGACTCCGGATACGATTGTGGCGATTAAGCCGCTGAAAGACGGCGTGATCGCCGACTATCATACCACCGAAGCCATGCTCCGGTATTTTATCAATAAAGCGCTGGGCGGCATGAGATTATTCCGTCCCGAAGTCATGGTGGCGGTGCCGGCCGGCATTACTTCAACCGAACGGCGCGCCGTGATTGACGCGACGATCGCGGCCGGCGCTCGGGCGGCTTATATTATTAAGGAGCCGATTGCCGCGGCGATTGGCGCCGACATACCGATTGGCTCGGCTTCCGGCCACATGATTATTGATATCGGCGGCGGCACGGCCGAAATGGCGGTTATTTCCCTGGGCGGCGTGGTAACTTCCACTTCGGTCAGGATCGGCGGCAATAAATTTGACGCGGCCATTCAGGAATTTATCAGGCGCAAATACAATCTGGCTATTGGCGAAAGAACGGCCGAAGAAATTAAAATTAACATCGGCAGCGCTTTGTACCTGGAGGATAAATTAACCATGGAAATACGCGGCCGCGACATGATTACCGGCCTGCCCCGAAGCATCATCGTCAATTCCGATGATGTAACCGAAGCTTTGCAAAACGAGCTGGAAGCGATTATCAACGCGGCCAAGCGGGTTCTGCAGGACACGCCGCCGGAATTGGCCGCGGATATTATGGATAAAGGCATGGTGTTATCCGGCGGCAGTTCGCTGCTGCGCAACATTGACCAATTGCTGTCCCGCACCACTGATGTTCCGGCTTACGTGGCCGACGATGCCCTGCTGTGCGTGGTTAAGGGCACGGGGATCGCGCTGGAGAATTTAGATTCTTACAAACGGTCAATATTCGCTTCAAAATAAATAAAAAATTTTCAATTTTCAATTTTCAATTTTCAAACAATTTTCAATAAATTAATTTTCAATTTAAAAATTGAGAAATTTAAGCATTGTTTAGAAATTAGAAATTAGAAATTGAAAATTATGACTATAGGTCTTGACGCTTCGCGCGCCAACAGAAAATTCAGAGGCGGAACCGAATGGTACTCATTCCACCTGATTAAGGAATTAGCCAAGCTTGATTCAGCCAATCAATATGTTTTGTATTGCGACCGGCCGTTAACCGAAGAGTTGGCCGGCGCGATTAGCGGCCATGCAAATTTTAAAGTCAAAATTTTAAACTGGCTCTTGCCTAATTTTTGGACGCAAATGCGCCTGTCCTGGGAAATGCTGTTTCATCCGCCGGACAGGCTGTTTGTGCCGGCGCATACTTTGCCCGTGATTCATCCTAAAAAGTCGGTGGTTACCATTCATGATATCGGCTTTGAACGGGAGCGGGAGCTATACAGTTCGGATCAAATCGGACCCGCGGGCGGGCTGAAAGGCAAGACCATTGACACAGCGGCCAAGCTTTTAACGCGGGGGAAATTCAGCTCTAATATTTTGGGCTACCATAGCTGGTCTGCCAGATACGCGCTTAAGAACGCGAAAAAAATCATCGCGGTGTCCGAATTTACCAAGCGGGAAATGCTGGAGGTTTACGGCGCCGAGCAGGCAAAAATTTCGGTAATTCATAACGGTTTTGATAATTATAACTATCAGCCAATTGCTGATCGGCGGCGGATAAGCCAGGTTTTGGGCAAATACGGAGTTTCAGCGCCATACATTTTTTATGTCGGGCGCCTGGAAAAGAAAAAAAATACGGCTCGGCTGATTCACGCTTTTTCCCTGATGAGAGAAAGAAATAAAAGCCTAAAGCATAGGCTGGTTTTGGTTGGTAACGCGGGTTTGGGGTTTGATGAGGTTAAGTACATGATTGAAGAATTTGATTTGAATAATGAAGTTATCATCACCGGCTGGGTGCCGGAGGAGGATCTGCCTTATTTGTATAACGGCGCCTCGCTGTTTGTTTTCCCCTCGCTTTATGAAGGCTTTGGCATACCTTTGCTTGAAGCCATGGCTTGCGGCGCGCCCATCGTGGCTTCCAATATCCCGGCTTTAACCGAGGTGGCCGGGGACGCGGCCATGTTTTTTAATCCTCATGATAATAATGACATGGCGGAAAAAATGGCGCGCGTTTTGCTGGACAAAAACCTGGCCGCCGGCCTGATCGCACGCGGCCGGGAGCGGACAAAAAATTTCAGCCTGAAAAAATGCGCCCGGGAAACATTGGCGCTGTTGGAAAAACTATAATAATTCCCCTCTTGAGAGGGGATTAAGGGGTGTGTTAAACATCAGACGAAAAAAATAAAATGCCCGGCAGTTTTTGCCGGACATTTTTTATTTCCGCCTTATTTTTAAAAAGAAAAAGAGGAATGTGGTCAACATTCCTCTTTGCGTTTGAACCCAATTTTAGAAAGAACGTGGGGCTTCCCGGAGGAGAGCCCCGAATCTGTCTGAACCACTTGTGCTCAAAACGCCCCGCCGTATTGCAGGAAGCGATAACTCCATCTTTGGGTGAAGGCCTTCGGCCAGACACTCCACCAGCGTTCCCACGCTACCTCTACATTATCAACGCACTCCTGAAGGAGCGCGTTGCCAACGCAAGTGGTCTCAAAAGAATCTATGGCCATCCTTTTGTACTTGGATGGCCAGGATACAAATTCTAAAACCATTTTTTCTTTTTCCGTCAGGGCGTCAGCCCATAATACGGCCGATGCCCTGACAACTTCGTCAAACTCCACGAGGGAATCCAACGTTCCCCCTTCTAAAAATAAAAATTTTTTCATTTTTCCTCCTCGCCGCGCTTTTGCGGCCTTTTTTGTTAAAAAATTTTTCCAACAGACCCCGTTTCAATTTTGCTAATAACCTATCTTTTTTGTCATTTCGGAAGCCGTAAGGCTATCTAAAAAGGGGTCATACAGAATATTGCTGGACTAAGCTGGAAAATTTAAGTTGACACGGGTATAATGATAATCATAATTAAGCTAACGATTATCATTATGACAATTGAAAAATCAATTTTGGAATTAATTCTTCCGGAGGGAATCCTT
>JAUSGE010000014.1 GCA_030649205.1 bacterium
GGCCCAAATTCCGCCGCAGGGGCTGAAACACCTTAAAGGCATGGTCAGAAAATCGGTCAGGCGAATTAAAAAAGATAAACAGCTGTTAAAGAACTTTCTTAAAAAGGCTTATGTATTAACTTAAGTGTTAATGGTCAGTAATTGCGCTTCATGGGGTTTGAGTAGCGGAGAATATCACTGTCATCGCGCTAAAACCAGTGCGCCACAACCGGTAGAGCCAATAAGGAGCAGCAAAGGTGAAAATGGTCAGCCGGGATATACTGCTCCGGCGCCTGATTATAAAGTGCCGGTGATTAAAGATAATATAAAAGATGAGGAAAATAAAGACAATTCAATCCAATATATATGGTTATTTGCTATAGGCGGAGTAGGTTACTGGATTTATAAAAGTAGAAAAAAATAAAGTTTTATGATTTATCAAAATAAATATTTTATTTTAGATACTTCGTTAAGAAAAGTATTTGACGAAAATAACAAAGAGCTTAAAATAACGGGCAACTCTTTTAGAGTGCTCGTTTTTTTATGCGAGCATGGTCCGTCTACTATTACCGATATTAGCGATGCCCTAGATCGGGCTAAAGATTATGACGAAGATCATATAAGGCAATATCGCTATAAAATAAATACTATAATTGGTAAAAATATAATTAAGTATGAGAATAAAATCTATTTAATTGATGGTATAACACAAAGAATAGGAAATAAAGATGCCCTAATTTTAGATAAAAACAACCGTAATACGGATTTATTACAGCCCAAGCCGTATAATAAAGCTATAAATATGAAAAATTACAAAAAAATATTTATTTCATTGGGGATTTTATTAATTTCGGTTATAGCGGTCTTTTATATATATCAAGGTTTTAATTTTGGGTGCAATATAAAAGGAAATATTAATGCCAATGGAGAAAAAATATATCATACTGTTGACTGCCCGCTTTATAAAGAAACAAACATAGATAAGGCCGCAGGCGAAAAATGGTTCTGTGGCGAAAAAGAAGCTACTGTCGCCGGCTGGAGAAAAGCTTTAAATTGTAATAAATAATTTATTAAACTTATGACAAAAAAATTTGTAAAATCATTGATTTTTTTATTTATGTTATTGTTTTTTACCACTACGCAAGCTGGCAATTGGGACAGCAATCCTAATTTTAAATATCAAAAGTTTAATGAGATAGGTTTATGGGGTAATGTCCAAAGTCAAGGTAGCGGAATAATTGTAGCCGTTATTGATGAGGGGGTTTGGATTAGTCATCCTGACTTGTCTCAAAACATTTGGGTTAATCCTGGCGAAATATCTAATAACAAAACTGATGACGATCATAATGGTTATATTGATGATTATTATGGCTGGAATTTTTTAGATAATAATAATGACATGGAAACAAAGGGTAGCCATGGAACTTCTGTGGCTGGTATTATAGCTGCGATTGACAATAGTCAAGGGATAGTGGGCGTCGCCTCTGGCGCTAAAATTATGCCGTTAATTGCTTGTAATAACTCGGGGTGTAATCAGGATGCGGTAATTAATGCAATTAAATATGCTACAGACCATGGGGCAAATGTCATAAATTTAAGTTTAGGAACGCATGGATATTTAGGCTATAAAGATGATTATAATAATGTAATTAATTACGCCTATAATCATAATGTTGTTATAGTTGCTTCTGCGGGCAATGGTGATGTTGAGAGCGCTTCGTCTAGAGGACAAAATTTAGACATCATGCCAGCGTCCCCTGTAAGCAATGATGTAAACAACATTAATATGGTCTTGGGGGTTGGCGCATTGAACGCGCCGTGGAGTAATTATGGAAGTGCAGTTGATGTCGTTGCGCCCGGTATTCACATTATTTCAACCGTGGTACCTATTTATGATGATGGATATTATTATGGCTTTGTTGATGGCACATCATTTTCTGCTCCGTTTGTCTCGGGCGCAGTTGCTTTGTATAAGGCACTTTACCCGCAGAAAAAAAATTGGGAGATTATAGATAAATTTAAATATCAAAAGCAACTAGATGTAGCTAAAATAATGGATAATAATATAACATTTGATAGACAATGTACGATAGATAGTTTATCTCTTGATAATAACTCCGGGGAAATCTTTATTTACGGCTCTTATTTTAGAAGTGATATAATTTTTCATATACAAACCAAAGATGGCAGTTCATTATCAAACGCATCGCCCTATATGACAATATTAGACGCTACCAATATCAAATTAAATATTAGAAATTTAAAAATTGGTGATTATGTATTTATTACAACTAATGATTATTGCAGAAAAAAATCAGTAAATTTTTCAGTAATATATGATTATTCTAACACAGTTACCACTCCTACGGGGTCCGATATAAAAGAAGTGTCAAACGATGATGGCTTTCTACTGGAGGAAAAAGGATTGTTGAAGGCAATTGATAAAAAATTATCTGAAAAATTAAAAGGTAAAATTCTTTTGCAGATTGAGGGTCATGGAGAAGCATGGTATATTAATCCGAAAAACAATAAAAGGTATTATATGGCTAACGGAAATGAAGCTTATAAAGTAATGAGAAATCTGGGTGTCGGTATCAATAATAAAGATTTGGGCAAAATATGGGCAGAGAAAAATTACGCCAAGAAGCACAGTGGAAAAATATTTTTACAAATTGAGGCGAATGGAGAGGCTTATTATATAGATTTTAACGGTGTCGCCCATTATCTAAAAAACGGCGATGAGGCTTATAAAATTATGAGGGACTTAGGCTTAGGGATTAAAAATGACGACATTAGAAAAATTGATATTAATTAATTAGCAAATGATATTTTCATTATATCAAATATACGATGTTTTAAAAAAACTATTTAATATAGAGTGGAGTTTTTTATTGACGTTATTAAATTTAATTTTAATAGGCTATACAGTATCGGAAAATATAAAATTAAGAAAAGAAACTCAACGGCAAAATAAATTAAGCAAACAACCATATTTAGGATTTAGAATCAATCCATTGCATTGGTATGTTATTTTTAACGAATCACCTAATATGGCTTTTAATATTTTTATAATATTAAAAAATGGAGAATGTTATAAAATCTTAAACGATGGATATATTATTGGGGCTATGCCGGTTGGCAAAGAAAAAGAAATTAATCCAGATAGCTTAGTTAATATAAACCGAGATGGATTAACTAAAAAAATAGAATCAGTTAAATGTCTAGTTGAATATCTAGAAAGAAAAAAACAAGATTACCAATGTATTATTTATGAAGATGTCTTTGGCAATAAATTATTTTCCGTCTTTTATGTAAGCTCTATCTCACTCGAATACGATAGATTCTCCGAAATTAAATACTTTAATGAAATTTATTAATTATTTGACTTTCGTTTTTTGTTCGTGTATAATGTTTATATATGAATGAATTTTATAATGAACAGAAAAATTTAACTGCTGCAAAAATTGAATTTTATCAAAATTATATTGAGATTTATTTGATAAAATTATTAATGGGTTTTAAAAAATGTTTTATTACCGACTTATTTTGTGGAGCAGGAAAAAATGGTAATAACCTAGGCAGCCCCTTGGTTCTTATTGATAGGGCAAAATATGTTTTAGCCATACCTCAATTAAAAAATAATGCTCAAATATATATTTTATTTAATGATAAAGATAAGGGTAATATCGATAATTTAGAGGTTGAATTAAAAAACGTTGCGGTAAGTGAAAATATAAATATTTACCCCATTAAAAATAAAAATTTTGAGGATATTTTACCGCTTGTGTTAAAACAATTAAAAGAAAAAATAACACCAAAATTCTTTTTTCTTGATCCTTTTACATATTCAGATGTTAAAATGAAACATTTAATGGAAATTATGTCTTTAAAAAATACGGAAATTTTACTGTTTTTACCAGCTTTCCATGCTTATAGATTTGCGAGTGATAAAAATTTAAAGAAGGACCATAAAACAAGGATATTTTTAGAAGAATTTACGGAGGAGGGTGTTTTTGATTATGAGAATATTGATGATTTTTTATTATCAATAAAAAATAAACTACGGAAAGAATTAGGTTTAGATTTTGTCAGGCCGATTTTGCTCGATGGCGGCGCAAGAAAAAATTCCCTCTTTTTAATTACAAAGAATCAGGATGGAATGATGTTAATGAATAATATTGCTTTGAAAAAATCTGAAGATGGTAAAGGAGTTAATATTAAAGGTTCGAGGCAAGGGACTCTATTCGGTACAAGCGGCACCCCTAAATTTAAACAGTTTTCATTAAATTTGTCTGAGGAAATAAGAAAAAAGGGGCAAATGACAAATCTCGAAATTATTAAATTTACAATCATCGAAGAGTTTTTACCTAAACATGCTAAGCTGGTATTGCTAGATTTAATAAGACGAGACAAGGTACGGGCGTTTGATCAACTAGGCAATAAAATTAGCAAGTCAACAAAATTTTGTATAGCAGAAAAAGTAAAGGCAGTTTCTATTTTTAAGTATGTGCCTTAAAAATTTTAGAAATAAATATTTTATTTATTAGAATAAAATGTTATAATTATTACGTGATTAGTTATAAATTATCCCCATGCAAAAAATTCAAAGAAAATCTTTGTTATATAAAAGCGGCGTTGAATATGCCGATTATTGCATAAATCACGTTGAAGGCTGCTCTCATGGCTGCCGATTTCCTTGCTACGCCATGATGATGAAAAAAAGGTGCGGAGTTATTAAGGATTATAAAGATTGGATAAAGCCAAAAATTGTCAGTAATGCCTTAGAAATATTAGACAAGGAAATACCTAGGTTGAAAAATAAAATAAAAGTGGTCCACCTTTGTTTTACTACTGATCCTTTTATGTTTAATCAGCCGGAAATTTCAATTTTAACTTTAAAAATAATTGAAAAATTGAATAGTAACGGCATACGATGTACTGTATTAACCAAAGGAATATTTCCCAAAGAGTTGGCTGACAGGAAAAAATATAGTATCAGCAACGAATATGCCATAACTTTAGTTTCGTTGGATAAAAAATTTAAAGATATATTTGAGCCCGGAGCGGCGCCATACAACAAAAGAATTGAATCATTAAAATATTTGCACGAAAAAGGCCTAAAAACTTGGGTTAGCATGGAACCTTATCCAACGCCAAACTTAGTGCCACAAAGCTTAGAGCAAATTTTAAATAAGCTGGATTTTGTTGACAAGATAGTCTTTGGGAAATTGAATTATAATGTAAAAGTTTCAGAATTCCAAGATAATAAAGAATTTTATAATGAATGCGCTAATACTGTAGTGGATTTTTGCGATGAGAGAAATATTGAATACCATATTAAATATGGCACGGCCAAAAAGGATAATAAGGTAACAGAGAAAATATTTAAAAAAGTTGATATTAAAAAAGATTTGGATTATTGTGTTATAGCTCAGCCAGCATTTAATATTTAGCATTAGCTTCTAATAAAAAAGAATTTGCCGCCAAACCGCACGAACGTGCGGAGCGGGCTTTCGCCCGCGGAAAAACTTGAAATCGCCTAAAGTCGGGCTTTGCTCGCAAAGAAATTATTGCTTTTAAAAGCGTGGGCGGACGCTTTTAAAAGCTGGCTTAAAACCTTTTTTTAAATTCTGTCCGAACTTCAATATAAAATCGGTGCCAATTGGGAAAAAGCCGTATTTATTGGCTTTTTTTTAAATATGGTGTATAATATTTAAAGAGATAAATTAATTAATCATAAATGAGAAAATTATGTCAAAAATGACTAAGTCTCAACTTTTGGATGCCATGGCGGCGGAAGTCGGCATGAGCAAGAAGGATGTGGCTAATTTTATGGAAAAAATGGCCAATTTAGCCTTAAAAGAGGTTAAAAAGAACGGTGAATTTGTGCTTCCGGGGCTGGGCAAGCTAGTCAAAATTAACCGCGCCGCCAGAATGGGCCGGAATCCGGCCACCGGCGAACAGATCCAGATTAAAGCCAAGACTGTGGTTAAATTTAAAGTTGCCAAAGCGGCCAAAGAAGCGGTTTTGTAAAATGTAAAACCCCCTTAATCCCCCTTTTGAAGGGGGACTGATGGAATAAATAAAAAACACCCCTTTTTAGTAGGGGTGTTTTTTGTTATCTGTATTGGCTTTTTATCTCTTCGCTCCTGAATAGGCGATTGACCTGACGATATCCCAAGCTAGAGCCGAAACCGGCGCGTGCTTGTAAATAGCTTTAAAGCTCTTGATGGCGGCTTTCTCGCTGTTAAGGTTGCGATTAGCCGGCCGCAGTCCATAAGCGATGACGGTTACGGCGGCATTATCATTCGGCTGTTTCATATCAGGCGCGCGCTTATAGACTTTTTTAAATTCAGTAGTAGCGCTAGTTTCCGCGGCCGCGCTGGTCACACTGGGCCAGCGGCCATTGCCGATTTTAATCGCGTCAGACCATTCCGCTGAAGTCGCCGGTACTTTGCCGAAAGCTTTTTTATAAGAGCTGACCACGCCGGCTCTTTCACCCGCGCCCAGGACCTTAGTGGTGGGGGTGCCGTAAGCCACGAAATAGGTGATGGCGTCTTTGGCCGCGGCAGTAACTGACTTCAGGCCGCTGACTAATTTAGCCGTGTATTTGGCTTCAGCCGCGGTTTCGGCCGCGTCGTCAACTTTTACACCCATGGCTTCTGCCAGAACCATTGGTTTAGCGCTGATTAAGGTAGCAGCTTCAGCCACAATGGTTTTTATCAGCTCGGCCGCTTTGGCCGCGGTGCTGGCCGGAGTCGCGGTAGTCGTGGTGGTGGTCGGCGTTGGGATAGTAGTGGTAGTTGGAGTTGGGGTCGTGGTGGTGGTCGGCGTTGGCGTGGCCGAGCTTGAAGCGCTGCCAGATGTGCCGGTTGAGCTGGCTACGCCGGGCGGGTTACAGGTGGTTGAGGTGCTGGCCGAAGCGGCTGATAAGGCGTAAGGAGAACTGCAAGTAAGCACGCCGCAAGTCGGCAAAGTATAGGTGCCGTCGTTAACATAATAAGAAGCCGCGCCGGTTTGCGTGGAGCAGAGCGTAGTACAGCTGGTGGTGGTTGAAGGCACAACCGTGTAAGCGGCCGAAGCGGTTGGCAGGGTAACATAGCTGGTACCGGCTGTGGTATTGTTGGCGCAAGCGATTACCATGCCGCCGGAATTTTTAACTTTAATGCTTTTTACCGCGCTGTCGGCCGCGCCGACCTTAAAAGTTCCCGGGTTGGTTACGGTGAAAGTGCCGCTGGAAAAAGTCCAGCTTTCCGCGCTGGAGCCGCTAAATATCAATAAAGTCTGATTAACGCCGTCGCCGGTAACCGTATCAACAGTTACATTGCCGGTAGTGGCCGAGAAGTCAGAGGTAGCCGCGATAACCGGAACCGCCAATAATAAAGCCAAAATAGTTGTTACAATTAATTTTTTCATGTTTTTAATTGAATTATTGCCCCGGCGTTATACCGGGGTGGCTTTATTTAATCGCCATCCAGGACCAGCTATGAGAGTCTAAAGTGGTATCTCCATTAATTCCGGTATTATAGACCGCAATCTGAAAACCTGTTGCTGTTGTGGAGGCGCTGGAAAATATCATATTAAAATCGGTGATATACGGAGTGACAAAAACTTTCCAGGTAGTATCCATTCCAGTAACAGCGCAATCAAATATCGCTGTAGTGCTGGCATTTACAGTGGCTGTAACATTAGCACAGACTCCATGCATTAAACCGGCCACTGTGGTGCCGTCGCCAAAGGTAGCTAAAGTAGAGGAAGCGTTGGTTGCTGTTACTTTACCGGTGGTGGTCAGGTTAGTGCTGCCAAAGCTGATTGAGCCGGTAGGATCAGTGATTGAACCGTCGGCCAGCAGTAAAGCCCCGGAATCAGTTGCTCCGACAGATAAAATGGTTGTGGTGGCATTAGCAGAGTCCATTAAGCCGGTGGTGGTCAGATTTTCATTGCCAAAACTGATGGCGCCGGAAGTATCGGTAATTGATCCCGGAGCCAGCAATAGCTCGTCGCTTGAACCTACGGTTAGCAAAGTGGTTGAAGCATTGCCCATATCCAAAGTTCCGGTAGTCACTAAATTAGTGCTGCCAAAGCTGATTGAGCCGCTCGGATCAGTGATTGAACCGTCGGCCAATAATAGGGCGGTCGCGTCGGTCGCTCCGATAGACAGCAAAGTAGAGGTGGCATTAGTAGCGTCTATCAAGCCGCCGGCAAAAGTAAGGCTATTAGCTGTCAAGGTGCCGGTAACTTCGGCATCGCCATAAACGGTTAAGCCGTTTAATTTAACTCCGGTTATGGTTGTGCCGGTTGAAGAGGCGTTGCCGAAAGTCAGAAGGCCGGTGGTGGTCAGGGCGGTAGAGCCAAAACTAATGCCGCCGGTATCGGTAATAGAGCCATCGGCAATCAATATGGCATCAGCGTCAGTCGCTCCGACAGACAGCAGAGTGGTGGTAGCGTTAGTAGCATCTATCAAGCCGCCGGCAAAAGTCATACTATTGGCAGTCAAGGTGCCGGTAACATTGGCGTCGCCGTAAACGGTTAAGCCGTTGAGTTTAACTCCGGTTACGGTTGTGCCGGTTGAAGAAGCGTTGCCGAAAGTTAGAAGGCCGGTGGTGGTCAGACTCTCGTCGTTAAAGTTGATGGCGCCGGTGTCGGATTGAATCAAGGCGGACTTCAGGATGCCAGCGCCAGTGGTTGAAGCGGTGAGAACCGTTAAGGTGCCGGTGGTGGTCAGGTTTGCAGCGCCAAAACTAATAGTGCCGTCCGTAGCATTAGTAATAGTTTCTCCATTGGCTAAATAAATTGAAGTGGTTGAGGCAATACCCATTAAACTGATGTAACCGTTGGCCGCGTTGTCAATTGTTTCACCATTCAACAAAGTTATGGAGGTGGTGGTTGCTCCTCCAAGCAAAGTGGCCAAGCCAGTTACGCTCAAGGTGCTGGTCGCGGTAACGGCGCCGCCGATATTGGTCGCTCCATACAGAGTGTTGGTGCCAGCGGAAGTAATATTGTTACCGATGGTCGTAGCCGCCCCAACTATCCCGGCCGTAGCCAGCGTGGCAACCATAGAGGCGACAATCACCTGGAGAAACAGCCGTGATTTAATTATTTTTTTCATAGTCTTTAATTGATTTAGTTTAAATAAAAATTAATATCAAGGCCTTGTAGTTATTAATTTTTATTATTGTTATTTTTTATATATTAATTTATCAAGGATGATGAGCTTAACCCCCTTAGGGTCGACCTTTTTAAACTCGGCTTGATAAATGATTGTCGTTCATTTTGGACACTCGGTGTCTTTTGGGGACACCGAGTGTCCTGGTTGTTATCTCTTCGCTCCTGAATAGGCGATTGACCTGACGATATCCCAAGCTAGAGCCGATACCGGCGCGTGGCCGTAAACAGCTTTAAAGCTTTTGATGGCGGCTTTTTCGCTGTCAAGATTACGGTTAGCCGGTCTTAAACCGTAGGAAATGACGGTTACGGCCGCGTTGTCATTGGCCTGTTTCATGTCAGGCGAGCGCTTGTAGACTTTCTTGAATTCAGCCGTAGCTTGAGTTTCCGCGGTAGCGCTGGTCACACTGGGCCAGCGGCCGTTGCCGATTTTAATCGCGTCAGACCATTCTGCTGAAGTCGCCGGTACTTTGCCGAAAGCTTTTTTATAAGAGCTGACCACGCCGGCCCGTTCGCCCGCGCCTAAGACTTTAGTCGTCGGGGTGCCGTAAGCCACGAAATAGGTGATGGCGTCTTTGGCCGCGGCGCTGACTGACTTCAGGCCGCTGACTAATTTAGCCGTGTATTTGGCTTCAGCCGCGGTTTCAGCTTTAGCGTCTTTCATGGCGCTAACAGCCGCTAAGACCTGTTCCACACTGCGTCCGGCAATAGTGGCGGCTTCGGCTACGATATTTTTAATTTTATCAGCTGATGTCTGGGCAGTTGCTACTGGCGCGACAGAAATTGGCGCGGGGGTGGCGGCAGTTGTTTCATTAGCCGCCGGCGCTTGGCTTCTGGCCGGAGTGGCTGGCGTGGCCGGAGTTGCCGGCGTGGCCGGTGATGCAGTTTGCACTCCGCCCGATGAGGGGGATATTACGGCTCCGCTGGCGCTGGCCGCGGCTACCGTAGTTGCCGTCACGACGCTTGAAGAATCTGATTCGCCATCACCGCTTAAGGCGCTGATCTTGTAATAATAAGCCGTGCCGACCGAAAGACCCGTATCTGAATAACTTACAGTTGAACCGGACGAAACTGTTGGCTCGCTCCCTAATCTGCCGAAGTCGCCGCTGTTAACCGTATTGCGGTAAATATCATAACTGGTCGCGCCGGAAACAGCGGTCCAGCTTAAATTAATTTGCGAAGTGCTTTGGGCGCTGGCCGACAAACCGGTCGGAGTAGCTGGCGGATTGCCGCCGGAGGCGGAAGTTGGAGCATAAAGCGATAAGTGGGTCGTGGCCGCGGCGATGGTGGTTGTGGCTACATTGGATAAATCAGCGGCCGGCGTATGCTCCGCGTCAGAACTGTCTAAAATTGTGCCGTCGGCTTTGTAATAAGTAATCGTACTCGGCAAGGATACCCAGTTAGAAGTCGTCTCATCCCAATAAGACATCTGCAATTTATCCACTTCCGTTTTACTGTCTATTGAAGTATCAGTGGCTGATCTAGTGGTAGCTAAATCAGCATTACTGTAGCTCATTTCCACGGTGATGGAATTATCAAGCAAATTAATCGGATTGTTGTCTGAATCAGTGGCTTTAATTTCCTGCGCTTTGCCGGCGACCGGAGAAGCGGTTGAAGTTTGGCGCACATTATTAGTTTCTTTGGCTTGGATATTACCGGCCGAGGTGTCTTGGCCTAAGGCTTTGGGCGGCATGGTTATTTTAATGCCCGCTGTCGGATCATCTAAAGTGCCGCCGTTAAAAGGCGTAATCGGTTTTGACTTCGGCGCGTTTAAGGAAACGGTCGTGGAAAGACTGATGTTTTTACCGCTAACCGAAGCAGCGCCTACGACAATCGGATTGGAAGCATAAGCGGTTTCCGCATAGCCTTCGGCGCCGGCATAAACTTTCCAGGTTCCGGCGTCAACCGGCAAGCTGTAAACGCCGTTAGCGTCCGCCTGCGTGCCGGCAAAGCCGCCGCCTTGTTTTTCCGCCCTGACGAAAGCGTTGGCCGCGCCGGTTGATCCGCCGATGGTAATAGTGCCGCTAATCGCTAAAGTAGAAGCCGCCATAGTTAAGGTTTGGCTATCCGGGTTAGCGCCATTAACCGTCAAAGCCGTCGGCGAGCGGAAAAAGCCCGGCTTCATGGCGTTAATCATATAGTCAACGGCTGAATCAGTTACTTGCATGCTGAAGGTTGAAGGCGTAGTCGTGGAAGTCTTAGTCCCAAAGTGAACACCGCTGGTTGTGTTGATAATTTCCACCCAAGCGTCAGCCACATTAACCGTTCCGGAAACCGTGCGCAGAGTTGGCAGAGTGACGGTTAGACTTTCAGCACCGTTAACCGTGATTATGCCTACGCCGGTTGAAGTAGCATAAACAGTATCACCGGTTGTGCCGGCGATGGCGGTTAAAGGCAGAATAATGCCGGGCATATTAACCTGCACGCGGTAACTGCCATTAGGCAAACTTAAAGTAGTTGAGGTGGCGTTAGTAATTTCCGCTCGTCCGCCTATACCGTTAATATCCATTAATTCAACTAAGGCCTTACTGACCGTTCCTGAAGTTAAGACAGTTATAGTGTTAGCGGCGCCAATAGTGAAATCTTTAGTTGTAGGGCCAGCCACATTAAAAGCATCTGTAGTTGCAACCTCGCCCATGCCCGGAATATTTAATTTAATGACATAACCATTGCCTTGCGGCACATTAAAACTATAATTGCCATCCGCATCGGTAATAGATTCGTTGGAAGTGCCATTGCCATTAATTCGGACAAACGCGCCTTGCCGGTTACTGCCGTCTACTTTAACATTGCCAGAAACTGCGCTAAAAGTACCGGTTGAAGAAGGCGCGAAGTTTTGGTTAGAAGCGTTAGAACCGCTGATGGTAACGGTTTGTTCGGTTAGATTACCGTATTGGGGTAAGAAAACACCGACTTTCCAGGTGCCGTTAGATACATATAAAGTATAATTGCCGGATGAATCAGTGTTGGCCGGCGGCGCGTTGCCCGGGCCATCAGTGCGATAAGCGTAGACCGACGCGCCTTGTATTACATTTGTGCCATCCGTCACTTTTCCGGAAATAGTATAATCAGGTTTAGCCACTTTTAGGACAAAAGCAGTTTGAGCCGCGGCCGCGGTTATGGCCGTGCTTGCGCCGTCAATTAATAAGTAGGCCGAGTCGGCGCTAGTCACCACTACCGACACTTCTTTTGACGGCGGCATGCCGGGCACGAATGAGCCGACGATGTAGGAGCCGTCGGTTACACCTAAAGAAAAGGTGCCGTCAGTCGCGGTTTGGCCGTGTGTGCCCATTCCGCCTTGCGGTGAATAGGCGTAAACTTCAGCATTAGCCATAACTTTATTAGCGCCATCCTTGACTGTGCCTTTAATATATTTACTGGCCGAGTTTAGGGTAAATTTAACCGTACCGTCGTTGGCCGTATCACTGGCCTCCACGATTGTTGGACTGCCTCCAGATTGGACTGTAACATTTTCCGGTTTTGGCGGCATATAAGTTGGCATGGGCGGCGGGCCGGCCATGGGCCCTTTTGGCATCTGCGGGCCAACCCCGATCATCCAATTGCCGTCTGCTAAGTTAAGAGTGAAATTTTCCGAATTATTGGCTGTGCCGTCTAAAGTAATCTGTTTGGCCTTAAAACCCGTGGGTGAACCGGCAAAAATATCAATTGGTTCATTGGCCGGACCGTTGACAATCGTAATAGTTACATCAGTGCCGCCGGTGGAATTATTAGCCATAGTGAAATCATAAGTTTTGTTGGCGGTAATGCCAATTCTTTCCGGCATGGCCTTACCGGCAAATTCAGTCGCGCCCAAAGTAACCATCGGATCGGTAAATAAGAAGTATTCGCCGGCCGATAAACCGCTAAAATTGTAAGTGGCTTGGCTTGAAGCATTGAAGTTGGAAGAAGTCGTATCCGTTGGCCCGGTCATGGGGGACATTAGGTAAACTTTAGTGGTGGAAGCGATAGCGCCCACGCCAGTGGCCGTAATCGTGCCGCTTAAGGTGAAAGCGCCGCCAGTCTGAATAAAGAAGGGCATGGAAGTTAATGATTCCAGCAAGGTTGTACTATTTTTAGTTTTAACATCAACCGTATAGCCGGTGGTGTTAAAGTCTTTAGGCACAGCCGAATTTATGATGCCCGCGATATCTAAATTTAAGAAATCGTGCCCTTCCGTGTTAGTGGCAGCTGAAAGCGTAATGGTAACCGTCCGCGCTGTTGAATTAACCGTAACGCCGTCGTCGGCTAAACCGCCCTTAGTGGAAGTATCGGCCGCGGTATCACCGGTAACCGTGGCGCCGTCCGCGGCCGGGCAAGTTTTGCCATTGGTGATACTGGTCAGACATTTGAACCTAATCGTGCCGGTGCCCGGCCCGTTTAGGTCAGAGCGCATAGGGCTGTTAATATCCTGTTTGGCGCCGGAAATATCAAAACCCGTGGGGAAAGTTAAGACGATCGTTCCGCCAATCGGCATTTGCTTGGAGATTGGCAGGCCAACATGATAAATCGTGGTTTTACTGGCCATCATACTCATCGGCCGAACCTCAACCGGAGGGGCGAAGCCGAAAGTTGAGCCGGAAAAGTTAGTGGGCATGAAGCCGCCGCCCATGGAAGAAGCGTCGGTTGACATGCTCATGGGGCCTAAAGCGCCTTTGGTGGAAGAACTGGATTGCACCGGAGCCTTGCCAGTATTCCCCGTGGTCATGACATTGCCGGCCGCGTCTTTTACCGCGTAGACCGAAACATAAACTTCATTGCCCGCGGTTAAGCTTACGCCTTTGATAATAACCGTATTGCTTATGGCATCATAAGTTAATGAAGCATCGGCGCCTAAAGTTACGGCTGTGCCGTTTTCCGCGCTCGAAGCCGCTTGTTTGATCGTATAGCGGGCCGGGTTTAAGGTGGAAGAAGCGTAATTTAAAGTATCAACCGCCTTGGCCGAATTCATGGGTTCGGAAAAAGTGATGGCCAGCGAGTAATCGTCAGCGTTAATGAAACTAACCGTAGGCAGTCCGGTGTCGGCTCCGCTGGTGGTAAAGACAGAAGTAGAGGCGGTTAAAGACTGGCCGTTTAGGGCTAAAATGCTGGAAGATAAATTAATTGTATAGGTGGTGGTGGCATTTAGCGAATTTTTCGGCATAAAATAGGCTTGCCGTTCGGCCGGCTTGTAATCAACCGTGCCGTTAACCGCGGTTGAGCCGATAGATAGATAGAAGTTGCTGGTAGTAATAGTAGAAGCGTCCATATCTTTATTGAAGCCCACATTAATCGCGCCGGTACTAACCGAAACGGCCGAAGCGCCGTTGGCCGGATAGATGCCGGTAATGGATGGGGCGGCGATATCGCCGCCGGCGGTGGCGGAAGTTTTAAACTCGGTCATAAACATCTGGGTTGATTCCGAACCAGGAGGCGATAAAGTCATGCCGGAAGAAGCTTTGGCTCCGCCTAGGACTTTGACGCGGTAGCGCGAGCTGACTGTCATATTGCCGGTAATCGCCACGGTAGCAATTTTTTTAGAAGTGTCTAGCGATACGCTGTAAGCGTCGGCGGACACGGCGGTTTCCGTATAAGGCGGATTGGCGCCGGATAAAGCATATGGCTTGATGTAACTTTTTAAACTGTAAGCGCCGCCATCATCAGACATGGCCTCGGAAAAATTAATGACGATTTTTTGGTTGACCGGTATGTCAAAACTGCCGGGCGCGGGCGTGGCGCCGGTAACGTAAGGCGGAGTGAACGCGCCGGAGCCGAAAGTGCCGCCGCCGGAGAAAGTGCCGCCACTGCCTCCTGAACCGGCGGTAAAGCCGGTAAAATCAGCCATCTTGCCGGTAGTAAAGGAAAAAGCGTATGAACCGTCCGGCTGGTTTCCCTGAACCGAATTATTGGCCGTATCGGTTACGCTGGGCGTGATGATAACCAAGATTGTTTTGTTGTCGCCGAAAGTCTGGCCGGCGGACAGGCTCCAGACCACCAGATTACTGTCTTGAGGCAGGTCGGCCGGAGGGTTGGACGAGTAATAAGTCCAGGCGCCTTTGGAGGTGGTAATATCCGTGGTAGCGCCGGTAGACGGATTCAATTCCTTAACATACATATTGCCGGCAGTGGTGATTGATGTATCGCTCATGCTTTTGCTAAAGCCAGCGAAAATTTTAAAGTTTGAATCTCCGCCCGGAATGCCGGTCTGATTGTCCGGCGGGCCGGTCCATTTAATTCGCGGTTTAGTGGTGTCGCCGCCGAACCCGCCGCCGCCGCCTGAAGGCAGAGTAAAGTTAATGTTAGTGGAACCGGTTGAAATGCCTTGCATTGAGCGATCCGCGTAAGCCGTTTTAACCGCTACTAAATTATATGTGCCTTGAGGCAGACTGCTTAAAGTGTAAGTTCCATCGCCTCCGGTAACGGCGCTGAAACCAGTGCCTTCGGCAAATACCGTGGCGCTGGCGATCGGGTCAGTACCGTCTGTTATTGTGCCGGCAATAGTGGACGCGCCGCCGGCCATAGTGGATAACTGAAAAGCCGTATCGCCTGAATTTTTATACCAGGCAGTATTGGTGCCGTCTGTGGCTCTAAGCCAATAACGCACTAGGGCTCCGGCCGCTCCCACATCTTCAGCCGGGATAGTATATTTATAGTAGCCGTTGCCAACTTCAGTGCCGCTAACCGAAGACGAGGGCGTGCAAGCCGCGGAAGCGCAGTAAATTAAGGTGGTGGTTAAAGCCGGCGAGGTGTTGGCTCGGGCAATGTTATCCATGACGCGGGCGTAAATATTTAATTCAGCGCTGACCGTGGCTGAAGACAGCGGCGTATGCTGAATGGTCGGCGGCACTGAATCGGTAACTGAACCGGAAGTGGTGAAGCCGCGAGCGATAGTTGAATCAAGCGGCGCGGCCGCGTCATTAACGCTATTAGGATATTGGGAATAAGTTCTGACATTCCAATAATAAGTGGTATTGGGCGCGAGCGCCGTGGGCTGGGTTAGAACCATAAATTGGCCGGCGCCATAGCCCGCATTGCAGGTTGAGGCGGAACAATGGCTTGAAGAATTTAACGCCGGAGTGGGGAAAACATAATCCCAAAGAGCCGTGCCGGAAAAATCAGAATTCGGTTTAACCGTAACGCGGTAGGAATTAACGCCAGCCGTGGTTGAAGGATTAAAATTAAAACTGGGCGGCGGAGAAATGGAAACGCCGGTCGCGCCATCGGTCGGAATGTTTAAAACCAGTCCGGCGCCGCCCGCGGCAAAGACGCTGAAAGCGTGCGGCATAAAAACAATCTGCGAGCCGGTCGTGATTTTAAGATCGCGGCTGCCGGCCGTGGCTTCGGGCGCGACGTTTACCGGCACTGATAAGGAGGTTTGGCTGTTTGCCGTTATCGCGTTCACGCTAAGGCCGTTGGTGCCGCTTTCGCCCGGCGGCAAGGAAAATTCAACCACGCTAGAACCGCTGAAGCTGGTGTTGGAGCCGGTAATAGCTAAGGTCGGCGCGGAATTTTGCGCGCTGCCGCCCGGCGTGATTGAGCTGATGCTCGGCATAGAGCCGCCGGAAGTCGCGGCTACGTTAATTTGAAAGTATTTGGTGGTGCTGGCGGTCGGATCTGACGCGTCCGTGGCGCGAAAGCTGATATTGTAATTGCCGGTTTTGCTAGAGACGGTGCTGGTGGCGAACAATTTGCCGGCTGAATTTACGGTTAAGCCCAAGCTCTGTAAAAGCAAGTCGTCAGTCGGCGTGGAAGTCGCCCAAGTAAAGGCGCCGCCGCCGCCCGCGGCCGCAAAAGAAACTAAGGGTGAGCCGGCTGTGTATGTAGCGCCAACGAAAGTCGATGGTATGGTGGCGGTGGTGATGGTAATCGGGCTGGATAAAGTTGTACCCGGGGCGTCGCTAAAGTTATTACCGGCCATATCGGTGATGCCGGTAGTGCTGGCAGTTATAACCTGGGAATTAAGGCCGATCAAATCATCCGTGACTAAAGGCGCGCTCATAGTTAAGGTAGCTAAATCGCTGCCGACCGTATGTGCGATTGAAGAAATAGTTAAATTAGATACGCTAAAGGGGTCTAGAGAATTAACATAAGTAAGGTTGCCGCCGCCTCTTTTTTGCACCGGCTCGCTTAAGCGCACCGTAACCGCAGTATCGCCGTCAAAACCGCTGGCGCTGACGATAGTTGGCGCGTTGGTGTCAACTTTAAAAGAGTTAGCGCTAAAAGCGGTAGTTGGACCAGTGCCGTTTGAAGTTTCTATGCCGTTGGCAGGAATGGTGGCAATAATTTGATAATTATTGGCGGCCGTATCTGAAGTTCTGATCACCACATAATAAGTGCTGGTGGCCGTGCCGATGGAAATCAAAGGTTGAGGCGTCAAAGTGATGTTGCTGGTCAGGCCAGTCCAACCAGTGGAAGTGGCGATTAAAACATCGGTCGCGTCATAGTAATCGGCGCTTGCGCCCAAGTCATTATACAGAGCCACGCCCGAAGACGCGTCAGCCGCGATAGCGGCTAAAGTGGTAGTGGCGAAAGTATCCGGGGTGGTAGTAGCAAAAGATACGGTGATTGCTTGCAGAGTCTGACTGGCTTGAGAAGAAGAGACATTTAATTTAACTATGGCCGTCGGATTGGAACTGGCCTTAATCGGCGCACCCGCAAAGTAGCCGTTCATTAAACCGATAGTGCTGGGAGTGATGGTGGCCGCGCTGGCTGGCGCCACCGGAATTAATAAAGAAAAATTCAGGCTCCAAAAAACAGTGGTGATAACAGTCAGATAGATTGTGATTTTTTTAGAAAGATTTTTAAATGTTTGCATATTGAAATAAGTTAAATAAAAAAATCGGCCAATAAAAAATTAGCCGATTTTATATATAAAATAAATTATTTTTAAATACGAAAAAATTTTCAGCTTAAGCTGTGGTAATATGAAACAAGACATAGCATGGGGATAACTCTTAATGAATTATTAATTTCATAATAGCATAAAGTTATCCACAGAGCAATAAAAAAAGACACTCGGCGTCCAGCGGACACCGAGTGTCTAAAAAGTTATTTCCACTCCTCCACGTATTGGCCCAGACCTAATTGGTTAAATTTATTTTTGAGTTTAGTCGTAGTGTGCAAGTAAGACACCAGGGAAGAGAAATCAACCAAATAGCGATTATTGATAATTTTATATTTTACATTATTATATTGAATGGCGCGGCGTACGGTTTTATTTTGCACGCCGCCGATTTTCGCGGCCTCTGACACTGACAGCCAAATTATTGATTTAGAGGCGCTTTGATTAGTTTTCGGTTCTTCAGCCATATTAATACTTTAGTCCACAGTATCTTAGACTTAAGTTTTAATGATTAATGACTTTAGTCCACAGTATAGTGGACTTAAGTCAAAATTTAAGTCTTATCTTAAAGTCCACGTTAGCGTAGACTTAAGTATGAGATTAATTATATTTTTACATATTAGTTTTAAAAAATCAAGAGGGTCTGTGGTATCATTGCGAGCGACCGAAAGGAGCGCCGCAATCATTGATTGGCTCCATAGTCCCAAAGGCCTGCCCGTCCGGCAGGCGGGGCTATGGAGCCAACTTTTGCCGTGAGCTACGGGATTGCGAGTATATCGGTTGTCTTTTACCTATATATATGATAATATGCCCTTAAATAACTAACGTCGGCTGAAGCCGGGTAGAAAGATAATATATTCTCTGGCTGGGCGGAATCCCGCATGGAGAAAAATGGCTATAATTAGCTATTATTTTTATTTAGTGTAACTTAACCTAATGTTTTACGTATAATTAAACGACAATGGGTAAAATAGAAGAAAAATTGCTGCTGTATAAAATAAAAAGAAATGATAAGCAAGCTTTTGTTAGGGCTTACGATCTATATGTTGATCAGCTGTACAGATTTATTTATTTCAAAGTAGGCAGCCGGGAGGAAGCGGAAGATTTATGTTCGGCCGTTTTTTTAAAAACTTGGAATTATATCTTGGCCAATAGCTTAAAGGATGAAAAAACTTTGAAAGCTTTGATTTATAAAATTGCCAGAAATTTAATCATCGATCATTACAGAAAAAATAGCGCGCGCGAAACCGTTAGCTTGGACCATGGCAACGGCGTGGAAGTAATTGACGAGAAACAGAATGCCGGCCGAGATATGGAAATGAAAATTGATTTGCTGGTTTTAGAGACTAAATTGCCGGAACTGAAAGATGAATATCGCGAAGTAATTATTCTGCGTTTTGTGAATGAACTGTCAATCGGCGAGATCGCGGACATTTTGGATAAATCCAAAGGCAATGTCAGGGTGCTGGTTTATAGGGCCCTGAACGCGCTAAGAGAATTAGTGAATAATGAATGAGATTGCTTCGTCGCCCGATTACGGGCTTCTCGCAATGACAATTTACAACAACATGAACGACCAAGAACTCATAAAAAAATTAAATAATCTAAAACAAATTGCGCCTGATGGCAATTGGAAGAAAAGCTATCGGGAAATTTTGTATAGCCAAATTTCCGTTGGTTTGCCGGCCAATCAAGCTAGGTCAAACTTTGGAATTGTCTGGGAGAATTTAGTGCCGCGCCAAATTTTATTAAATTTGGCTAAGCCGGTCTGGCTAATGTCTTTAGCCAGTGTTTTAATTTTGGTGGCCGGTTTGGGCGGAGTCTACGCTTCAAAGAATTCCAAGCCGGGCGATTCCTTATATATTGCCAAAATCATCAGCGAAAAAGCGCAATTCGCCATGGCCTTTAATGAAAAAGACAAAGTTAAATTAGGCGTTGGCTTCGCGGCTAACCGCGCTAAAGAAATCACCCAGGTTTTAAAAGAAGCGGCGCAAACCGATAAGACTGATAATGACAAGCTGGCGACGCTAGCGCGGAGCTTTAAAAAAGAAATCAGCCAAGTTAAAAATAGATTGACTATCATTAAGACTGCCGAGCGGACGGCCAACAGCCAGGCTGATGAAGATGATTTTAAAGTTTTTGGCGCTGACTCGGGTAAAAATAATCAGCGGCTGGAGATCGCCGAACCGGTACAACCGGCTCCGGCCGGTCCAGCCGAAAGCGCGGGCAAAGCCACTGCTTCGGAATCTATTATAGGAAATCAGGCCGGAGCCAACGCCACTTCCACGCCTGAAAAAACCAGTCCGGCCGATCAGGCGCTGGATGAAGCGGAAAAATTATTTGACGAAAAAAACTATAACGGCACGATTGATAAATTAGAGCAGGCAAAACAGATTATTGATCAAACCGAAAACGGCCAAGTCAAAGGCGCGAGCGAAACCGCTACGAGTACGGAAGAAAAATAAAAATTAATTTTCTGCCTGACTTTAGCCAGCTGTCAGTGAAAAAGTTATTTAATATTTAGCTTCTCAACAGCCTGCTAAAGCAGGGTAGAAAAGAAAATATTTTAGATTATGCCGCACGATTTTCAAGAGAGATTGATTTTAACTGATGGCGCCAAACAAAATATTATCGCTGATGAACATTTAATACGCTACGAATTAGCCAAAAGATATGTAAAGGGAAAAGTTGTTTTGGACCTAGCGTGCGGTTCGGGCTATGGCGCGCGAATACTGGCTATAGCCGGAGCCGTGAAAGTGATAGCGATTGATGTTAGCAGAGAAGCCATAGAATACGCCAATAAGAATTTCGCGCACGAAAATATTGATTACAGAATCGGCGACGCCCAGGCGCTTGATCTGCCGGACAAGTCCATTGACATTATTACGTCCTTTGAAACCATAGAGCATCTGGCCGATCAGCATAAATATTTGGCTGAACTTAAAAGAGTGGTAAAACCGAACGGATTGGTCTTCATTTCCACGCCCAATCGCGAAGCCAGTACCGGAAAAAATCCCTTTCATGTTCAGGAATATGATAAACAAGAATTTACCGGCCTGCTGAAACAGCATTTTAAGAGTTATCGCGTTGTTGGGCAGATAAACGGTTTGGCCAGCAGTCTGATTCTATCGGACGGCGCGCCCAGTAAAATTTTGCTGGCTAATGGCGCGGCGCCGGTTTATTTTCTGGCAATTTGTTCTACCGGCGATGTTCTGCCGAATCTGGCGCCGGAAAATATTGTGAGCCTTAATCCCCGGGCGCTGAATCAGCTTTATAATAATCCGGCGGTTAGGCTGGCGAATCAGATTTATTCCTTGATAATTAAAATACCGGGGTTGAAGAAGCTGTTGAAATTATTAAAACCCCTTTAACAAAGGGGTGGCTCCGACTGAAAGGAGGAGCCGGGGATTTTTAATCTGGCAAATGCAAATCCCCCTTACCCCCTTTATTAAAGGGGGCTTAGCGCCGATTAGAAAGCTGTTCTAAATGCAGGATAGCTGTCTAATCCGCATTAAGCGGATTATGGTGAAGCTGGCAAGGTCGATCTCGCTTAGCGGGAGACTTCACTAAATTCCCACGCACTTATTTATAAGTGCGGGGTAAATAATTAATCAAACTGGCTTTTTAAATTTTTGTTTTGGCGTTTGATCAAATGCCAAAGACCAAGCAAATCAGCAAGCTAACCCCTCGCGCCGTTTAACAAGCGCGGGGGAGGCGGGATTCCGGTTGATTTGCTGGCAACTATTTAAAAAGCGAGTAAAGGACGATTTTTCTATGGAAAAATTTAAGAAAATTTTTGCCGCAGGCGTAATTTTCGTCACTGTCTTATCAATGAGCGCGGTTACCGTTCCGGATGTCAAGGCCGCCGCTTCAGCCGGTGACTTAGTTAAAATAAGCGGGTCTTCAACCGTTTATTATTTAGCCGCTGACGGCAAAAGATACATTTTCCCTAATGAGGCTACTTATAAATCCTGGTACACTGATTTCACCGGCGTAATGGTTATTACGCAGACGGAATTGGAAAACTTTCCCCGCGGAGCGAACGTAACCATTAGACCAGGCACAAAATTAATTAAAACACCCGATGAAACAACGGTTTATGCCGTAGAACCGAACGGAAAACTAAGGTCAATTGTCAGCGAAGCTAACGCCGCGCTTTTGTGGGGCGCTGATTGGGCCAAGAGAGTCGTGGATGTAATCCCCGGTTTCATGACCAATTACACCACCGGCACGGCCTTAACCGCCGGCGCTTATCCGACCGGCAGTTTAGTCAAATTTGGCGCTTCGGCTGATGTCTATTACACCAATGCCGATGGCACGGTTTCCAAGTTTGCCGACGAAGCGGCTTTGACTGCTAACAGATTCAAAACCACTGATGTTATTACCGCTACCATTGCTAAACCGACAACCGGCGCTGATATTGCCGCCGCGGTTGGCACTTTGACCGACACCTCTTCAGGCGCGGGCGGAGTAGTTGGCGCGGGTTCGGGCTTGACTGTCGCGTTAGCGTCAGACACTCCGGCTTCAGCCACGGTCATTACTAATACCACACTTTCAACCGGAAACGGCCAGGCTAATGTTAACTTTACTAAAGTTAACTTTACTGCGGCCGCTGATGGCGATGTAGTGGTAAAGAACATTAAGTTTAAGAGAACCGGCATTTCAGCTGATGCTGATGTTGAAAGCCTTTATCTCTATGATGGAGCTACGCGCTTAACCGCCGAAGCTTCAGTTTCTTCAAATTATGTAACCTTTAATAATGCTTCCGGCTTATTTACTGTGACTAAAGGCACTACCAAGGGTATTACCCTAAAGGGTGATATGCTTTTTAGCGCTACTTCAGGTAAAACCATTGGCTTTAGCTTAGTTGCCGCTACGGATGTTACCACTAACGGCGCGGCCGTCAGCGGTTCTTTCCCCATGGCAGGCAATCTAATGTCAACCGCCAATGCGACTGATTTAGGCAAATTGGTAGTTACCAATAATTTTCCAACCAGTGATCAAACAGTTGATCCTGATGTTAAAGAAGCTATAGTGGCGAAATTTAATTTTGTTGGTTCAGAACAAGCTTTAAGCGTTGAAAAAATTATTTTCACCGAAGTGGGCAGCGTGCAAAAAGACGACTTAGCTAACTTTAAGTTATTAGATCCGGCCGGCACCGTCATTGGCACGGTTGCGGCTATGACTGATAGTTATGAAGTTATCTTTGATTTAAGCGCTAAGCCTTACGCGATCGCCAAAGGCAATACGAAAATTTTAAGCTTAAGAGCTGATGTGGTAAAAGGTTCAACCAGAACTTTCTATTTCACGGTGCAAAATAAATACGATATTTTAGTCAAGGATACCAGCTACAATGTTTATGTTGAGCCTTATTCGGCTGGTTCATGGGGTGTAGTCGGTCCTGCGGCCAATTTCGAATTTACCATTAACTCCGGTTCTTTATCCATTAACCGCTCAACCGCCGCTCCGACTGGCAATGTTACCTTAGATGGTACTAATGTGGTTGTAGGTAAATGGGATTTTAAAGCTTCCGGAGAAGATATGAAAGTTAAGGACTTGTCTGTTAGAGCTGATACCAGTTCTTATGGAGGCTTGGATAACGGTAAGGTTTATGTTGACGGCGTCCAGATGGGTTCAACCAAGGATTTAACTGAAAATACTGATATCACTTCTTGGGGTTTTGGCTCATCTTTTGTGGTTAAAGCCGGTAAAACGGCGGTGGTACAAGTTATTGCTGACATGAAGACTGCTACTTCAACCAGCTATACTGGCTCACCCACCTTAACGGCCTATATAACCACCGGAGCCTCTGATATTCAAAGAGTGAGCTCTCTGACTTATCAGTCCGCGATTGCCGCGACTGCCGGAACCGCTTCTGCCTTAACAATGTCATCTGCCGGTTTAACCGTTTCTAAGACTTCAGGCTTTAACAATCTGACGATTATCGCCGGTACTAACGATGTTAAATTAGGTTCATTCGTGATTGCCGCCGGTTCATCTGAAGGCGTTGCCGTGTCTTCTATTACCGTAACTTTAACCACCGCTAATGCCGCGACCGTAACTAATATGTATTTGAAGGATAGCGCCGGAAAGATTGGCGGCGACGGCAAGAATGTTCCTGGCATCTCAAATATTTATTCTTTGTCGCCGAATATTACTTTAGCCGCTAATGGTTCAAAGACGATTGATCTTTATGCTAATGTAACATCCGGTTCAAACGCCGGTTCATGGATTGCTAATATTGATGCTGACGGCAGTGGAACAGTTACCGGCAATCCGGTTTCCGCTGACGCGGCAGATATTCAGACTATGACTATCGCTGGTTCTGGCACATTAAACATTGTGAATGGTAGTATGCCTGACTCGGCTATCATATTAGCTGGTGCAACTGGCCAATATGTGGCTGAATACAAGTTTAGCGCGGTTAACGAAGGTTTTACTGTTGATAAGTTGAAGTTAAAAACTGGCAAATCATTTGCTACCTCAACTACAGCGGTTAGCCTAAGTTATAAAGATAAAGACGGCGCTACTAAAACTGCCGATGGCATGTTTTCTGCTGACGATGCTCAAACTAACGCTACGGCTACTTTCACCGGTTTGACTATGTATGTCCCTGCCGGACCGACTGGAGCCAGCTTAAAAGTTTATGTGTCAATGACTTCCGCCACCGCCATCACTTCAGGCGCTAATAGCACAATTAGCCTTGACGCTGACGAAGGCTTTAATGCTACCGGAGATGCGGGTACGGCTGATACTAGCGCCACTAACTCGGACTTGGCCAGCAATTCTTTCTATGTTAGATTAAGCAAACCGACTTTTGTCGTGCTTAGCGCTGGCACTGCACCGACTACCAGATTATTTAAATTCTCGGTTCAGGCTGATAATGCTGGTAGTATTGAGATTAAACAGTTGGCTTTCAATGTCGTAACGTCAGGCTGTACAGTTAGCCAGCTATATTTATTTGGCGGTTCAAGCCAGTTAACCACTACTAAGGTTAATCCAACTTGGGATGGTACTTCAAGCGCCAACGCGAGTTTATTGAGAGGCGCTGCGTCTGGAGCTACCGGCGATAATGTCTTGTTTATTAGTTCTACGGTAGAGACTTATGAAGTTAAGGGTACGGTGAGCGGTTTTGGCGATAGCGGTGATTCCATTGAGGTTTCGTTTAAGGAAGATGTAGTCACTGCAGCGAACGCCACTGCCTTAACAGCTGGTGCTGACGGTGTTTATACGGTCGACGAGGGTAACATTTGGTCTGATAGATCAAATAGCGCTCATACGACCGCTACGGCTGATTGGACTAACGGTTTCTTGTTAAAGAATATGTCTGATGCCCAGAGCTTTTAAGCAATTGTTGAAATTCAGATAAACAAAGCATCCCCCACCAAATTTTGGTGGGGGATTGCTTTTTGTTAGGGAAGTAAGTATAATTGAGAAAGCCTTCCTTTTAAAGGAGGGGTAGGGGAGGTTAAATTTTGACACTATTTTTATTCATGGTATGACATTTTAATATGGGATCATTAACCAAGGAACAAATTGAAGAAATGGCGGAGTATTGGCAAAAATCAGCCGAACATGATTTCGAGACTGTCTTTTTTCTTTATAAAAATAAAAAATATTCTGATTCTTTATTTTTCGGCCACATAGTTTTAGAAAAAATATTGAAAGCGCTGGTAGTTAAAAAAATAAAAATTGAACCTCCAAAAATGCATGATTTAGTTAAATTGGAAGAATTGGCCGAGCTTAATTCTGATAATGAAGTAAGAATACTTTTAAAAGAAGTGAATGTTTTTAATATAAGATCAAGATACCCTGATTATAAGTTTAGGTTTTACAAATCCTGCACCAAGGAATTTACAAAAAAATATTTGGATAAAATTAAAGAGTTATATAAAAATTTATGTCAAAAGTTGAAGCAAAAAAAATAGCAAAAAAATATGCCGAAGTTTTAAAGGAAAATAATTTTCCTTTTGAAGCCATATATTTATTCGGTTCATTCGCGCAAGGTAAAAATACAAAATGGAGCGATATTGATTTGGCGGTTATCTCCGAAAGGTTTGAAAATGATTTTTTAAATAATGAATTATTATTATCGCGCCTAAGTTTAAGGGTTGATCCAAGAATTGAGTCGCATGGATTTACTAAAGATGATTTTAAATTAAACTGCAATCCATTTGCTTGGGAAATAAAAAAAACCGGAATCCGCGTAGTTTAATTTTAAAATAAATTCATTTCTATTTACCCCTCCGATTTTCCGGATAGGTTGCTTTTTATTAGGCAAGTAAGTATAATTGAGTCAGCCCTCCTTTTAAAGGAGGGGTAGGGGAGGTTAAATTAACCCCCTTAATACCCCTATTATAAGGGGGACAAATTTTTATGAAAAAATATAAAATTATTATTGCAATTTTGGCCATAATCATCGCGGCCGGCGGTTATTGGTATGTTAGAAAAAATAACGGACAAGACCAGAAAAAAATCGCTTTTTCTACCGGTTTTACTTTGCTGGATGATGAAAAAAATTTGGTTTGGTCGGAGACCGTAGAGCTGTCTCCGGAAGCGCGGGCGCGGTTTGAAAGTAAAGTTAAAGAAATTAAAGCGGATTTAGCCGCGGCCAAAGAAAAAGATCAGTTGCTGGCTGATTATAATAATTTGGCGATTTATCAAAAATATTTGGGCAATTACCGCGAAGCTTACGGCGCTTATTTAGAATCATTAAAATTGGAAAGCCGGGCGCGCGTGGCCTGGCAGAACTTCGCGGACGTTTTGCTCAACATGAAAGCCTATAAGAGCGCGGAAATGGCTTATAAAAAAGCCATTGAATTGAATCAGTACATTCCGGAAAGCTATAATAAGCTGGCGGATTATTATAAAGCGGTCGGCGATGGCAAAAACGTTGAGGCGACTTATAAGTTGGCGCTGGAAACCATAAAACAAAGCACGGAAAGCGATACTTTAGTTTTGGACGCTTACGCCGAATGGCTGGCCGAACAGAAAAGATATAATGAAGCCATTAAAATTTATGAGCAGTTAATGGTAAAACAGCCGAATAATAAAGCGGCGATTCAGAGGAAGATTGAAGGGCTGGGGAAATAATTTTCAATGTCATTGCGAGCGACCGAAAGCCTTCCTTTTAAAGGAGGGGTAGGGGAGGTTAAATTAACCCCCTTAATCCCCCTTTATAAGGGGGACAAATTTATGCTTGAATTAAAACTTGAAAAATACGCCAGAATATTACTTTACGCCGTGCCTTTCCTGGCGCTGATTTTTATTGAGGGGTTTTATTTTCCGTTTATTATCACCAGGACGGCGTTCTTCAGACTGATTATTCAGCTGGCGCTGTCGGTTTATCTTCTGCTTCTGGCGCTAAACTGGGAAAGATACCGGCCGCGCTTTAACTGGGCGCTGGGGCTGGTTTTGCTGTCGCTAGTGATCCAGCTAACGGCCGCTATTTTCGGCTACGACTTTTATAAAAGTTTTTGGTCGGATTTTGAAAGGCTGGAAGGCGTATCCAGCTTGATCTATCTGGCGGTCTATTTATTTTTACTGCAAGTATTTTTGCGCGAAAAAAAACAATGGCTGTATTATATTCGGCTGATTTTGATTGGAAGCGCCCTGGTTTCGCTTTACGGTTTGGCGCAGAAATTTAATATTCTGCCCGTGTATGAAGCCGGCATCGGCCGCGTAACTTCCACTATCGGCAACGCGGCTTTTTTGGCCGGCTATTTGCTCTTGGCGTTTGGATTGGGCGCGTATTATTATTTTAATGAGTCCAATAAAAATTATCGCTATTTAGCTTTGGCCTCGGGCGCGATAAATTTATTGGTTTTATTATTAACCTCAACCCGAGGCGCGATTTTAGGCCTGCTGATCGGCGGTTTTGTTTTTTTACTGCTGGGAGCGATTTATCAGTCCGGCAAAATTAGGCGGATTTCGCTGGCAACTATCATGCTTTTGGCCATGCTGGCGGCCGGTTTTATCGCCCTAAGGGGAAAGCTGGCCGATTCAAACATTGAATTAATCAGGCGCTTAGCCACTATTTCCGCGGAGGACGGTAATGTGTCAAACCGCTTAACGGTTTGGCGCATGGCCTTGGCCGATTTTAAATTTCACCCAGCTCTGGGCGTGGGCATGGAAAATTTTGACATTATTTTTAACAAGTATTACCGGCCGGATATTTCGGAAAACTGGTTTGACCGGACGCATAATATTTATCTGGATCAGCTCATGGCCGGCGGCCTAATCGGCCTGGCTTCATATCTCGGGATTTTATTTTATTTATTTTACCGCCTGTGGCGCGGCCGGCGCGAGGATTACTGGCGGTTTTCCATTTTAACCGGTTTGCTAGCCGCTTACGCCATCCATAATTTTTTCGTTTTTGACACGATTAATACTTCGTTTTTGTATTTTTTCTTGATTGGCTTGATTGGCTTTGCGCCGGGAGGTTCAACCTCCGGCTTGGAGGTTGAACCTCCAAATAATAAAGCGTTTAACCGGGTTTTTGCCGCGTTAATAATTTTAAATATCCTGGCTATTTACCAGCTGATCTATCTGCCGCTTAATATTAATCGCGCCATTTACGTTGGCTATTATTATGTTATCGCCGATCCTTTCCGCTCTTATGAAAATTTTAAAGAAGCGCTGAATTATAAATTCGGCTCAACCGAGGCCGCGGTTCAGCTGAACAAGTCATGGGAAGTGGTGGAAGCGCAAGCCGATATCAACGCCGGGATTAAAGAAAAATATCTGGCCCTGGCCAGGGAAAAATTAAAATTCGCTTCGGCTAATTTTCCTTTGGACATAAAAACCAAAATGTATCTGGGGCAATTGATTTTAAATAATTTAGAGGATATAAAAGGGCTGGATGAAGCTGAACTGTTGTTTAAAGAATCAATCAGGCTAAGTCCGACCAGGGTAGAACCGTATTATCTGCTTTATAATTTATACTCCAAAGAAAACAAGAAGCAAGAAGCGCGCGCCGTACTGCTTGATTTGGAGAATAAACTGCCTTGGTACGGCAGTGTTAAAATTATGCTGATGAACGATTTTGCCAAAGATGATCCTAAGAAAGCGGAGGAATTTTATCGGCAGGCGGTGAGCCAAAAAGGCTATAGTGATTTCGGCGGCTTAACAAAAATAATCAGCTACTTATTGGCGCAGAAAAGGTACGCTGAAACCGCGCCTTACTACGAGCTGCTGTTTGGCTCTGAACCCAATAGATACGATTACCGGCTGGATCTGGCCCAGGTTTATTATTTGACCGGGCAAATTGACAAAGCGGTTGAGCAGGTTAATCTGATTAATGAGCGGTCGCCGGAGACGCTAAAAGGCTACGAGAAATTTGTTAATATGGTGCTGGCGGCGTATAATAAAAAGTAATATATTTTTCTACCCGGCTTTAGCCGGCCGTTAATCCAAATTATTTTAACTCCGGCTTCACCCCGTTAAATCCCTTCGGGACGCAAAGCGTATTTAACGGGGTAAAGCCGGGCAGAAGATGAAAAATATGTCTCTAAAAACTTATCTTATAATTTTAAAAACCGGAATTTATTTAAGTTTTGTTTCGGTTTTTCTGGTGTTCAATAATCTGCTGTTTCCTTTTATCACCTCCAAGCAGCTGTTCTTCAATATATTGATGGAAATTTTAATGGTTTTTTGGCTGGCGCTGATTATAAAATATCCCGAGGCGCGCCCCAAGAAGTCGTTTATTACATGGGGCTTGGCGTTTTTTTTCAGCGCGCTGTTGGTTTCTTCCCTGTTCGGGGTTGATTTTAACATGAGCTTTTGGGGCAATATTGAGAGAATGCTGGGCTGGTTCCATATTATCCATTTCTTTTTGTTCTATTTGATAATTATCACGGTTTTCAGAGAGTGGCGGGATTGGCGCAACCTGCTGATAGTTTCGGTCGCCGCCGCCGCCTTGGTCTGCCTGTATGGCCTGTTAAAAATTCCTTACTCAACTATCGGCAACACGGCCTACGTTTCCGGCTACGCGATTTTTAATATTTACTTCGCTTTGATTTTATTTTTCCGCGATCGGGAAAAAAACGAGCCGGGCAGCTGGCTGGCCGGAGCGCTTTATCTGGCCGCCGCTTTTATCATGCTATTGGTGATGCGCGTTACTCATACTCGCGGCGCTTACGTCGGACTGGGAGCAAGTTTCGCGCTATTTTTAATCATGCGCGCCGGCTACAGCCCGAACCGCAAAGTTAAAATTTACAGTTTCGCCGGTTTAGCCGCGATTGTCACGCTGGTAGTTTTGGCATTTTCATTTCCGCAAAGCGCATTGGTGAGAAATAGTTCCGTCTTAGGCACAATAACGCAGGTTTCGTCCAGCGCGACAACTTTCCAGACCAGGCTGATTTCCTGGAAGGCGGCCTTAAAAGATTTTCCCAATCATCCGGTCTTGGGCACTGGCTACGGCAATTACGCCATAACTTTTGACAAATATTTTGATCCAAAGTTTTACATCTATACTCCGACCGAAACTTATTTTGACCGGGCGCATAATAATCTGGTTGACATTATTTCAACCACCGGTTTGGCCGGCTTGCTGTCTTATCTTTCAATTCTGGGCGCGGCCGGCTATTATCTGGCCAAAGGCAAAAGGCAGAATAAGATTTCCGGCGTGGAATTTATTTTATTGATCAGCTTGTTCGCGGCTTATTTTATCCAGAATTTGGCAGTGTTTGATTCGCTGATTACTTATATTTCCTTGATGCTGGCCTTGGCTTATATCTATTGGCTGGCCAATCGGGAGCCGGAGGCGGCCCAGGAAGAAGCTGGCGCGAATCGCGCTTTGAATAATAAAGAATTAGGCGCGCTGGTTTTTGGCGGTTTGGTTTTATTTTCCATCGCTTACCAATATAACATCAGGCCGTGGCTGATGCTGGATGGTACGATTAAAGGGCAAATTGAGTTTGCCAAGGGCGATATTGCCGCGGCCGTGAAACAGTATAAAAAAACTTTCGCCACTGGCACGGTTTTGGACCGGGACAGCCGCAAGAGCATGATTAATTCATTAAACGGCCAACAGGACAGCCTGTTTAAACTTGACCGCGCCCAAGCCGCTGAAATCGCGGATTATGCCATCAGCCTGGCCGAGGCCAATGTCAAATATAACCCCCTGGACAGCATGATGCAGATGCAGCTGGCGCAAATTTTAAATACCGCTTCGCTGATTAATCAAAATAATTCCAGCAAGTTCTATTTTTATTCCGACCGCGCTTTAAAAGCGATTGACGCGTCCATTAAGGCCAGCCCGGGCCGAACCACGATTTATTTCACCAAAGCGCAAATTTATCTGATGCGCAATGATAAGGCCAAAGCGCTGGAGACTTTAAAATACGCGGTGAGCTTAAACGAGCAATACGCTGAAGCCTCATGCTTTTTAGCTAAAGCCGGACTTTATTTAAAGGAAGAAGCCACGGGTTTTGAGGCCATGGGTAAATGCCTTGATTTAGGCGGCCGGTCTTATTTAGGCCCCGCGGAGCTCGTAAAAATCGCTTTAAACCATTATCTGGCCAAGAATGATCAGCCGCGAATTTTAGCTTTATACCAGCGATGGGTCGAATTGGAGCCCGGCAACGCGAAAATATGGGTAAATTTATCCTTGCTCTATGGACAACAGGGCGATAAAGATAAGGCGGTTGAAGCCGCGCGAAAAGCCGCCGACTTGGATCCGTCGTTAAAATCAGCGGCCGAGGAGTTTATTAAGAAGCAGCTGGCGAAGTGAGGCCGGCTACCGGCAATAAACCTTTTTGGTTTTTTCAATCATTTTTTCCAGGCCGAACTCCGCGGCGGCTTGGGTTTTAGCGTGCCGACCCAGTTTTTGGGCCAGCGTTTTATTATTTAAAAGCGTTTTGATTTTTTCCGCCAAATCTTCGGGATCGGCCGGCTTAACCAAGAGACCGGTTTGGCCGTTTTTAATCATTTCCGGAAGGCCGCCGACGGCTGTGGAAACAATCGGCAGACCGGCAGACATGGCTTCCAGGATGGAGTAAGGCAAGCCTTCTTTAACTGATGAGCAAACATAGATGTCCAGGGCCGGCAGCAATTTGGCCGCCTGATTAATTGAGCCGGTTAAAATGAAATTATTTTGCAAATCATAGTTGGCGATTAGATATTCCAGACGGACTCGCTCCGAACCGTCGCCAATAATAATAAATGTAATTGGCAATTGGCAATTGGCAATAATTTTATAAGCCGCTTCTATAAAATACTCAAAGCCTTTGGTTTTATAAAGATGGCCGATAGAGCCGATAAGTAAATTTCCAATTTTTCTGGCTTCGCCAGATCTGGCAAAGCCAGACAATTTCCAATTTCCAATTTTGGAAAGAATTATTTTTTTTGCCTCTTCTCTGCCGTAAAGATTTGTGGACGCCAGGCCGTTCTGGATAGTAACTAATTTTTCCGCCGGTGCGATGTTGTGTTTTAGGGCGGATTGCCGGTCAAATTCGGAGACGCAGATGATTTTGTCTTTAAAGCGGGCGGTGAATTTCTCCGCCTGCTTATAAAATAATTTCATGAACCAGGGCAAAGGCTCATTAAAGACCCAGCCGTGAACAGTGTAAAAAATTTTTGATTTTTGATTTTTGATTTTGGATTTGGCGAATAATGCCGCAATTGAGCCTAAGATGGAAATTTTAGAGCTGTTTAAATGGATAACGTCAGGTTGATAGTTTTTGATTAATTTTATGATTTCCATTAAAGCCAGAATGTCGTTAAACGGAGAAATATTGCGTTTAAGATGAGGGATGATAAAATATTTTAGGTGATTTTTTTGTAAAATTTTAGCTAATTTTACATTATTTTTTCCCTCGCCCATGGCTATGGCAACCTGATATTCTGTTTTTAAATTGTTAGCCAAATCAAAAACATAGCGCTGGGCGCCGCCGAATTCTGATTGAGTGATTAAGTAAAGAATCTTTCGCATAACTGATATTGACTTAAATCATATTTTATTTAATAATAACTAATATAAAAAGATAAAGCAAATTGCTCCCACAAATCAACAAATCCGCTACAAATAATACAAATATTATTCGTGATATTCGTTGCAGATTTGTAGATTTGTGGGAGATTAAGGTTTTATTTGGTTTAAAGTTTATTTTCTTATGAAAATACTCTATATCGGCGGAGGCTATGTTGGAGCTTGCTCGGCCGCGGTCAGCGCGGACAGCGGGCATGAAGTATTGGTTTATGACGTTAACTCCGAACTGGTAAAAAACTTTTCCTCCGGCGATAAGGATAAAATAGAAGCCTGTCTGTTTGAAAAAGGCTTGGGCGATTTGATTATCAGAAATCAAGCGCGCCTTAAATTTACCGATAGTTTAGCCGCGGCGGAAACGTTTGTCAGCGAGGCCGGGGCGGTTTTCATGTGTCTGCCCACGCCCGAGCGCGACGGTACGGGCGAAACCAACCTGGAAATTTATGAAGCGGCCGCCAAGACATTGGCTCAAGTGCTGGCTAAGCGAAATAACGGGGCGCAAAATCAGTATGTTCTGTTAGTTAATAAAAGCACGGTGCCGATTGATATGGTGAACCGCACCAAAGAAATTATGCTGGCCGGCGGCGTGAAAAATTTTGGCGTGGGCTCAAATCCGGAATTTTTGGTTGAAGGCAAGGCGATTGAAGGCTCAATCAGGCCGCCGCGCGTGGTGGTCGGAGCCGAGAGCGAAAAAGATTTCGCGATTTTCAGAGATATTTACTCCCGTTTCGCCGAATCTTCCGGCATCGGCTACTTTGAAGTAAGTCCGGCCGAAGCCGAAGCGAGCAAGCTCTTAGCTAATTACATGCTGTTCAGCCGCTTGGCCAATTGCTTTGACGTGGCCGGGCGGGTGTGCGAAAAGTTTCCGGGCTTGCGGTTTGAAAACGTCAGAAAAATTTTAATCGCGGACAGCCGCATCGGCGACTGGGGATTTTACGACAGCCTGTTTGCCGGCGGCAGCTGCTTTATCAAAGACGCGCGCTCACTGGCGCATCAGCTTAAAGCCAAAGGCGCGGCCGCGGATTTAGTGGATAATATTTTGGCGGCCAATCAGCGCCAGCTGGATAATTTTTTAGGCCGGGCCGAAGCCGAATTGAATTTTAACTGGGCCGGAAAAACCGCCGCCCTGCTGGGGCTGGCTTTTAAGCAGGATACCAACGACATTCGCAATTCCGCGTCTTTGCAAGCGGCGGAATTTTTACTAGGCAAGGGAGTGGCGCAAATCAGAGCGTATGATCCGGCGGCCGGCGCGAATTTTTTAAAATATTTTTCCAAGAGTGAAGACAGCGGAAAGATCAGCTTGGCCGGCTCGGAAAGCCTGGCCCTGGCCGGCGCCGACGCGTTAATCATTGCCACGGACTGGCCGCAATTCAGGGGGCTAACCGGTTTGATTATGGAAGAATTGCCCAAAGGAGCGCTGATCATGGATGGCCGCCGCATGCTGGCGCAAAGCTATGGCGAGCTGGCGAATGCCGGCTATGATATTATCGCGGTGGGATCGCCGGTGATTAGAAAGGGTTGAGGCCTGACCTAAAGAAATTATTTTTCCCGCTTAGATAAAATCTGTGTATTTTTTACAAAAAATTACTACGATTTTACCACCGTTTAGTTGTTTCGGCGCCGAGGCATGCACCGAGGAGCCGCGATAAAAATAATTTCTTTAGGTCAGGCGCATAACATGGATTAACTCCTGAATTTTACGAGCAGACATATGATTTTTAGGCTGAATTTGCCGTTAAGAAAATGGCATGTTTAAGCGGAGCGAGTTTGCCATTTTTAGGCAAATTCAGCCGTGCCGCAGGCAAAAATCATCCTGGATGCGAGTAAATATTCAGGAATCAATCCGCAATCAAAACATTATGACTATCGGTTTTATCGGCCAGGGCTGGATCGGAAAAAATTACGCTGATGATTTTGAGCAGCGCGGTTTCACTGTGACGCGCTATAGTTTGGAGGCGGAGTATAGCGGCAACAAAGATAAAATTAAAGATTGCGATATTGTATTTATCGCCGTGCCTACGCCGACCACGCCGTCCGGCTATGATGCCAGTATTGTTAAATCAGCGGTCAAGCTGGTTGGCCGAGGCAAGATCGCGGTTATAAAATCAACCATGCTTCCGGGAGCGACCGAAGAAATTCAGGCGGAAAATCCGGAGATTATCATTCTGCACTCGCCTGAATTTTTGACCCGTTCCACAGCCGATCATGACGTAAAACGGCCGCCGCGAAACATTATCGGACTGCCCAAAGATAACGACGGATACCGGAAAGCCGCGCGATTGGTTTTGAACTTAATACCTCAAGCGCCATTCAACCTGATCTGCGCCGCCAAAGAAGCGGAGATGATAAAATATGTCAGGAACTGCCAGGGCTATTTCAGGGTAATTTTCGCTAATTTGGCCTATGATTTGGCCGCGGCCATCGGCGCCGACTGGCAAAAAATTGAATCAGCCATGGCGGCCGACCCGATTAACGGCGGTTATTATTTTAAGCCGGTCCACGACCGCGGACGGGGCGCCGGCGGCCCGTGCTACATTAAAGATTTCGCGGCTTTTGCCAGGCTATACCAAGAAAAAACCGGCGATGAAGCGGGCGGCAAAGTTTTAGCCAGCCTGGAACATAAAAATATTGAATTATTGGCGCAAAGCGGTAAAGATTCTGATTTGCTTAAAGGCGTTTATGGGGAAGGCGCGGTTAACAAAATAATTACATAATATGCCAAAATGCTTAGTCACCGGCGGCGCCGGTTTCATCGGATCTAATTTGACTGACGAGCTGATTAAACTCGGGCATAAGGTAAGCGTGATTGATAATTTATCCAGCGGCAAAAAAGAATATCTTAATCCGAGAGCCAAGTTTTATAAAATTGATATTTGCTCGCCGGAAATTAATAAGATTTTTCAGCGGGAAAAGTTTGATTATGTTTTTCATCTGGCCGCGCAGATTGACGTGAGAATTTCCGTGGCGCGTCCGGAATTTGACAATCAGATGAACGCCATGGGCAGTTTAAACGTCTTTAAGCAATGCGGCGGGAATAAAGTGAAAAAAATTATTTTTGTTTCTACCGGCGGCGCGCTCTACGGCGACTGCCTGAAGCCGGCCGGGGAGCAAACTTTAATCCAGCCGGTTTCGCCTTACGCCATTCATAAATACGCGGCGGAACGATATTTGGAGTTGTGCCGGGAATTGTACGGGCTGGATTATACGGTTTTAAGGCTGGCGAATGTCTACGGTCCGAGGCAATATAAGGGCGGAGAATGCGGCATTATCGGCGTATTTACATCCAATCTGGCCGCCGGCAAACCCAGCGTGCTTTACGGCGACGGCTCAAAAACCAGAGATTTCGTTTACGTGTCAGACGCGGTGGGCGCCTGCGTCAAGGCGATGGCGGCCGGACCGGGAGGCGTATTTAATATCGGCAATGGCCGGGAAATCAGCATGGATGAAATTATTTCAGCCATTAAAAAAACCGCGGGCAAAAAATTTATTTTTAAAAAAGAACCGGATCGTCCGGGCGAAGTGCGAAGGAGTTCGCTTAATAGCGCCAAGGCCAAAAAAATATTAGGCTGGCGGGCGCGGGTGAAGCTGAATGACGGCATCAGCCGGACCATCGCCTGGGCGCTTAATCAGCAGTCAAAATGAAAATTCTAATCACGGGCGGCGCCGGCTTCATCGGCGCTCACGCGGCGAAAAAATTAATAGAAGAAAAAAACGAGATTGTGATTGTTGACAATCTTAATGATTATTACGACGTAAAACTTAAAAAAGACCGGCTGAAAATATTTTTAGCCGGCCTGAAATTTAAGTTTTTTAAAGCAGACATCGCCAATTACCGGCAATTGGAAAATATTTCAGCCAAACATAAATTTGACTGCATTTTGCATTTAGCGGCGCAAGCCGGGGTTCGCTATTCATTAACTAACCCCTGGATTTATGAAAAAACAAATGTTGCCGGCACGCTTAATTTATTGGAATTAGCCAAGATCCACAAAATAAAAAAATTTGTTTTTGCTTCTTCATCGTCGGTCTACGGCGGCAATGCCAAACTGCCGTTCAGCGAAACCGATTCGGTTGATAAGCCATTGTCGTTTTACGCCGCGACTAAAAAATCCTGCGAACTTCTGGCTTACGCTTATCATGGCTTGTACGGAATAAAAGCGTGCGGCTTGAGGTTTTTTACAGTCTACGGGCCTTGGGGCCGGCCGGATATGGCTTGTTTTAAGTTCGCGGATTTAATCAGGAAAAACCAGCCGGTTGAAATTTATAATTTCGGCAAGATGAAGCGGGATTTTACTTACATAGACGATATTGTTGCCGGAATAGCCAGCGCCATAAAAAATAATTTTGCTTATGAAATAATAAATTTGGGCAACAGTAAGCCGGAAAAGCTGGAGCGGTTGATATTTTTGCTGGAAAAGCATTTAGGCAAGTTTAAGAAAAAATATCTGCCGATGCAGGCCGGTGACGTGGCCGCGACTTGGGCGGATATTGAAAAAGCCGGCAGGCTGTTAAATTTCAATCCGGCCGTTTCTTTGGAAGAAGGCATTAAAAAATTTATCGCTTGGTATAAAAATTACTATAATATTTAATATGACAATTTTAATAACCGGCGGAGCCGGCTTTCTAGGCTCGCATTTGTGTGGGCGGCTACTCTTGGCTGGCAATCGGGTTATTTGCCTGGATAATTTTTTTACCGGCAATAAAAAAAATATTGAGCCATGGCTCGGCAAGGAAAATTTCAGCTTGATTCAACATGATATTATTGAGCCGTTTTTTATTTCGGAAAAAATTGATCAGATTTATAATCTGGCTTGTCCGGCTTCGCCGGTTCATTATCAGGCTAATCCGATAAGAACGGTTAAGGCTAACACCATCGGCGTGATCAATGTTCTGGGGCTGGCCAAAAAGCATAGCGCCAGAATTCTGCAGGCCTCAACTTCCGAAGTCTATGGCGATCCGGCCGAGCATCCGCAAACGGAAAGCTATCGGGGCAACGTTAATTGCGCCGGCTCTCGGTCTTGTTACGACGAGGGCAAGCGCGTGGCCGAAACATTATTTTTTGATTATTGGCGCGAGCATAAAGCGGATATCAGGGTGGCAAGGATTTTTAACACTTACGGCCCGAATATGTCCGCCGATGACGGACGGGTAGTGTCTAATTTTATCACGCAAGCGCTGAAAAATGATGACATAACCATTTACGGCGACGGCGGACAAACCAGAAGTTTTCAGTATGTTGACGATTTGATTGACGGTCTGATTAAGATGATGGAAAATCAATCGGGCTTTATCGGGCCGGTGAATTTGGGCAATCCGGAAGAATTTACCATTAAGCGGCTGGCGGACGAAATTATAAAGCTAATTCCTGAAAGCAAAAGCAAAATTGTTTATAGAAGCCTGCCCGAGGATGATCCGCGGCAAAGAAAGCCGGACATCAGCCTGGCTAAGGAAAAATTGGGCTGGCAGCCGCGGGTTGAGCTGGAAGAAGGATTGAAAAAGACGATTGAATATTTTAGAAAAATAATAAAATGATGAATATTATAATTTTTTCCACCGCTTATCTGCCTTTTTGGGGCGGGGCTGAAATCGCGGTTAAAGAACTGACGGACAGGATCGGCGGCTGTGAATTTGACCTGATTACTGCCCGCTTGGACAGGCGCCTGCCGAAATTTGAAAGATTGGGGCGGGTGAATGTTTATAGAGTTGGCCTGGGCTGGAGGCCGGACAAATTTTTACTGCCATTTTTAGGCTTATGGCAGGCGCTCCGCCTGGATAAATCGTGTCATTATCAGATTATTTTTTCTTTGATGGCCAGTCAGGCGTCAATCGCCGCGGCTTGGTTTAAAATGCTCTGTCCTGAAAAAAAACTGCTGCTTAATCTGCAGGAAGGGGACGAGGAGGAGCATCTTAAAAGATACGCGCTGGGCAGTGATTGGCTGTACAATCGGCTGATCAAGCCTTGGCATTTGCTGGTTTTTAAAAAAGCGGATTTGGTGGTCGCCATCAGCGGCTATTTAAAACAGCGGGCGCAGGCGAGTGGCGTGAAATGTGAAATTGAGGTAGTACCGAACGGAGTGAACATGGCGAATTACGAATTACGAATTACGAATTACGAATTACGAAAAAAACTAGGGATCGGCGATAAGGAAAAAGTTGTTATTACCGTTTCCAGGCTGGTGAAAAAAAACGGGGTGGAGTATTTAATTGAAGCTATGCGCTATTTGCCGGAGAATGTTAAATTGATAATTATTGGAAGCGGTGAATTAGAATTAAATCTAAAATCTAAAATCGCAAATCTAAAATTAGCTGGTCGGGTGCTAATGCTAGGTGAAATTGGAAATCAATCCATTCCTGAATACTTGTCCGCGGCCGATGTCTTCGTGCGGCCGTCTTTATCCGAGGGGCAGGGGATTTCTTTTTTGGAAGCCATGGCCGCGGGCGTGCCCATAATCGGCACGCCGGTCGGAGGCATTCCTGACTTTTTGCGCGATGGCGAGACCGGACTATTCTGTAAGGCAAACAATCCCCAAAGCATTGCTGAACAGGTGAAAGCATTATTGAACAATAAAGAGCTGGCCGATAAAATAACAGCCAGCGCGCTCCGGCTGGTGAAAGAGAAGTATGATTGGAACTTTATTTCCGAAAAATATGCAAAAATTTTCCATTGTTATTCCGGTATATAATGAAAAAAACACTATTTTAGAAATTTTAAAGCGAATTGAAGCGGTTGAATTGCCGCTGGCAAAAGAAATTATCTTTGTAGACGACGGTTCGACCGATGGCACGCGGGAAATTTTAAAAAGTTTGCCGCCCGATAAATATAAAATATTTTATCAGCCGGAAAACCGGGGCAAGGGCGCGGCCGTGCGCCGGGGCTTTAGCCAAGCTACGGGTGATGTAATTATCATGCAGGACGCTGATTTAGAGTATGACCCCGAAGATTACCTTAAACTAATCAAACCAATAATGGACGGCAAAGCCGACGTGGTCTACGGTTCCAGATTAACCGGCTCCGAGGCGCATCGGGTTTTATATTTTTGGCATTCAGCCGCCAATAAATTTTTAACCACCCTGGCCAATATGTTCAGCGACCTGAATTTAAGCGATATGGAAACCGGCTATAAAGTTTTTTCGCGCGCCGCCTGGGAAAAAATTTCACCGCGTTTAATTTCTAATCGCTTCGGCATTGAACCGGAGATTACCGTCTTGGTGGGCAAAAATAAATTGCGAGTTTACGAGGTCGGCATAACTTACGCCGGCCGGACTTATGAAGAAGGAAAAAAAATCGGCTGGCGCGACGGCTTGGCCGCGCTTTGGCACATTATTAGATTTGGCGTCAGGAAATAGAAACATGATGAATTTTTTACGAAAATATAAACAAATAATTAAATATTTTATCGCCGGCGGCGCGGCCGCGGCGGTTGATTTAGGTTTGTTGTATTTTCTGACCGATATTTTAGGAATTTGGTATTTAATTTCTACCAGTTTGGCTTTTGCCGCCGCGTTTTTCGTCAGTTTCTTTTTGCAGAAGTTTTGGACTTTTAGGGATCCCGATCAAACTGTAATATATAAGCAGCTGGCAACATACTTAGCCGTGGCTTTGGTCAATTTTACCCTAAACGCCGCCTTGATGTATATTCTGGTTGACGGCTTTAAGATTTGGTACCTGCTGGCGCAGTTTTTGGCAAGCGGTTTAATTGCCGGTGAAAGCTACTTTATTTATAAGTTTGTAATTTTTAATAAAAAGTCAGCCGGAGAAATAACTAAGCCAAGAGTGTTGATTGCCACCGGCATCTACCCGCCGGATATTGGAGGACCGGCGACTATGCTGGAAGCCTTGGCCAGTTCCTTATCTCGGCTGGGTTTTAGCGTGCAAACGATCACTTACGCGGAGCAAACTGCGCCGGGACAAGTTTATAGAATTTCCAGGGCGCAAAATAAAGCGTCCCGCTATGCTAAATATTTTTGGCGGTTGTGGCTTTTGTCGCGCCGGGCGGATATTCTGTATGTTACCGATACTTATAGCGTGGGCTATTTTGCTTATTTGATAAAAAAGCTAACCGGCAAAAAATATATAATTCGTTTTGCCGGCGATAGCGCTTGGGAGATGGCGGCGGGCGCCGGCTGGATTGAGGATTATATAACGGATTTTCAAAATATTAAATATGACAGGCGCATAGAAAGATTAAAGGCGCGCCGAAAAAAAATATTGGTTAAGGCGGATAAAGTTATAGCGGTCAGCGATTTTATGGCCAAGCTGGCGAAAATTATCGGTGTCAGAGAAGAAAAAATAACCGTAATTTACAATGCCGTGGATTTTTTCCCCGCTTCGCCAAAGCGCCAAATTCCGTTAAATCCGACCTTGGTTTATGCCGGCAGGTTAGTTCCTTGGAAGGGCGTGTCCATGCTGATTCGGGCAGTTCAAGAATTAAAAAACCATCGGCCAAATATAATTTTTGAAATAATAGGCGATGGACCAGAAGAAGTTAAACTTAAAAAATTGGCTTATAATTTCGGGCTGGCTGAAAATGTGATATTTCGCGGCCGGGTAAGAGAGGAAGAGAGTCACGAAATTTTTGCCCGTTCTACCATTTTCGTTTTAAATACTAATTACGAAGGCTTGCCGCATTCGGTTTTAAACGCCATGCGCGCCGGTTTGCCCGTGATTGCGACGCCGATTGACGGTAACCTGGAAGTCGTCGAGGATCAAGTAAATGGATTGCTGGCGCCGTATAATAAACTGGCGGATTGGATAATTGCGATAAATAAATTGCTGAATAATCAGGGCCTGCAGCAAAAATTTTCTAAAAACGGTCTGGAAACCATAGCCAGATTCAAATGGAGCGAAGTGGTGGAAAAAACTTCGGCTTTAATCATCCGCAGTTTTGGTGAAAAATAAATTATTGGATTTATGAATAATAGATTATTATTAGTCAACCCGCCGTTTAATGTCGCCAAAGACAATTACGACAGCTCGGTATCGGTCGGTTTATTAAGCCTGGCCACCTATTTGGACTGGCGCGGCGTGCCGGTAAAACTTATTGATGGCGTCCGGCAGAAAGATTTTTTAAAAATTTTTCAACAGGCAGCCGCCGCGAGCGACTTAATTTGTTTTTCCGTTATGACCATGCAGATACCGCAAGCGCTGGAATTATCCGAGCTGGCAAAAGAGATTAATCCGCAAAGCAAAATTATCTGGGGCGGCGCTCATCCGACTTTTTTCCCGGAACAAACAGCCAGGCATAGCCTGATTGACGCGGTGGTAATAGGCGATGGCGAGTATGTTATTTTTGATTTGTTTAACGAGCCGGACTGGCAAAAAGTTAACGGCATCGCTTATAAAAAGGGCGGGGAAGTCGTAATTAATTCTCGGCAAAAGCCGCTTGATCCTAAAACCATGCCGCTGTTTAACTGGGAACTTGAGCCCAGAGAAATACTGGAAAATTTGAGTTTAATCCCGACGCTCACTTCCCGCGGCTGTCCTCATCGCTGCGCTTTCTGCATCAACGCCATTCTAAAAAATAGCTGGCGCGCCAGAACCGTTGATCAGGTATTGGAAGATTTAAAGATCATAAGCGGCAAGGATTATTTCGCGGGCAAGCCTTTAAGATTTTGGGACGAAAATTTTTTTGTTGACATTAGGCGGGCTAAAGCCATAGTTAATGGCATGATTGAGCGCGGGCTTGAGCGGCCCTGGGAGACGACCGTGCGGGCTAATTATATCAGCGCGGCCATGGTTGACGATAATTTTATGGGAAAAATGAAGCAGTCAGGCTGTTATCTTTTATCGTTCGGCGCCGAATCCGGCTCGCAAATTGTTTTGGATAAAATTAAAAAAGACATAACGCCCGAGCAGATTATTTATGCCGCCAAGCAATGCCTAAAGCACAAGATTATTCCGCAGTTTTCTTTTATGGTGGGGCTTCCCGGAGAATTAAAGCAAGACATGAAATTAACCGTAAAATTGATAGATAAATTGATTAAGTTAAGCGACCAGGTGCAGATTTTAGGCCCGCAGGCGTTTCGGCCTTACCCCGGGTCGGAGTTATACCTGGAATGCGTAGCTTCGGGCTGGAGCGCTCCCGAAACGCTTCCGGCCTGGAGCCATTTGGTAAAAAATCAGCTGAATTATTTGCAAGTGAAGAACTTTAACTGGGTTAAGCACAAGGATTTTGTTGATTCCATGGAAGCCTACGTGCGCTTCGGCGCGCATAGTATTAAAAGCGCCATGGGGTCGTCGGTTAAAGCGAGAAAGTTTATTAAATTAGCTTTTGTTTTAATCTGCCAGCTAAGATGGAAATTAAAATTTTTCGCCTGGCCGTTTGAATTCAAACTGGCGAAAAAATTTGTGACGAAATGAATAAAATAATTTTGATTCATATCAACCATTCAGAAGACCATTCGGAAAAAATATTGCCGCTTGGCATTTTATCCGTGGGCAGCGCTTTAAAAAAGCATGGCTTCGGTGCTGAACTTATAAATATTAATGAAACGGAAATAGATCGGACCGTAGATTACGTGGCTGAACAAAATCCATTATACGCGGGTTTTTCCGTGATGACCGGACGGCAAACAATGCATAGCGCGAAAATGTCAAAAAAATTAAAAGAGCGCGCTAATATTAAAATAATGTGGGGCGGCATCCATCCGTCGCTTTTGCCCGAGCAATGCTTGAGCGAAAGCTACATTGATTTTGTCATCTCCGGAGAAGGGGAGGAAACCGCCGTTGAATTTTCCCGCAAACTGCAATCTGGCGAGCCGTTGGCTGATATTTTAGGCTTGGGCTATAAAAGCGGCGGCGCGGTTAAAATCAACCCGCCCCGCCCGATGATAAAAAATTTGGATGACTGGCCGCTTGATTTCAGTTTGCTTGATTTGGAGAAATACATCTTCAGATTGGATAAATTTAAGCGGGTAATCGCTTATAAAGCCAGCCGCGGCTGCCCCTTTAATTGCGCTTTTTGCTATAATCGCGCTTTCAATCAAAGCCGCTGGCGTGCTTGGTCGATTGATCTGGTCGTCTCGGATATTGAATATTTAAAGAAAAATTATAAAATTGACGCTGTAAAATTTTACGATGATAATTTTTTTGTGGATAAAAATCGCGCTTTGGAAATTTTAAGGCGGATTGGCTTGCCGGCGCACCTGGAAGTAAGAATTGATATGATTGACGATTCCATAGCCCGGGCGCTTAAAGAATGCCAAGTTTTTGATTTGCTAATCGGCATTGAATCGGGCAGCGACCGGCTGCTAAAATTAATTAATAAAAATTTTACGGTTGAACGATTGATTGCCGGAGTAAAAATATTGGCCAAATATGACGTGCCGGCCAGCTATTCGGTTATCGTGGGATTGCCGACCGAGACTAAAGAAGAATTTGAAGCTACGATTGATTTATTGTATAAAATTTATAAAATTCATCCGCGCGCCGCGGCTTTTTCTCTGGGCGCTTATATGCCGTATCCCGGGTCGCTAATGTACGACTTTGCCATTAATGAGGGCTTTAAGCCGCCGGAGAAAACCGAGAATTGGGGCAGAATCGACAGGTTTAGAAAAGACTTTTCCACGCCCTGGACGGATGGAGCGCGGGTCTGGCGCATTCGCGAATATTTTAAGCTGTTAAAGTTAAAATTAGGCCCGATGAATAAATGGTTTGAGCTTAGAATTAAACATAGATGGTTCGCCCTGCCGTTAGACATTTATTTAATAGAATATTTAGCCGGCGCGGCCATTGAAGAAAAAAGCCGGGCAGGTAAAATTATGAGAAAAATTTATAATTTAATGAAAAATAAATTATGAATTTATTAGTTATAAATTTGGATAAAGCGATTTTTTCTAAAAATTCCGCTAGTCTTGAAAGGCTTAAGGAGTATAGCGAGCTGACGGATAAGATGTTTGTTATTGTTTGGACAAAAAATAAAGAGCAAATGATAGTTTATAATAATAAATTGTTTATTTATCCCACCAACTCTTGCTGCCGGCTGTTCTATTATTTTGCTTCGCTTGGAATCGCCGGAAAAATATTGAAACATGAAAAAATTGATTTAATTTTTACCCAAGATCCTTTTGAAACCGGCTTGGCCGGCTGGCTGATCGCCAAAATTTATAAGATTAAATTACAACTGCAAATTCACACGGATATTTTTAGCCCTTATTTTGAGCTTGAATCTTTAGCCAATAAATTAAGGGTTTTGCTGGGAAAATTTTTAATAAAAAGAGCTGACAGTTTCAGGGTGGTAAGCCGAAGAATAAAAGAATCTTTAGTTAAATTAAGCGTACCGGCGGAAAAAATTTTTGTATTTCCGATTTTTACCGATTTTAAAAAAAATGCCGGCCAGCCAATAAGAAGCGATTTAAAAAGTAAATATCCGCGCTTTAATTTTATAGTTTTAATGATATGCCGCCTAAGTCCGGAAAAAAATATTCCCCTGGCCATCAGCGCCATGGCTGACATCGTAAGGCTTCGTCCCGGCGCCGGCCTGGTAATCATCGGTTCCGGCCGAGAGAGCGAGGAAATAATTAAATTTGGAAAAAATAAATTAGGAGGCATGATGGTTTGGGAAAAATGGACCGATGATCCGGTTTCGTATTATAAAAGCGCCGATTTATTTTTACTGACTTCTAATTATGAAGGCTGGAGTTTGGCCGTAATTGAAGCCGCTAGTTTCGGCCTGCCGATTATTATGACTGATGTGGGCTGCGCCGGCGAAGCGATTAAAAACGGCGAAAGCGGCATGATAATACCGGTTGGCAATAAAGAAAAATTAGTTGAAGTCTTGTTAAAAATTATTGAAGATGAAAATTTAAGGAAAAAATTAGGAGCAAACGCTAAATTGGCGGTAAACCGGCTGCCGAACAAAGAGCAGACATTGAATTTATATAAAATTTCTTGGCAAAAAGCCGTTTTAAAATAACTTTATAAATTAGCCGGATAAATTTTTATAGTATGTTTAAAAAGTATAGGCTGGAAATTATTATTTTCTTAATAGCGTTGATTTTAAGATTAGCGTTCGCCGGTATCGTTTATGGCCAGAGCGATTTTAATTATAGCCGATTTTTAGGCAAGCTAAAGGCTGATAGTTGGCATGACATAGCGCGGAATCTGGTTAATAACAAAATTTATTCAGATAATCAGATTTCGCCGGATTCGGTTAGAACCCCCGGCTATCCGGCAATGATTGCCGTTTCTTTGTATATTTTTGATTCTGTTTGGCCATTTCTTATTTTCCAGGTTATTATTGGCAGTTTGCTGCCTTTGCTTGGCCGGAAAATAAGTTTGGAAATTACGCGGAACAATAAGATTTCCAATCCGGTGGCTCTGATTTTAGCGATTGAACCCATGGGGATTTGGCTATCCATAATGTTAATGACAGAAACTATTTTTACCTTGTTTTTTCTTTTGTTCGCGTTGTTTTTTCTTAAATTCATAAAGATAAATCAAGAGCCTGAAGCTCGAGTTTATGATAATTTCAGTCATATTGTTTTGGCCGGCCTTTTTTTGGGCCTAGCCACTCTGATCAGGCCAACGACATTTTATTTTCCCATAATTTTAATAATCGGCTGGATTATCTATTGGTATTTTATAAAGCATAAATTGTTATTAAAATATCTTTTTGCCTTTTTGACAATTTTTAGCATCGCCGTCGCCCCCTGGCTTTACCGGAATTATAAAGTTTTCGGCACGGCCGAGCTTTCAGCCAGCCAAGCGGAGGTATCATTTTGCTATTTGGCTCCTTCGGTGCTGGCCATAAAAGATAAACAAAGTTTTTCACAAGCCCAGAAGAATTTTTTTAAATCTCAAGGATTTGAAAACTGCCCCAGAATAACTTTAGATAAAGCTCATTGGTTTCAGTCGCGCGTCATTGAAGTGTCTAAAGAAAATCCAAAAGCTCTGGCGCGGATTTTAGAAATTAGCTTACTGACCTTTTTTACTCATGACGGAGTTTTGAACCTGTTGAGTTATGTCAATGCTACAGAGCCATCGGGGTTAACCGCAAGGCAAATAGCGGCACAGCCATGGCCTGAAATATTGCGGACAGCCAGAAGTTTGATTTTTAGCCCGGCTCTTTTAATAATTTTGGCGCGCGCGTTATGGATTTTAATATTTTTTCTGTTTATTTCAGGAGCGGCTTACGGGCTGATTAAAAAAAAGTTCACAGTTTTTTCGGCTTTTGCCTTGGCTTGTATCGCTTATTTCGCCTTGACGACAAGTATCGGCGGCTTTGGCGTTAACGCCCGTTTTAGATTTCCGGTTAATGTTTTTATTTTTGTCTTCGCGATTGGTTTTCTGCGCGAGATTATAAATAGCGGGAAAGATAGAATTTCTGGCAGGGCGAGATTATTGATTTTAACCCAAAAAATTGATCTTGATGACGATGTGCTTGGTTTTATGCACGGCTGGGTCGCTGAATTCGCGAAAAGATGCGAAAAAATAACGGTGATTGCTTTAAGCGCCGGTGAATATAATTTACCCGGGAATGTTAAAGTTTTGTCATTAGGCAAAGAAGAGGGTGAATCAAAAATAAAATATTTGGCTAATTTTTATAAGTATATTTGGCGCCATAGAAGCGAATATGACCATATCTTTGTGCACATGAACAAAGAATATATGCTGCTGGGCTGGCCGTTTTGGCGGTTATGGGGTAATAAAACAACGCTTTGGTATAATCATCGCTACGGCAATATACCGGGTGAACTCGCGGGCCTGCTGGCGAACCAAATTTTCTTTACTTCGCCTTTCTCCTTTTTTTCTAGAAATAAGAAAGCCAGGCAAATGCCGGCCGGCGTGGATACTGATAAATTTATTAAGAATATTCAGGCCGAAAAAATAAAAAATTCTATTCTTTTTTTGAGCCGCATTTCACCGGTTAAAAAGGCTGATGTTCTTTTAAGGGCGGCGAAGATTCTTGACGCCGAAGGAATTGATTTTATTTTGGATTTTGTCGGCGCCCCTGGCCTGAAAGACGCCGCGTATTTTAAAAATTTAAAAAATGAAGCGCAAGAGCTGGAAAAAACAGGCAAGGTAAAGTTTTTAGGCAATGTGTCCAATAATCAGGCGCCGGCCGTTTATAATCAGCATAGGATCTTTGTGAATTTAACCGATTCCGGCTCTTTTGACAAAACTATTTTAGAGGCCATGGCTTGCGAAATAATGCCGCTGGTTTCCAGCCGGTCATACGAAAAAGTCTTGCCGCCAGAGTTGATTTTTAAAGAAGATGACGAAAAAGATTTGGCCGAAAAATTATTAAAAGTTTTAGCGATGCCGGAGCCGGAAACAAAAATTCTTGGCCAAAAATTTCGGCAATACGTCCTGGCCAGCCATAGTTTAGATTTATTGGCGGGGAAAATAGCGGAATCTTTCATAAATCTTAAAGATGTAGTAAAATAATAAGCGTGCCGTAATTTTTATCCTATGAAAATTGCTTTAGTCAGGCCAAACTACAAAACTCACTTGATTACCCCGCCGCTTGGCTTGGGCTATATTTCTTCGTATCTAAAAAGCAAAGGCTGGCGGGTAACAATTATTGACGGATTAAATTTAAATTTAAGCAATGATGAAATAGCTAATCTCTGCCAAGATTGCGAGGTTGTGGGAATTACATGCCTTTCTGATTTTTATTTAGAGGCGGTTGATTTAAGTAAAAAACTTAAACAGGCCGGTAAAATTGTGATTTTAGGCGGAGTCCATCCAAGCGTTTTACCGGCCGAGAGCCAAAAAGAATCCGGCGCCGATTATATTGTGGTCGGAGAAGGGGAAGTAACCTTTGAAGAATTAATCCGGGCATTGAGCCTTGGCCAAAATCCTTATTCCATTGCCGGCGTCTTCAGTCTAAGCCGTCAAACCGAATTTAAACCAAGGGAATTAATTGTTGATTTGGATAGTTTGCCGTTTCCTGATTGGGGCCAGCTTGACCCCAGAAAATACCAAAAAGCTCCGCATGGCGCTTTGGTAAAAAATTTTCCGGTGGCGCCGATAGTTTCAACCAGAGGCTGCCCCTATAGCTGTAAATTTTGCGCCAGCCCGCGTTTTTGGGGCAAGCGATTGAGGTTTCGCTCTCCGGAGAATGTCATAGCTGAAATTGAGCTGCTGGTTAAAAATTTCGGCGTTAAAGAAATACATTTTGAAGACGATAATTTAACATTAAGGCGGGAACATGCCATGGCTATCTGCAATTTAATTATTGCCAGAGGCGTTAAAATTTCTTGGGCCACGCCTAATGGCATTAGAGCTGACAAAGTTGACGAAGAATTGCTGAGGCTGATGAAAACAGCCGGTTGCTATTATGTTGTTTTCGGAATTGAAAGCGGCAACCAAAAAATATTGGAGAATATCAATAAAAAGGAAACTTTGGCTGATATAGAAAAAGCTGTAAAGATAGCCAATAAGTTAGGCATGATGACTCAGGGTTTTTTTATTTTAGGGCTTCCCGGAGAAACCGAAGAAACCATTAAAAATTCTATTGACTTTGCCAAGCGCATACCGCTGGACCGAGCGCAGTTCTTGATTTTAGATCTATTGCCTGGCTCGGCTCTATGGGAAGAACAAAAAAATAATTTTGTGGTGGATTACAAAAAAGAAAGTTATCATGAGCCGACTTGGGTGCCGGATACGATATCGCCGGAAACTCTTAAAAAATGGCAGCCCAAAGCGTTTCGCTCTTTCTTTTTTCGCCCGGGTCCGCTATTCTCCCTGATTAAGTTTTTTCGCCTGTCGCAAATAAAATATATTATTAATCGATTAAAAGATTTTAAGATTTTCAATTCTTAACTTTATGCCTAAAACCGCGATCATCATCGGCGCCGGTCCGGCCGGCTTAACCGCCGCCTATGAACTTTTAACTAAAACCGACATTAAACCTATCATTTATGAGAGTAGCGCCGATATCGGCGGTATTTCCAAAACGCTGAATTATAAAGGCAATAGAATTGATATCGGCGGACATAGATTCTTTTCCAAGTCAGACAGAATCATAGAGTGGTGGCAGAATATTTTACCCCTGGAAGCCGTGCCGCCCAAGCCCGGGCCGGATCCGGAGCGGGAAGATAAGCTGATGCTCATGCGCAAACGCTTATCAAGAATATTCTTTTTGCGCAAATTTTTCGCTTATCCGGTCTCTTTAAGCCTTGAGACTTTGTCCAATTTAGGCATAGCCAGGGCGGTTAATTTTTTTTTAAGCTATATTAAAGTTCGCCTTATGCCGATCCGAGAGGAAAAGTCTCTTGAGGATTTTTTTGTTAATCGATTTGGCAAAGAGCTTTATGGCACTTTTTTTAAAGATTATACGGAAAAAGTCTGGGGCCTGCCCTGCAGTAAAATCAAGGCTGAATGGGGAGAGCAGAGAGTAAAAGGGCTGTCCATAGCCAAAACAATTTATCACGCTTTTAAAAAGATGCTTATTAAAAGATCTCCTTTGGATCAAAAAAATATAGAAACCAGCCTGATTGAATATTTTTTATATCCTAAATTCGGACCCGGGCAGATGTGGGAAGAGGCGGCGAAGATTATAAAAGAAAAAGGCGGCGAAATACATTTGAATCATCATGTTGTCGGACTTGATTTGCAAAAAAATGAAATAACCGAAGCGGAAATAAAAGTTTTAAATAGCAATGAGATAAAAGTTCAAAAAGCCGATTATTTTTTTTCCACCATGCCGATTAAGGAATTGATTCCCGCGCTCGGAGAAAACGCGCCCGGCGGCGTAAAACGAGTCGCTCAAGGGTTAATGTACCGGGATTTTATTACTGTTGGCTTACTGCTTAAGAAACTAAAGATAAAAAATGATACAAAAATAAAGACCGTTAATGATTTCATTCCGGATAATTGGATTTATATTCAAGAAAGGGACGTAAAGGTGTGCCGGGTGCAAATATTCAATAATTGGAGCCCTTATCTGGTTAAAGAAAAAGATAAGGTTTGGATAGGGCTTGAATATGTCTGTAGCTCGGAAGATGAAATATGGGGAAAAACGGACAAAGAAGTTTCAGAGTTTGCCATCGGTGAATTATTGAAAATCGGCTTTATAGAAAAAGAAGATATTATTGATTGGGCGGTGATTAGAATGGAAAAAGTATATCCTACTTATTCCGGAGCTTACGAAGAGTTCGAGACGGTCAAAAATTTTTGCGACCGGATAGAAAATTTATTTTTGATTGGCAGAAACGGCATGCACCGGTATAATAATCAAGACCATTCCATGCTGACGGCTATGGTCGCGGTTGAAAATATAATAAATAACCTTAAATCAAAGAAAAATATTTGGGAGGTCAATATTGAAAAAAGCTACCATGAAAGCAAATAAAAAAATCATTATTTTTTTGGGAGCTCTGATAATCGCCAACTTGGCGGCGGCCTATTTTTTCCTCGGGCTTGGGACGCCCCCGGGAGATGCTCCCAGTTATCATGATGCCATGGAGTTTCTCTTGGGCCAGGGCGAGTCAGGAGCAGTTGAAGCCATTGTTCTGACCAGATTGTTAACTTCCCCGCTGATGCTTTATCTATCAATATTTTTTGGTTATTTTGTTAATAGTTTATATTCCGGGATGATGATAATGAATCTGATATTTTATTTTTTGATTATTAGTATTTTTTATTTTTTGGTTTATGAAATTTATGGACGAAAGAATGTCGCTCTTTTTAGCACGGTTTTAATAGCAACTAATTATTATTTAGTCAGTCCGGCCAACGCTTTTTTAGTTGATTTAAGCGGTTGGTTTTTCATGCTGGCCGCTTCTTGGTTCGCCGTTAGGTATTATAAAAGAAAAATTAATAAAAATTATTATTTGGCCCTGCTCTTTTCCGTTATCGGAGTATTTTTTAAGGAATACGGGGCGCTTGGCTTGCTGACTTTATTTACCTTGATTTTTTTATCGGATTTTTCCTTAAAAGAAAAAATAAAAAAAATTTTATTAGGCGGATTTATGTTTGGCGTTTTACCGCTGGCTTACCATATATTTTTCTATTTAAAATTCGGTTTTTCATATTTTTCCGTGTATGATTTAACTTATTATCAATACAATATTATAGAACCAAACCATAGCTTCGTTATTCTGATAAAAGTTCTGGGCTGGGTTTTTTCGTTTGGCTGGTTTTTATTTTTTTACGGCGCTTGGCGCGAATATCGCGATTTTGATAAAGTCAGGCTTAAATTTTTGATTTCACTTCTGCCTTTATCTTTATCTTTTTTGGCTTGGCCTAGTTTCGCTCAAAGAGTGGCTTTTGTTTTAGCTCCATTATTAGCGATTATTTCCGGCCGAGGCTTGGCTGACGCAAATAAATACTTAGCCGTTTTGCTGGTTATCGCTTATATTTTTTTTAATTATAATATTGGCCGTTTAATAGAAATTATTAATTTGCCATTATAATAGACAACATGAGATTATCCATAGTAATACCGGTTTTTAATGAAAAGAATACTATTCTGGAAATTTTAAAAAGAATTGAAGCGGTTGATTTAGGCGCGGAAAAAGAAATTATTATCGTTGATGATTGTTCTACGGATGGAACTCGGGAGTTATTAAAGCCGATAAAAGGAAAATACAAAATTTTTTTTCATGAAAAAAATTACGGCAAGGGGCGGGCCTTGCGGACTGGTTTGATTGAGGCGACTGGCGAGGCAATAGTCGTTCAGGATGCTGATTTAGAATATGATCCGGCTGATTTTGCCTTAATGTTAAAAATAATGCGGGAGCAGAATGCTTTAGCGGTTTATGGTTCTCGGCGCTTGCATCATAATTATTTTGAAGGCCGTTATTCCGGGCATATTTTTGCTTTAGGCGGTATTTTTTTGACCTGGCTGACTAATCTTTTGTATAAGACCGGAATAACCGATGAACCGACCTGCTATAAAATGTTTAAAACCGGCTTGCTTAAAAGTTTAGATTTAAAGTGCGAGCGTTTTGAATTTTGTCCCGAGGTTACGGCTAAAATTGCCAAACGCGGAATAAAGATTATTGAAGTGCCGATAAATTATTATCCGCGCCATAAGCGTGAAGGCAAAAAAATTAATTGGCAAGACGCGGTGGAGGCTGTCTGGACGTTATTAAAATACCGTTTTAAAAAATGAAAAAATGAGTAAAATTTTATTAATCAATCCGCCCTGGATAATTGGCGAAGATAAAAATTTATGGAAAGGCGTGGCCAGCTGCTGGCCAAGCCTAGGCTTGGCTTATATCGCCGCAGTGCTTGAGAAAGCCGGACATAAAGTATTGTATCTGGATTGTTCGGCCGAACAGTACACGGTTAAGGAGTCGGCGCAAGCGCTTGAAAAATATGATAAAAATTTGGATTTTGTTCTTTTGACCGCCACCACGCCTTTAATTAATAACGCGTTAGCGATTGCGGCCGCCGCTAAAAATATTTTTTCTCTGGCAAAAATTGTTTTAGGCGGAGTGCATCCCTCAATCCTGCCCGACGAAGTTATGGCGTGCGGCAGCGTTGATTTTGTAGTTATTGATGAGGGTGAAATTACCATGAAGGAATTGGCCGGAGGAAAAAGTCCGGCTGAAATTTTAGGTTTATGCTATAAAGAAAACGGACTGATAATAAAAAACGCGCCCCGCCCCCTAATTCAGAACTTAGACGAAATTCCGCCGCCGGCTTATCACTTATTACCAATGGATAAATATTTTCCGGCCGTGGGGAGTTATAAAAGATTGCCCGTGATGATAATGTTTGCCACCAGGGGTTGTCCGGGCCGCTGCACTTTTTGCTGCCGCACTTTCGGAGGCAGAGTTCGCCGCCGGTCAGCTCGTAATATTATTGAAGAAATAAAGATTTTACAAAGAGATTACGGTATAAGAGAAGTGGCTTTTTACGATGATACTTTTACTTTGTTTAAAGATGTGGTAAAGGAATTTTGCGATATAATTGAGAGAGAAAAAATTGATCTTACCTGGTCCTGTTTTACCCGGGTTGATTATGCAAGCGAAGAGCTGTTTAAAATAATGAAGCGAGCCGGCTGCCATTTAATTTTATTTGGCGTGGAATCCGCCGATGAGGAAATTTTAAAAAATATTAAAAAAAATATTTCTTTGCGGCAAGTTGAAAAAGTGGTAAAATTAGCGCGTCAGCTCGGCATAGAAACACGCGCTTCTTTTATGTTCGGCAATCAGGGCGAGACGGAAGAAACCATTAAAAAAACTATTGATTTCGCGATTAAGCTGGATCCGGACGAAGCGCAATTTAATATCGCTATGGCCTACCCGGGGACAGAACTTTTTAACTGGGCCAAAGAGCGGGGTTATATTAAAAGTTTTAACTGGAGCGATTACAGTTATTCCAATATCGTTTTTGAAATGCCGAATTTAGACCGGGCCAAGCTGAAATATTATTACGAGCTGGCGCATCGCCGGTTCTATTTCCGGCCAAAACTTATTTTACGGCGCTTGGGGCGTATTAGAACCTTTGATCAGCTATGGCAGGAGGTGAAAGGCGGATTATTGCTGCTCGGTTTTGTTTTTGGCAAAAAATAAAATATTAGTTATTTTAAGTTCCGTTTTGGGTTATAAAATAAATAATTAAATGGAAAATTTTTTTAAAAAAAATAAAATATTGATTTTAATTTTAACCGGCGCCTTTTTAGCCAGCTTGGCATATTCTTTTTATTTTAGAATTGAGCTGGCGGTTGACGCCAGGGCTTATGACAATATTGCTAAAAATATTATAGCTGGCAACGGTTATCGCGAGGATTTGGGCGGTGATATCGCTCAAGACAATGCGATTACGCGGGTTGGCCCGCTATATGAATTTACGCTAGCCGGCAGCTATAAAATATTTGGGTACCATTATGAAGCCGTTTGGATTTTGCAGGCGCTGCTCCATGCTTTAACCGCCTGGTTATTGTATTTGACATGTTTGTTAATATTTTCAGCTAACGAAAAGAGAAAAACAATTGCTTTGCTCGCCGCCGGCATTTTTGCCTTTTATCCCGATCTCATAGAAATTTCAGCCATGCTTATGACTGAAACGTTGTATTTGTTTTTTGTTTGTCTTTTATTCTATGTGTTTTTCTATTATTTTTCCCGGCCGGATAAATGGCGTCTAGCGCTGGCGCTGGGTTTGATCTTCGGTTTGGCGGTTTTAGCCCGTCCACCGGTGCTTTTTTTAGCGCCGGTTATAATTTTCCTTTTTTGGAGTAAAAAAAAGTGGCTGCCATTAGCGCTGTGTTTGATTGTCTTGTTTTTGGTTTTTGCGCCATGGACCATCAGAAATTATTTAACCTATGGAGAAATAATGCCCTTTGGCGCGGCTGGAAATTATAATTTTTGGATTGGCAATTGGCACGGCGGCGATGGCGAGCAGAATCCTCAGCCATTTCATGCCGTTTTCGCGTCAACGCATGCGACTAAAGAAATTAATAGCGAGTCAATGCGCCAGTTTAAGTTATTTTTACGCGAGCATCCGTTTGAGTTTTTAAAACTGACCGCGCTTCGCGTTATTAAATATTTCAGTATTGCGAGGCCGATGGGCTGGTGGTTTTATCAGGCTGGGATTGGGCAGCTGCTTTTTGTTTTTTCTTCGGCCCTGGCTTCAATTATTTTGTTTATTTTTAGCCTTGGCGGAGCGATTAAGGCTTTTATGCTTCGGGAAGAAAAATTGAATTATTTATTAGCTTTAACAATTTTTACGCCGCTGATTATTTTCGTTACCGTCGTGGAAACGCGCTATCGGTTCCAGATTTATCCGTTATTGGCAATTTTTGCCGGTTATTATATGGTTGATTTTTATAAAATGAAACATTTGGATAAATATTTTTGGCCGGCGGCGGTCGTTATATTAACTAACGGTTTTCTTGATTTAATATTAAGCTGGGATAAATTTAAAGAAAGGATATTCAAATTTTTTTAATATGAAAGTAATATTATTGGATATTAAAGGCGCCTCGGCCAGAAAATGCGTTAATAAGGATTTATCCGGAGGCATGGGAACCGCCACCTGGGTCGGCGACTCATTTTTGGCCCGTGTTTTTGAGCGCGTCAAAAAAACAAACGTAGTTCTGCCGGAAATCACGATCGCTTATCTGGCCGCAATTTTTAAAAAATTCGGCTGGGAGGCCGAGGTGGCTGAGATTAAAATAGGCTTGGAAAATTTTCGGAAAAAAGCGGATTTGGTTTTAGTGTTAAGTTCTATCGTTGATTGCGGCCATGAATTGGCTATCGTAGGCGAGCTTAAAGAAAAAGGCTATCATGTTGGAGTGTTCGGATCTTTCGCTACGGCTGTTCCGGAATTTTTTTCCAAGGCTGACTTTGTGATTAAAGGCGAGCCGGAAGCGGGCGCCTGGCAGATCGCTTCGCATAACTTATTGCCAAAAGGAATTATGGAAGTCGCGCCAATTGCCGACCTTAATTCTTTGCCGTATCCGGATTGGAGTTTTTTTCCGATTAAAAAGTATTCTTATTCTCCGGCTTTAAATAAAAAACCGGTCGTCGCCATGCTGGCTTCGCGGGGCTGTCCATATGGCTGTTCATTCTATTGCCCTTATTCAATAAATTCCGGCAGAACCTGGCGCGCGCGGAGCGTTGATAACGTGATTGGCGAGATGGAATATTTGAAGAAAAATTATGGCGTTAAGGCGGTTGATTTTAGAGACCCGGTTTTTACCTTAAACCGCGAGCGAACCGTGAAATTGGCTCAAGCCATGATAAAAAATAATTTAGGCATAATCTGGTCTTGCGAAACCAGAATTGATTGCTTGGATAAAGAACTTATTTTAATTATGAAACAAGCGGGTTTGCGGCATATCAATGCCGGCGTGGAGTCATTTAATGAAGAGGTGCTGAAAAAATCCAAGCGCCTGCCGATTCGCGCCGTTCACCAGGAAGAGATAATTTCTTTTTGCCATAAAAATGGTATTTCTGTCGCCGCTTTTTATATTATCGGGCTTGAAGGCGACACTAAAGCCAGCGTCAAAGAGACTATTAAATATGCCAAAAAATTAAATACTCTAGTAGCTCAATTTACCATTAGCACGCCCTATCCCGGAACGGAATTTTTTAATCAAGCTAAAGCGCAGGGCAGGCTGCTAACGCAGGCTTGGGAGCAATATGATATTTATACTCCGGTCGTAGAGCATGAAAATTTAAGCTCGGCCGATCAACTGGAGTTAAAAGAAGAAGCTTTTATCGCCTATTATTTTCGACCGCGTTATTTGCTGACCCATATGCCTAAATATTTATTGCAAAAATTTTTATGGCCGTTTTAATTACCGGCGCCAAAGGATTTATCGGTTCGCGCTTAGTATCTTTTTTAAAAGAGGCGGGTTTTGATTTGGTAAATTTTGCCGCTGATATTACTGATCGTCAAGCGGTTTTAAGCTGGTCAAGCGATAAGAAAATTGAGGCGGTTATTCATCTGGCCGCGATTATGGGCGGGCGCAATAAAAGTTTGTTTAAAAAGATAAATATTGACGGGACCGGAAACATAATTGAGCTGTGCAAAAAAATCAGAGCCGGCCGTTTAATTTTTATGTCAAGTTTAAGGGCGCTTTCGTCCGAGCCAGATGATCCTTATGTTAATTCCAAAAAAGAAGCGGAAAAATTAGTTATTGACTCCGGCCTGCCTTATGTAGTTTTGCGGCCAAGCATGATTTACGGCCCGGGCGATAAAAAAAATATTGGATTTTTGCTAAAAATCGCCAGAACTTTGCCGCTAGTTCCGGTTTTTAATTTTAGGCTGCAGCCTTTATTTGTTGACGATGTTGCCAGAGTTATTATGGCTTGTTTTAAGGCCGCGCCAAACCAGACAATCAATCTGGCTGGCCAAGAAACTATCAGCTATGCCGATTTGCTGGAATTATTAAAAGTTAAAGGTTATAAAATAAGGAGGCTTAACGCGCCGCGGCTGTTTAATTTTTTACTGAAGATTTTTTCTTGCCTGCCTTTTTCGCCGCTGCCGTATTGGCAGGTCAAAACTCTGTTGGCGGATGAAATTTTTGCAGGCAGCCAATGGCCCGGGAAGTTCAACATAAAGTGGACTTCTCTGGAGGAGGGAATGGCAAAAGTGGTTTGATTTGTATAAATATTAGCCTTTACTTCACCGATTATTTTTGCTACAGTGGTACAAACAATGCCTAGACCGCAAGTTTATTCATTATTGGCGATTTTAGCGGGTTTTTGAATATCGGGTTAATTTTCAGACGTTTTATGGCTGACAAAAAATTAAATATTATTATTACCGGAGATAATGGCGAGTCTTTGCCGCCTCCTTACGGCGGGATTATTAAACGCTGTTTATTGCACGCGAAAGAATGGAAAGAAAAAGGCGCCGAAGTTTATCTTCATGTTTATCATCGCCACGAAAAGGAAAACGATTTGGGAGCCGGCGCGAACTATTTTTACGATTTTAAAAAAGAGCCGTCAAAAATTGATAAAATATTTTTCGCGGCAAATAATTTTTTACGAAATCCGTTTTTATTTTTTAGGCTGCTTTTACTGCAAATAAAATTAAATCCTAATTTTATCATCGGCCGGTTTCTATACTGTGCCGGCAGAGGAATTCTGCTTGATAAAAAGATTAAACAAATTGATCCTGATATTTTAATAACCGAAACCGGTTGTTTGCAAAGCGCCGTCGCTGTTTTTATCGGTAAGAAAAATAATTTGCCCGTGGTTTTAGAAAATTACGCCGAAATTCAGTATCTGCTTGATATTTCAGGGAATAATCAAGCGGAGCGTTGCGCCAGACTTTGGGATTATCTGGTAAATCAAGCCGATGCCGTCGTTTCCGCTTCCAAACATTGTTCGCAGGGACCGAAAAAGTATGTCAGAGATGAATCCAGGATTAAAATTATTTATAGCGGCATCAATTTTAATATTTTTAACGCCCAGGCCGGAAAAGACAAGGCGGCGGCGCGAAAAGAATTCGGGCTGCCGCATGACAAATTTTTGGTGATGGCGGTCGGCGCGTTAAAGATGCGGAAAGGCCATGACCAACTGCTGGAAGCTTTACTTATAATGCCGGACGATGTTTTGAACAAGATAAATGTGGTTATTTGCGGTATGGGGTCGGTTGGCGATTTGATAAAAAAAGCCGGAGAAATCGGTTTTCCCCATAAGTCGTTAAAGATTTTTCAGGGTTTAAGCGAAGAGTCTTTGGCTCAGCTTTATTCTTCGGCTGATTGTTTCTGTTTTCCTTCCATAACCCCGCGAGAATGCATGGGCATGGCGATGAAAGAGGCGATGGCGGTTGGCTTGCCGATAGTTGCCTATAATGCGGGCGGAATCAAAGAGGCGATTGAGCAAGGGATTAACGGTTTTTTGGCGCCGGTTGGCGATCAGGAATCTTTGGCGCTGGCGATAAAAAAGATGATGGATCTGGGATTAAGCGGAAGATCTTTTTTAAGCCAAAGTAACATCATTAAGGCCAGGCATTTTTTTGACATAAAAAAAACGGCGGAGCAATTATATCAAGTGCTATTAAAATTAGTTTTAAAATAATATTGATTCAATATGAAAAAAATTCCGTTGGCTAAACCAGATCTAAGCGGCAATGAAATTAAATATGTCAATGAGGTTATCGCCAAACAAGGGAGAATTTCTTCCAGCGGCTATTATCTTGATAAATTTGAAGGCATGGCCGCCAGAAGATTCAAAAGGAAATTCGCTTTAAGCTGCTCTAACGGAACAACGGCTTTGCATCTCGCTCTCTTAAGTCTGGGCATCGGGCCGGGGGACGAGGTGATTGTGCCGACCATGACTTTTGCCGCCTGCGCGGCGGCCATAGTTTATTGCGGTGCCAGGCCGGTTTTTATTGATTCCAATCTTCAAGATTGGACGATTGATGTTTTGCAGCTGGATGCAAAAAAGACCAGCCGCACCCGCGCGGTGCTGGCGGTGGATCTTTATGGCATGCCGGCCAACTATGATATTTTGCCGGCTTGGTGCAAAAAAAATAAGATTTATTTAATTGAAGACGCGGCCGAGGCCCATGGCGCGTGCTTTGCCGGGAAGCCGGTTGGCAGTTTTGGCCAAGTAAGCTGTTTCTCTTTTTATGGCAATAAAGTTTTAACTACCGGCGAAGGCGGCGTTTGCCTGACCGATGATAAAGCACTGTATAATCGGATGAAAGTTTTAAAAAATCACGGCATGAGATCGGCCGGGCTTTATGATCATGATATAGTCGGTTTTAATTATCGCTTGACTAATTTGCAGGCGGCAATTGGTTGCGCTCAATTTGAAAGATTTAATGAATTTTTGGCTAAGCGAGAGCAGCTTGATCGGTGGTATCATGAGTTTTTGGGCGGGACTGAAGAAATAATTTTTCAAAAATATGATCAGAAAAAAATCAGTCCGGTTTGCTGGCTTTTCAGTTGTGTGGTTAAAAAAAATAGCCAATTAATCCGCAGCAAATTGACTGGCAAAGGCATTGAAAATCGAGCGTTTTTTAAGCCGCTGCATTTGCAAAAACCCTATAAGCGATATTGTCTGAATCAAAAATTCCCCAAGGCCGAATATCTTTATAAGCATGGTTTAACCTTGCCGGCTTTTATTGATTTGACCAAAAGAGAAATTAAGCGTATCAGCGATTATTTACTGGCCAGTTTTTAACGGAAAAATAAGAATTTTTTTATGAGTTATTATTCGGAAATTGAATATAAGAAAAAAAAGACGGACGAGCTTTGGTTTGAAAAATTATATTTTGATCGCTGGTTTAAAAATTGTTCCGGTCCAATCTTAGACATCGGCTGTTCAGCCGGTAATTTTTTAGCGGTGGCGCCGGAAATAATTGAAGGAATTGACCTTGATGACGAGGCGTTGGAAATTGCTCTTGCCAGAGGCTTAAAAGTTAAAAAAGTTGACATTGAATCGGGAATGAAAAATATTGAAAATGAATATTACGCGGCGATTTACGCCAAACATGTTTTGGAGCACCTGGATAAGCCGTTAGAATTTCTACGGGAGATTAAAAGAATCTTAAAGCCCGGCGGCCGGGCGATAATTTCTACCCCAAACTGTCCCTATATGTTAAATAAGAATTTTTGGGATGATTATACGCATAAAAGGCCGTTTACCCGGCAGAGTTTAAAAATGATTGCTTTTGACGCAGGCTGGTTTAGGATAAAAATTTATGAAGATTTTCGCTGTTTTCCGGGATTGGGAAAAATAATGAGATGGTTTTCATTATCACCTAAGCTGGTTAGAGATACTCAATCTTTTTTTGGCGTTAACGGATTGTCATTAATTTTAGAGTTAAAAAAATAAATAATTTATTTATGAAAAGAGCGTTAATTATAGGCATTACCGGCCAAGACGGTCCGTACTTAGCCAAGTTATTAGTCAATAAAGGTTATAAGGTTTATGGCGGTTATCGGCGATCCAGCACTAGGAATTTATGGCGGCTTCATTATTTAGACGTTAAAAAGGACGTAGAATTAATTTCTTTGGATTTAATCGATCAGACTTCCATTATGGCGGCGATTAAGCAATCCCGGCCCGATGAAATTTATAATTTAGCGGCTCAAAGTTTTGTCGGAGTTTCTTTTGAGGAAGCGATAGCGACCGGAGAAATTACCGGGCTCGGCGTAACACGGATTTTGGATTCAATCAGACAGACAAATCCAAGAATTAAGTTTTATCAGGCCTCGACTTCGGAAATGTTTGGCGATGCTTTGCCGCCGCAAAGCGAAAAGACGCTTTTTGAACCCAACAGTCCTTATGCCGCGGCCAAGCTTTATGCCCATTGGGCAACCAAAAGCTATCGCCAAGGCTATGGCTTGTTCGCTTGCTCCGGCATTTTATTTAATCATGAATCGCCGATTCGCGGCATTGAATTTGTGACCAGAAAAATTACTGATGGGGTGGCGCGGATAAAAATGGGTTACAGCGATAAAATTTATTTAGGCAACCTGGACGCCAAGCGCGACTGGGGGTTTGCCGGAGATTATGTTGAAGCGATGTGGCTAATGTTACAGCAAAAAAAAGCTGATGATTATGTTATCGCGACCGGCGAAAGCCATACGGTTAAAGAATTTTGCGAAGAAGCTTTTTCTTGTGTCGGGCTTAATTGGCAAAAATATGTGGAAGTTGATAAAAAGTTTTTGCGTCCTAATGACGTCCATTATCTTTTAGGAGATCCAGCTAAAGCGAAAAAAGAACTTAATTGGCAGCCCAAAGTTAATTTTAAAGAGTTGGTCAAAATGATGGTGGAGGCGGATTTGGAAAAATATCAGAACCCCCTAAAGCACACCCGGCAGTTTTTAAAGCATATTTAATTATGAAATTAATTTATTTAACCGACTTTGGCTTGCCGACCGAGTGGGCGCATGGGATTCAAGTAATGAAAATGTGCGAGGCCTTTAGCGGCCAGGGCGTTGAAATAGAGTTGGTGGCGCCTCGACGCCGCAATGAAATAAAAACGGACTCGTTTGCTTATTATGGCGTAAAAAAAATTTTTAGGCTGACTAAACTGCCTTGCCTTGATTTTTGTCCCGGCAATACTAATAGTTTTTATTTTTGGCTGCGCATAGTTAGCTTTTTGCTGGTAGCTAAATTTTATTTTTTAATTAAAGATTTTGATGCGTTATACGCCAGAGATCAAATTGCCGGCTTATTCTTTAATGATTTTATTCTGGAAATTCATTCGCTGCCTGAATTGATCAAGCCTCGGCATAGAAAAGTATGGAGGAAAGCGGACAAGCTGTTGGTTTTAACAAGTTTTGCAAAAGAGAGATTGGTAAAAGAGGGGATCGGCGAGGATAAAATTTTGGTAACGCCGGACGCCGTTGATTTAAAAGACTTTGATATCAGCGCGGCTAAAGAGCAACTAAGGCAGGAGCTGGCCTTGCCCCTTGATAAAAAAATAATTATGTACGCGGGCAGTTTTTATTTGCATGACTGGAAGGGTGTTGACATTTTATTGGCATCAGCGGAATATTTTGATCGAGACTGGGTTTTAATGTTAGCGGGCGGCGAGGCGGAAGAAATAGAAATGATTAAAGAAAAATATGGTTCGCCGAATATTCTATTGGTTGGCCGTAAGCTCCATCAAGAAATACCCCGGTATCTTAAAGCAGCCGATGTTTTGATTTTACCTAATAAAAAAGGCAAAGATATTTCTGAAAAATATACCTCGCCTTTGAAATTGTTTGAATATATGGCTTCTGACAGGCCGATTGTTGCTTCTGATTTGCCTTCAATCAGGGAAATTCTAAATGATAAAAACTCCGTCTTGGTAAAACCGAATTCGCCTAAAAATTTAGCCCTCGGCATTAGAAAATTAATTCAAGATGATATTTTTTCAAAACGATTAACCGGGCAGGCTTTGCGTGACGCGCAAAATTATACCTGGGAAAGAAGAGCGAAAAAAATAATTGAATTTATTAAATAAAAAATTGCCGCGCAAAAAAAAGCGGCAATTGCCGGTATCTTAAGATAAGATAATAATTTATGAAATTGACAATTAACAGCTTAAGCATTTTTTTCCCTTGTTATAACGACAAGGGAACGATCGGGAAAATGATAGCCGAGTCGGCCAAGACGGCCGAAGCTTTAGGCATTAAAGATTACGAAATTATCGTTACGGATGACGGCAGTACTGACGGTTCGCGCGAATTGTTGGCGGATTTGCAAAAATCCGATTCCCGGCTTAAAGTTATTTATCACGAGAAAAATCGCGGCTACGGCGCGGCGCTTAAAAGCGGCTTCGCCCGGGCCGGCAAAGAATGGATTTTTTATACTGACGGCGACGCGCAGTATGACGTAAAAGAGCTGGCCTTATTGGTCGGCGCGCTGGAAGAAGGCGTTGATTTGGTTAATGGCTATAAGATGAAGCGCCAGGACACTTTTGACCGGATTATAATCGGCAAAATTTACCAATGGGTAATGAAAGCGGTTTTTTTGCTTAAAATAAGAGACGTGGATTGCGATTATCGCTTATTCAGGAAAGCCAAGCTGGATGAAATAATCTTGAAAAGCAACGACGGCAGCATGTGCGTTGAATTATCTCGCCGGCTGCAAAATGCCGGAGCCGTGGCCCGCCAAGTGCCAGTGCACCATTTCTCCCGCACCTACGGGCATTCGCAGTTTTTTACCTTTAAGAGAGTGTCCAGGACATTATTGACTTTGGCGAAATTATGGTGGGAGCTGGTTTTGCTCGGACGGACAAAATAAGATACTATATGATTAAAGAGATTACAAATTATTTAGAACAGCACCCTGTTATTTTAAATTTTTTAAGAAAATTTCTTGAGGGCGGCCATAAGGGAGAAATTGAGGTCATAAAGCGTGAACTGCCGGACAGATTGGAGCGGCGCGCTCTTGATTTAGGTTGCGGCACCGGGGTGTTTTCACCGTTTTTTGGCAAAGATTATGCCGGCGTTGATATTTCGGAAGCGTATATTAATTATGCCCGCCGCCGCTATAATAAAACTTTTAAAGCTATGGACGCCCGCCGACTGGCTTTTCCCGGCCAATCATTTGATATCGTCTGGGTGAACGGCGTATTGCATCATCTTGATGATGCCTCGGTCAGGCAGATATTAAAAGAGATTAAACGAGTTTTGAAGACCGGCGGCCGGGTAATCATTATGGAAGATACACCGGGCGTTAAATTTATTTCTAAAATAGTCAGGAGCCTGGATGCTGGAGGATATATTCGGCCGGCTGAAGGGTATCGCCGCTTAATCCGGGAGCAGTTTATTATTAGAAAAGAATACCCCTTGCGCACCGGCGTCTGCGATTATCAGGTTTTTGTAATAAATATATGATAAATAAAATAAAAGTAAAAAACGCCAAGATTATTAAATTGCAGTTTTTCAATGATTTTCCTGATGGCAATTTGGTGATTGGCGAAGAAAAAAAGAGCGTGCCTTTCGCCATTAAACGGTTCTATTTTATAAATAATTTATTTAATAAAAAGGCGATCCGCGGCCTGCACGCCCATAAAAAATTAAAGCAAATTATTTTGTGCGTTAACGGGTCGTTTGAATTGCATTTAGACGACGGCCGGACTAAGCAAAAAATAATCATGAACGATCCTTATACCGGCATTTATTTGGGCTCAAAAGTCTGGCGCGTCATGAAGAAATTTTCCTCGGACTGCGTTATCTTGGTAGTGGCCAGCGATTATTATAAAGAAAGCGATTATTTCCGCGATTATCAAAAATTTTTAAAGTCCGTGAATGAATAGCCGGTATTTTTTTTATGATAAAATTTATTGATTTAACCAGGGAATACAATTTTATAAAAACTGAAGTTAATCAGGCAATTGGGCGAGTTTTAAAAAGCGGGCGGTTTATTTTGGGCCGCGAAGTAGAAAGTTTTGAAAAAGAATTTGCGGCTTATTGCGGAGTCAAATATTGCGTCGGCGTGGCTTCGGGAACCGATGCCCTGTTTTTGTCGTTAAAAGCGCTTGGCATCGGTGTTGGCGATGAGGTGATTACGGCGGCGAATTCCTTTGTCGCTACGGCTCTGGCGGTTGAACTGGCCGGCGCCAAGCCGGTTTTTGCTGATGTAAATCCGTTGACTTATAATCTTGACCTTGATAAAATTGAAAAGAAAATCAGTTTCCGCGCCAAAGCGATTATTCCGGTTCATCTTTATGGGCAATTGACTGAGATGGAAGAGATAAAAAAAATAGCGCGCCGGCGCGGTCTTAAAATTATTGAAGATGCCTGCCAGGCGCACGGCGCGAGCTTATTCGGCAAAAAAGCCGGAGCCTGGGGCGACGCCGCGGCTTTCAGTTTTTATCCCAGCAAAAATTTAGGCGCTTACGGCGACGGGGGAGCGATTATTACCAATGATAAAAATATTTACGAGAAATTGCTCTTTTTAAGATTTTACGGCCAGACCGAGCCTTATCGGTCAGATTTTTTTGGCATTAACAGCCGCCTGGATGAACTGCAGGCGGCGGCGCTGCGCGTAAAATTAAAATATCTGGATAAATGGAATCAACGCCGCCGGGAAATCGCGGCTATATATCGTCAGTATATCACTAATCCGGCCGTGATATTGCCCGAGGGCAAGAATCAGGCCGGCCACGTTTTTCATTTATTCGTTGTCAGGACAAAACAGCGCGACGCTTTAAGGAAGTTTTTGAAAAAAAACGGAGTTGAAACTTTAATCCATTACCCTATCGCTTTGACGCGTCAGCCGGTTTTTAAAAAACTGGCCGGCGCTAAATGCCCCATAGCTGAACAAATGGCCGGCGAAATTTTTTCTTTGCCCATGTATCCGTTTTTAAAAAATGAGGAAATCAAGAAAATCGCAATGGTTATAAATAGGTTTATATAAATTTTTATGCGGCATTTAAGAAGAATGTTTTTAGCCTATTTCCGGACAGAGTACGTAAAAAAACAGATTTTATCAAGAAAAGGCGAGTGCGGGCATCACGGTTGCTGCGGCGACTCGCCGTGGTCATGGTTTTTTACCAGAAAATGCCTTAAGGGAAAAGATTGTTTAAAATGGAGTAATTTGCCATATTATTGCAAATTATATCCGATAGATGAAAAAGATAAAGCGCCTAAAACAAAAAAATATTGTAATTTTTATTGGGATTGATTATATGAATAAAATAAAATCCTTTTTTAATTATCTAAGACTGGCGGTTTTAAACCATAAATTGGCGTTGGTTGGCGCCATACTCGTCGGTTTGATTTATATCTTGCCGAATATTTTTTTCATAGCGTCTTTGGGTAAAAATTATCATGGCATTCCCATGATGCAGACCGCTAATGAAGATTTTTATTTAGCCAGAATTCAAAAAGTCATTGATGGGCATTCTTTGCTCGGCCCGGCGGTTTTTTATGAAAACCGGCATCAGGGATCATTGACGCCCGCCGGCGGAGAGATTTTTTATGCCCTGCCCAGCCGGCTGTTGCGTCTGTCGCCTGTCAATCTAGTGATTGCCAGCAGGTTTGTTCTGCCGTTTATTCTATTCTTCCTGGTTTATTTTTTAATTAGCCGGCTGACGGCAAATAGCTTTTCAGCCTTAAATAAAATTAACGCCATTGCCGGAGCTTTATTGGTAACCTTGGGTTATGATTTGGTGGATTACCGATCTACCTGGCTTTTTTTGACCGGAAAAATAAGCGGCGGTAATTTTTTAATCTGGGCCAGGCTGGTTAATCCGGTAATGGGCGCGTTTTTTTTATTTTCTTTTTTGCTCTGTTTATGGGTAATTATCAGGCAAGAGCGGTATCGCAAAACTTTAATTGCCGCGGCCGGCGGATTTTTGGCGCTGGCGATTTATACTTATTTTTTTAGCTGGGGCATCGCGGTTTCGGTTTTGGCGATTTTGGGGCTGGTTTATCTGTTGGAAAAAAGATATGGCTTAATTAAAAGCTTGGCGGCGATCGGGTTGGTGGCGGCCGTTTTATCCTCGCCCTATTGGTTTTTTTCCTGGCAGTTAAGCCGAGCGCAGGGGTATAAAGAAGCTTTATTGCGCAATGGCCTTTTTTATACCCATTATCCATTAGGGAATAAAATTTTACTGGCAGCGCTGGCGTTTTACGCGATAGCCACTATTTTTTTATTCATAAAAAGAAAAACTTTACCTTTATGGAAGGAGCGGATAATGGACGGCGGACTAAAAAATAGGCCGCAAGATTGGTATATCTTCTCTTTGGCTTTGCTGTTAGGCGGCCTGTGGGCGCTAAATCAGCAAATTATTACCGGACGAACCATTTATCCGTATCATTTTGTCCAATATACCATTCCCTTGGCCATGATTGCCGCTATGGTTCTATTTTATAATCTTCTAACAGTTAAACGGACGGTAATTTGGCGCTTGGCGCTTTTTTTTATTATAATGGTTTCTTTAGGCTGGGGTATATTTACCCAAGTTAAAGCATATCGAGTTTCTTTTGATTATTTCGCCGGACTGCAAGTTTATGGGCCGCTGTTTGATTGGCTGAATCTTCAGCCGAAAGATAACGTGGTTTTTGTTAATAACTCTGACTTTTTAAATGGCCTAGTTCCGGCCTTTACCCATAGTAATGTTTATTCTTCAACCTTTGCCTATAATTTAATTGATCCTAATCGCAGACATGACAGTTATTTGGCGCGGATTCGCCTGAAAGGCGTAACCGCTGAAGAATTTGATGAATATCTAAAGCAAAACAGGCATGAGGCGGTTGGTTATTTGTTTTCCAACTGGAAGGTTTTATACGGGATTAAGCAATTTCCCGATTTTTCCGACCCATTGTTTGAAGAAAAAATAAAAAAATTACCCGAGGACTATCGGAAATTTTATGCTAAAGATTTTCGCCAAGCTTTAAGCAAATATAGGCTGGATTATATTTTATCTGTTGGACCGTTATCGGATAAGGTTCAGGCAGATTTAGGCGGAGTAACTGAAGTTTTCCGGTCTGGAGATATATTAATATATAATTTTAAATAGTATGAAAAACAGAACTATAAAATGGTGGGCGCCGAAGATTGGAGAAGAGGAATTTCGTTTAGTCAGGGATGTTTTGGCCAGCAATTATTTAAATGATGGTGATATCACCAGGCAATTTGAGGCTAAAATTGCGAATTTGCTGAAAGTAAAACATGCGGTAGCTGTGACCAGCGGCACAATCGCGATATTTTTATCCTTAAAGAGTTTAGACGTCGGTTATGGCGATGAAGTGATAATCCCTGATATGACTTTTATAGCAACCGCAAATGCCGCTGAAATGTGCGGGGCAAAAGTAATTTTAGTTGATATTGACCCAAAGACTTTAAATATTGATATTGAAGCCATCAATGGAGCAATTACAAAAAAAACAAAAGCCATAATACCTGTTCATGTTACCGGCCGAGGAGCTCAAATGGAAGCTATTTTAAAAATAGCGAAAGAAAATAATATTCATATAGTTGAAGATGCGGCCGAAGCGCTGCTTTCGAAGCAAAACGGTAAATATCTCGGCGCCTTTGGCGACATAGGCTGTTTTTCTTTATCGCCGAACAAAACAATTACCACCGGACAAGGCGGATTTATAGTGACTAATAATGATAAATTAGCCGTGAGATTAAGGGAATTAAAGGATCAAGGCAGGTCAAAAACCGGCTCGGGCGGTGATGATTTTCATAATTCCATCGGTTATAATTTTAAATTTACTAACTTGCAAGCCGCAGTCGGTTTAGGCCAATTAAGTTATTTGCCCGACAGAACCGAGAAGATGAAAAAAATAAATAAGCTATATGTCAATAATCTGAAAAATATAGAGGGGTTAAAATTATTTGAATTCAAAGAAGAAGAGGTGCCGCAATGGACCGATGCTTTAATAGAAAAACGCAGTGAGTTAGAAGCGTATTTAAAAAGTAAAAATATAAATTATAGAAATTATTGGTTTCCCTTGCATACCCAACTGCCTTATAAGCTGGCGGACGATAATTTTATTAACAGCACAAAGTTAAGCCCGAAAGCTTTATGGCTGCCTTCCTGTTTTGATATGTCTGATGAAGACGTGATGTATGTAGTGGAAAATATAAAGAATTTTTATTCGCGATAAAACTAAATGTTAATAACAATTTTTGGAGTGGGCAAGGGCATTATAAATTTGCCTTTATAGCCCATTTTTCTCATTATTTTTATAAGCTCTTCGCCGATATGCCAAGATAAAACCAAGGCATATTCAGGCTGATCTTCAAATAATTTTTTTTCATCAACCACCGGGATATGTGTTCCAGGAGTAAATAATCCGATTTTAGGCGAACCGGATTTTTCGCAAGCATAATCAATCAAATGGCTATCAATATGAGTAAAGCCCAGCAAGGTGTTGGAGCGTGCCGGACTGCCAATAGCGGCGATGCGCGTTCCTTTTTGCTTGCAATTTGTCAGTAGAGCCATCAGCTCTTGTTTGGCGTTAATCATCCGCTGCCCGTATTGTTTTAATTTTTTAACATCATATAGCCCGGCGGTTTCTTCGGCCTTAATTAATTTATTTACTCTGCTGCTCGCCGGGTGTTTGCCTTTTTTAGCGTAAATTCTAATTGAACCGCCGGCGGCGGAGATTGTTTCGGCATCTACCAGGCTAAAGCCGGTAAGAGAAAAAAGTTTGATTAATGGTTTTAATGAATAAAATCTAAGATGTTCATGGTAGATAGTATCAAGCTCCAGACCTTGCATCATATCGGATAAATACTGCGATTCCGAAACAAAAATTCCATCATCATCAAGCATTATGTTTATGCCTTTTATAATTTCAAAAAGATTGTTAATATGGGCGAAAGCGTTGGTCATGGTAATTATTTTTGCTTTGCCATATCGTTTTACCGCTTGGCTAGCGATTTTTTCATTGAAATATCCCTGAATTGTTCGGATGCCTTTATTATTGGCTTCTTCGGCCGCGTTAGTCGGCTCTATGCCCAGTATTTTTATGCCTTTATCTTTAAAGGCTTTTAAGAGAGATCCATCGTTTGAGCCGATATCAACGATCAAATCTTTTGCGGTTAAATGATATTTTTTTTCTAAAGTATCGGCTAGAGAACAAAAATTTCTAATTAGCATTTTAGTCAGCCCGGTGCGATAGGGGTAATTTAGGGGAAAAACTAATTTCGGGTCAATAATATAATCAAGCTGCGCCAGCCCGCAATTAGGGCAATAGCAAAAATTAAGCGGATAAGTAATTTCCGGCTCGTTAAGCCGTTCTTCGGTCAAATAGTTTTGGACTATCGGCTGATGGCCGAAAGACAAAATTGTTTCTAGATTTTTTCCTGAACAAATTTGGCATTTATCAATGTGGCCGACGGGAATTTTTTTTGTCATATTGGCTGTTTATTTTTTTAATTATTCACTCTATAGTTGACTCAATTTTTTTATTAATATAATATTATTATATAGTAATATAAGCCAATGTCAAATAATCATGAATTTAACTGCCAACAAATTAAATTCGCCGCAATACGACAAATTTTTGCTTAAATCAGCGGGCGAAGATGTTTTTATCAGCGCGCAAGTTGAAATCAGACGGCCGGCTATGGTTTCTATCGGCAGCCATGTCGCCATAGACAGCGGCCTTTATTTGACCACGCGAGCCGAGATCGGCGATTATATTCATATCGGCCCGGGCGTCCATATCATCGGCGGCCCTAAAGGATTCATAAAAATGGGACATTTTACGAATATCGCTTTGGGCGGTAAAATTTTATGCGCCTCTGATGAATTTTCAGGAAACAGTTTGATTACCGCGCCGGGCATACCGGCGAAATATACCAAAGTAATAATTAGGCCGGTGATTTTTGAACGATTTGCCAATATTTGCGCCAACGCTGTTATTTTGCCCGGGGTTACTTTAGGCGAGGGTTCAGTGGTTGGGGCCTGCTCTTTAGTGACAAAGGATACTGAGCCTTGGACAATTAATACTGGCGTTCCGGCTCGCCCCGTTAAAATAAGAAAAAAAGGCAAGATGCTTGAATACGCTAAAAAATTAGGCTACTTTAATTAAATAATCGTGAAATTTTTATAAAAAATCATGAAGATTGTTTTTGTTACTTCTAAATTAAATTTTTTAACCGCCGGCGGATCGGTTGAAGAGATAGATTTGATTATTAGAACCTTGGCTAATTTAGGAAATGAAGTTACGGCAGTGACGGCCTTTTCTTTAAATAATAAGATAACCGGCCCTTTGCCTTACCGGGTTTGCGAAGAGATGATTAAATCTTATAGATTATTAAGCATTCAGGCGGGAGTGCTAAAAATTTTGAGAAAGTATTCTTCTTGGGCCGATATTTTTATCGTTGATGCCCATCTTTTTATGTATGGCGCCGGGTTTTATCGAAAAATGGGAGGCAAGGTGCCGGTAGTTGGTTTTTTTAATCAATTTTTAACTTGCTGGCCGCAGTGTGTTTCCAGCCTTTTTAAACAGCCGAAACAAAATTTTTTTCATAAGATTAAAGGAAAAATTAGATGGTGGATAGAGAAATATGTCGGCATGTCGTTAGTCGGCAATCTTGATCTCTTTGCTTTTGTCAGCCCGGCTCTGATGGCTATGTATAAAGAATTCGGCATCCGCGACAACAATAAATGTTTAGTGGTGGGAGACCCGGTGGATATTAAAAAAATAATGGCGAAAAATAATATTACTCCCGATTCTTATCGGCTAAGAAATAAAAGAAACGGCCCCATTAATCTATTTTTTTCCAGCCGTATGTCCCCCGGCAAGGGCTTTGATATTTTAATCGCCGGCTTTTCAAAAATTAAGAATAAGAAAAATTTCCGTTTAATTTTAGGCGGTTCCGGCCATGAAGAAAAACAGGTTAAGCGGATGGTGCAAGATTTGGGATTGCAGAAGCATGTAATTTTGCCCGGCTGGGTGACTAAAGAGCAGCTTTATCGTTATTATAGCGAGGCGGATATTTTTATTCAGGCTGACTGGTGGCCGGCCGGAACTTCAATCTCTTTATATTATGCCATGGCTTTCGGCGTACCATCAATTTTGCCTGGCGGCGGCGGGCTAGAGTGGCAGGCAAAAAATTCAGCCTTGTACTTTAAATATCGCCAGCTTGACGATTTAGCGCGTAAAATTGAACAATTGGGCGCGGACTATAAGTTAAGAGAAGAAATTTCACAACAATGCTATGTTAGATTGTCTGAAGATGAAATGAATTATGAAAATAATATAAAAAAATTATATGAGAAAATGAAATTAATTAGCGGTATATAATTGTTTTATAAAATAATAAATTTTTTATATATGCCATTGGGAGAAAAATCAGAAAAAATCGTTATTGTGGGCTTTGGCTGGGTCGGTCAGGCCAACGCGCTGGCGCTTATTAGAATGGGCTTTGAAGTTTTTTATTATGACGTCCTGGCGCCGAAATACCACTATGCGGATAAATACCTAGGGTTTTACGAAAAAATAAAACCGCTGGATAATCTCCTGCAAGCCGACAGCCCCGACACTTGGTATGTAATATGCATTGGCGACCGGGTGAATGAAAACGGACATCAGGATATCTCTTTGATTGAGAGGGCTTTAGAATTATTGCGGCCGGCGCGGGGAAATATTATTCTGCGCTCAACGGTTTTACCGAAATATCTGAAGGGCTTGCCTTTTGATATTTATTTGCCGGAATTTCTCCATGAAATAAACGCGGTTGAAGATTGCTTAAACCCTTTTATCTTCGCTTTAGGCAGCTGGAAAAAAATTATTTATCCGAGTTTTATTGAACAATGGGAAAAACGGGCTTACAAAGTTTTTAAAGGCGCGCCCGAAGAGGCCTCATATATTAAATATTTATCCAATATTTGGAACTCCCTGCGCGTTGCTTTTGTTAATGAGTTCGGCGACAGCATTTCCCTCCCGCAGAATAAAGAACGGCAGAAAAAAATTGCCAATATCATTGATTTCCTGTTTGATAAAAAAAGTTATCTGCGCTACGGCCAAGCCTACGGCGGCCATTGCCTGCCGAAAGATACCCAGGCTTTCTTAACCTGGAAAGAAGAAGCTGGCCCGTCGCCGATTCTGCGAGCGATCCATGAATCAAACATTTTACATCAGCAAATTACCGATGCTTACGCTCTGCCGCAATGGTTTTCTTCGTGGGATTATGATAATTACCGCCGCGCGACCGCTTTAATCACGCGCTGGTGGCATAATTTTAATTCTTTAAAAATAATTAAGTCTACCCGGCAAATTTTAAAACCAGCCGTCAAGCTGTTTTCTCTGCGCGCCGCCAATAAATCTTTGCCCGAGATTAAAAACAACTGGGAAAAATTAGCCAAAAAAAATCCGTACTATTATGCAAACTCCGAGACTAAATCACGGCAAAAAGTAGATGAATTTGAGCTTCGCCAAAGCGGCGAAAATGATTACTTAAAATATATTTCTGGCGATGATTTGCTTCATAAATTCTTGGGTGATTTTAAGGATAAAATCGCGCTGGACATTGGCGTTGGAGTCGGACGCATGACTGAATTTTTTAGCCAAGACTTTAAAATAATTTATGGCATTGATATTTCGCCCAACATGCTAACTATTGCCGGCAAACGTTTATCTGCCCTCAATAACATTGAGCTAGCCGCCAGCGCGGGCGATGACATTCCCTTTAGCGATGCCGAATTTGATTTAATTTTTTCACATTTAACCTTTAAGCATTTGCCGAATACAGCCATAACGCAAAATTATTTTAAGGAAATTTTCCGGACATTAAAACCCGGCGGCTTAGCCAAAATACAGCTGCGCACCGGCGCCACGCCGCATTTTTGGCAATGGTTTTACGGCGTGTCGCTGACGCCGGAGCAAGCGTTATCTTTGGCCGATAAAGCTGGATTACAAATAGCTAAAACAGAAATAGAAAATAGCAAGAGCTTATGGGTTTGGGTTAAAAAAATATAAATTAAAAATAAAAAAAGAGCCTTCGTTTTCACGAAGGCTCAATTGATGAAAAGTTCTTAAAATCCAAATAATTCAGGATGGCGAGCGAAGAACATCATTAAAGGAGCAAGGCTTATCCCCATATGATGGATCACTCCATCCGCCGTTTTTCCGGCCGCGATTCGCCGCCGTATTTCTTTGACGGAAAGAAACTCTATTTTTCTGATATCCTCTCCGTCGCCAGCCGTTAAACCGGACGGATCATCGCTGACTGGCAACACCACTTGCGCAAATGCCACTAAGGTGCCGTTGCGTATCAATGTGGGATCTTGCCAGCAAGTTGCTGGTTCGGGGATTTCTATTTCTATTACTTCCCTTATACCGGCTTCCTCTCTCAGTTCCCTGTGAACGGCCCGTTCAACTCCTTCCTTAAGGGGAAGTTCGCGGTCAGCAGCGGTTAAAAATCCCATCGGGATCTGTCCAAAGACCAATAAACCTGGTTCTGGATGTTCCGGATCATCGGCAAACGGCCGCGCTTGCTCCAGATACGCCAGTTTAGTTGTGCCGCCCGCATCGCGCCCCCAGGCGACAATCGCTACTCCCGACTTCTGGGAATACAATAATTTGTCGTAAATGGGTTCGCCTTTGCCGTCAAGCGCCACAACCAACTGCGCGAAACCTGAAAATCCTTCCAATTTCAGATCGCAGCCCGGAGGCAGGGTAAGCACGCTTCCGTCAGGAAGTGTAACCCTCGCCTTCCACGCGCTGGGTTGGCTAGCGATTTTTTCCGTTTGTTTGAAATCAATTCTCCGAGCTTCCGCAAACGTTACGAATGTTTTCAATGTCCATCTCCTTTCTTTATGTTTTTTTTATGTTGTTTTTTTACAACACACTATCTTATTATAATAACTAATTTTTGTCAACTTCCTATGAAAAATGTAAAAATTTTATGATAATGTCCTACTAGCGTCAAATAGAAATGTCCTAACTGATGTGATAAGGTGTTTAGTTGTTTTTAATCAACTAAACATAAAATCACATGGCTACGAACATAACTATGTCTTTACCCGAGGTAAAAAAGTATGACATTATCAAGCAAGTAATTAACAAAGAATTGAACGGCAGCCAAGCTGCCGGACTGCTGAATCTGACAACGCGCCAGATCAGGCGGCTAAAGAAAAAAGTAGATAAGCGCGGAATCAAAGCCTTGATCCACGGCAACCGAGGCAAGCCGGGCAACCGCCGCCTGCCGGCTAAAGAAAGGAAAAGAATAGCCGGCCTGATAAAACAGAAGTATCCGGATTTCGGCCCGACTCTGGCCGCGGAGAAATTAACTGAATTGGACAAGATTGAGCGCAGCCGCGGCGCCGTTCGTTCCATCATGATCGCGGAAAAAATCTGGCAGCCCAAGTCCAAGAAAAAAGAAACCCACCGGGAATGGCGGCAGAGAAAAGCCTCTAAGGGCGAGCTGATCCAATACGATGGCTCTTACGAACATTGGTTTGAGGATCGGGGCGGAGAAATCTGCCTCTTGGCCTCGATTGATGACGCTAACAGCGAAGTCCGAGCCAGATTTGATGAACACGAGGGCGTTGAGCCGACATTCAGCTTCTGGCGGGACTACATTGAGCGTTTCGGCAAGCCCAATGCGATTTATGTGGATAAATTCAGCACTTATTCGATGAACCACAAACTGGCCAAAGAGAACCCTGATACCCTGACCCAGTTCGAACGAGCCATGACAGAACTGAATGTCGGCATCATCCACGCCCACAGCCCGCAAGCCAAAGGCCGGGTAGAAAAACTGTTCGGAACATTGCAGGACAGGCTGATTAAAGAATTAAGGCTGGCTGGCATTTCCACCATCAAAGAGGCAAATGAGTTCCTTGAAAGAGTATTCCTGCCGAAGTTCAACGCCAGGTTCATGGTTGAACCCAGAAGCCGGGCTAATCTGCATAAGAAATTAAATGAGCAGGAAAAGAAAAAATTAGATTCCATTTTCTCGCGGCAGTACCGGAAAGTCGTGATGAACGATTTCACCGTCAGCCACAAGAAACATTGCTATCAGCTGGAAAAAATCCAGCCGGTAACAATCTGCAAGCAAGATAGGGTTACCGTGGAAGAGCGGCTGGACCGAACGATCCAATTCCGCCTCCGAGGCAAATATCTTAATTACAGGCTGTTGCCGGAAAAACCCAAAAAGATCAGCGACGCCAAAAACAGCTTGCAATGGGTCATCCCTAAGTCAACCGCCCACATACCGCCGGTCAACCATCCCTGGCGCCAAACAGCCAATTTAGAATATCTTAAAAAACTAACCAAAGTGTCAAAGTAGGACATTTCTAAAAAACGCCAAATAGGACATTTCTAAAAGACCTTTACACTTCCTATGAAAAAAATATTAATTACCGGCGGCGCCGGTTTCATCGGCTATCATCTCGCCAATGAACTTCTAAAAAACCCCGCCAATCATCTGACCCTAGTTGATAATCTTCAGCGCGGCCGGATAGATGAAGATTTTAAGGCGCTTTTAAAAAATAAGCGGGTGCAATTCATTAAAGCAGACTTAACCGACCAAAAATTTTACAAAAAATTAGACAAAAATTTTGACCAAGTCTATCATCTGGCCGCCGTCAACGGCACCAAGTGGTTTTACAAAATGCCGCAGGAAGTGTTGCGCATTAACACTTTATCTTTAATTTATATCCTTGAATGGATAAAAAGTCTTAAGAAAAAAACAAAACTCTGTTTTACCTCTTCCAACGAGGCCTACGCCGGCGCGCTCGCGTCGTTTAATAAATTGCCTATCCCAACGCCGGAAAAAGTCCCTTTAGTTATCAGTGACACTTATAATCCGCGCTGGACTTATGGCGCCACAAAATTAGTCGGAGAGCTTTTCGTTATCTTTTACGCTAAAGTATATAATTTTCCGGCGATTATTGTCCGGCCGCATAATTTTTACGGCCCGCGCGCCGGCTATGATCATGTGTTGCCCGAATGGTCGCAAAAAATTATCGCTCGCCAGGACCCGTTTACTATTTGCAGCCCGAAAGAAACCAGAACCTTCTGCTATATCACCGACGCGGTCAAAGCCATGCGAATGCTTATGGATTCATCAATAACCGATAACCAGCCGATTGAAACCGTCCATATCGGCGCCAGCGATGAAATTACCATGGAAAAATTGGCGGAGAAGATGTTTGAAGCGGCCGGCTGGAAGCCAAAAAAAATAATCAGCCAGCCCTCGCCGGCAGGCAGCGTTAAGCGCCGCTTGGCTGATATAACAAAAATAAAAAAATTAATCGGCTGGCGGCCGGAAACAAAATTGGCGGACGGGCTGAAAAAAACTTTTGAGTGGTACACGGTTCATTCTAAAAAATATGGTAAAGCTTAAAATCGCCCCTGGAGACTTAAGGCATAAAATCATAAGCCGGCATTCTGTTTAAAAAAGTGGTACTTGGCATGCGATATAGAAAATTATTAAATTTTATTAATTGTTAATATTATGTTAAAAATATACCTAGCTGATCTCGTGTACGATACTATCAAAACAAACTACACGGTTCCTCTTAATATTGCCTATATCGCGGCATTGCTTGAAAAAAGATTCAGCAAACAAGTCAAGATTATTCTTTTTAAGTATCCAAAGGAACTTGAAAAAGCCATATCTAAGGATCCTCCGGACATTATCGGGCTTAGCCATTATAGTTGGAATTCTAGGCTTAGCCTTCTTTTTGTTAATATGGTTAAAAGGTTGAACCCAAAGGTAATAACAGTAATGGGCGGACCAAATATAAGAACTGAACCATCTGGCATAAAGGCGTTCTTGAAAGCAAACCCGAATCTTGATTACTACATTATGTTTGAGGGGGAAGAGTCTTTTGCGGACTTGGTAGGAGGCATCCTCAACGGAAAAGTAAGACCAACCCCAAATAGTTGCGCGACAATTATTGGCGGAAAACTGATTTATTCTCCCGTTGATTTTATCAAGAAACCAAAAGAGATTGACCTGCCAAGCCCATATCTTACAGGCTGGCTTAACAAATTTCTTAAGGACCCGAATATGATCCCCTTGCTTGAAACAAACAGAGGTTGCCCGTTTGGTTGTTTATATTGCGCCTGGGGAGTTACTACATTGTCAAAGGTAAGATTGAGGGATCTAAGCGTGATCAAAAAAGAGATCGAATATGTTGCTGAAAATTCCGCGGGTCAGGTAAAATGGATTTTTTGCGACGCTAACTTTGGATTATTTGATCGTGATGTTGAAATTGCCAAGATTATAAGAAATGTCATGGACAAAAAAGGATTTCCAGTATTATTGGATCTTTACCATTCTAAAAATACGAGTGAAAGAAATATTGAGATAGCCAAGATAATAAAAACCCAATCGGGATATATTGCAATCCAGTCTTCTGACCCCTGCGTTCTTAAGTGTTGCGGCAGAGGCGGTATTAACATGGATCATATAAAAGCTCAGATTAAGTATTATAAAGATAATAACATGGAAGTTGGCACGGACATTCTTATCGGGCTTCCCGGAGAAAGCGTAAAAAACCACCTGACTTCCTTAAAGGACTCATTTGATATCGGATTTGATGATATTCGCCCGTATAATATCCGGCTTTTGCCTGGGTCAAAATATGAAGACGATACGCGCAGAAAGGAATATGCAATAAAGACAAAATTCAGGCCAATTTTTGGCGCATATGGCATCTATGATGAAAAGATTGTTTTTGAGATTGAGGAATCGGTCAGAGCTACAAAAGACATGTCCGAAAAAGAGCTTAACAATTTTAAGATTCATCATTGGCTGATCTATTTTGCCTGGAATGTAGGAATGTTTAAACCCATTCTCAAATTTGCTCAAAAAAGAGGCGCCAACCCCGGAGAAGTATTGGATAAACTCGCACATTCCAAGGATCCATCGATAAAGAGAATATTTGATTATATGAAGAATAAATCAATGGAAGAATGGTTTAATACAAAAGAGGATATGATCAAATTCTATAAGAGCCGGAGGAACTACGATAAACTCGTAAACGAATTTGTAAAACTAAACTTTTTGTACATCGCGCTGGTTTATAAAGATGCCGGTATATTAACATCAATCCAAAATGAACTAGTCAGAATCCTAAGAGAAGAATACCGTATTGGAGGTATATTATTTGACAAAACGCTAGACTTGACAGAAAAATTGGCCTGCAAGGACTTATTGCAAGGGGATACCAGTAAGAGAGTGAAATATCCCGGAGAGGTTGTCTCTTTAATAATAAATAATCCCGAGCTTTTAAAAAAACAAAGTGTTGAAGTTGAGATTTACAGGCCTAAGAAGTATGATTCTTTATGCCGGTTTTATTTAATGCCTAATGGCAAAAAGGACATTTCTTTAAAAAATTTCACAAGGTTTTTGGAGAATGACGGAATGTTTACATTGAGGAACAAGATTAGATTGGTTAGTTAGATAGTCTGAGTTTTAAATCTAATTTTTTAGCGATTAAATCAACCAGCAGAGTTAATTTTTCTTTTTCAATTTCCGGCGCTTCTCCCTGTTCCCAGATTTTTGTTAAATCAATCGGCGCCGATTCTTCTAAGATAGCGCCGATAAAATTTTCCAGCTCGGTTTCGTCATGGCGGAAATTTTCCAATTGTTTTTTTATTAAGAATGGCAGCTGTTCAATTTCGTGGCAATGTTTTACCGTTGACAAGGCGTTATAAAAAACATCGCCGAAAGTAATTATCGGTTTTTTGAATAATATGCCTTCCCAGCCGGTGGTGCCGGTAATGGTAGTTATTAATTTAGCGTTTTTGAGAAGGTCAAAAGAACCGGTACGGGGATTTACTAATTTAACATTGGGAATTTTTTTCAGCTTTTTATAATAATCATGCGTCCGATAGCCGACCATAGTCGGGTGTTCTTTGACATAAAGTTTAAAGTGAAGCGGCAAGGATTTGGCAATTTGTTTAATTAAGTTGATTTGGTCGGTCCAGAAAGGCGCCATCAGCATAGTGGCAACCTCCGGCTCTAAATGGAGAGGAAAAAAAGCGAAATCTTCTTTTAAATCAATCTCATCATACAAATGCTTAAAACCGATTAACGACCGGACTTTTCGGCGCAGGCGGTCAAAGAAGTAAGTTAGCGGCTGCTCATCGCAGTAATCGCGGAATTGCTTTTTAAAAAAATAGCGCCAGCAGATAATCAGAAACCAGCTTAATGATTGGAAAAATTTTTTTGAAAATAGCCAGTTAATTTGCCGGCCTCGTTCAACGTCAATTTCGCTTTTTAAGTCATAATAAAAAGCGGCCGGGTGTTCACGAAATTCCAGGAGATATTTTTTAGCTTCGGCTAATTTTTGGCCTGAAACCTTGTTTTTGATGAAAAAAAGCTTGGCATAACTGAAATTTTTATAATTTTCCGTCAAAGTATAGCCATTATTTATCCGCGTTTCAGCGCCGATAAAAATTTTGATATTTTTCTTTTTAGCTATTTCATATAGCAATAGGCTGCTGATGCTGCCGACGATCGTCATAAAAATAAAATCAGGTTTTTCGCTTTCTAAAAAATATAAAATCGCCTTGGCCTTAACTTGAAAAATTTTCATCATTTCTTCGTGAGTGTATTTAGGAGTATCGTAGGGATATTCTCGCGCCAGCATATTGAACATCACTACTCGATCCAGGGTGACATAAGGCCAAAGATTGGGGATGCCATATTCTTGCTCAAAGTTATTAAGGAAGGCCAAATCTAATTTTTCATTATGGTAGCGCTCATGCAGATCTTCATCTAATATGAGGGAAGTATAATTGATTTCTTTTTGATTTTTAAGAAATTCAAAACTGGAGCGGAGATAGACATAACCGCAAAAGTTTTCAACGCCGTATTTTTCTTTTAAAATAACGGCTACTTTATGGCCGACATAAGCGAAGCGCCGCTGGAGCAGAAAGCAAGCTTTCATTTTTTATGGAGTTATTATTAAATTAACGGTATATTGAAATAATAGCACTATTCTAAAAAGTGTCAATAACCTAATGACCCCTGTTGACACCTTTTGACATATACGGTAAAATGGTCATATATGGCTCAAGAAATAAAATCCAACGAAGTTTATACTACGGCCGAAACGCAGCAATTGCTGAAAATAAGCTCCAGTACGATTAAGCGCATGCTTAAAAAAAAGCTGATTAGAGCCAATAAGGTTGGCGGGCAGTATCGTATTTTAGGCAAGGAAATTTTGCGCTTGGTTTCTCCGGAGGTTGAAAAACAAGCGATTAAATCGTATTTAAAATTGAAGCAAAAAGTTGTGGATAAAATAAATAAATGGTAATTTTTATTAGTATCATTTATGATTTTGCCAAATAATAAATTAGTAAATTTTTCAAAAATTTTTTATAAAGCCTATTGGGGATATAAAAAGCAGATTTTAGCGTTAACGGCGCTTGGTTTTTTAAGCAGTTTGCTTGAGGGCATAGGCATTAATGTCGCCATTCCTATTTTTTCTTTTCTTTCAGGCACTAATAGCCAGGCCAATGATTTTATTTCCGAAATAATTAAAAAATCTTTTGGCTTTTTTAGCATAAATTACAGTTTGAAATATCTGTTTATTTTTGTTTGCGGCTTGCTTATCTTCCGGGTTTTGGTTTTGCTCTTGTCTAATTACATTAAAATAAAAATTGCCGCCGTCTATGAAGAAAAAACCAGAGGCGAATTATTTAAGCTTACCGCTGAAGCTAATTGGCAATATTTATTAAAACAAAAATTAGGCCACTTGGAAACTATCTTGGTAACCAACGTTAGATATGGCAGCGTGCTCTTGCAATATATCAGCGACTGCTTGATGATGGCGACGAGCTTGCTGGTTTTTCTTCTGGTGGCGATTAATATTTCCTGGCTAGTCACTTTAATTACCGTAGCGCTGGGCGGATTGATATTTTTCGCCTTTAAGCCGTTTTTACATAAAACCAGAACTTTGTCGCGGGAAAACGAAAAAATTAACCGCCAGACGTCTCACCATATCAATGAAAATATTTTAGGCATGAAAACCATAAAAGTAATGTCGGCCGGCGATAAGATAGTTGATAAGGCCAAGGAATATTTTAAAACTTTAAGGGAGTTGATTGTTAAAACTTCATTTTTAAGCATAGCGACCAACGCATTGATTCAGCCAATCGGCCTGATTTTTGTTTTTATTATTTTTGCCATTTCCTATAAAACCGGCATATTTAATTTCGCCGCCCTGGCCGCTATAATTTACTTGATCCAAAGAATATTCACTTACGGCCAGCAGCTGCAGACGACTTTTTACGTCATGACCAATTCCGCCTCTTACGTTGATAAAATGCTTGAATATCGGGATGAGATAATAAAAAATAAAGAAATTGACAGCGGCACGGACAGCTTTAAATTTGATAATTTTTTAGAATTTAAAAATGTTAGTTTTTATTATGACCAGGCTAAACAGATATTGAATGAAGTCAATTTTACCGTTAACAAGGGGGAGATGATCGGCTTAATCGGCCCGTCCGGAGCCGGTAAAACTACGATCGTTGATATAATTTTGCGCCTGTTTAATCCGGTCAAAGGCGAAATTTTATTAGACGGTAAAAATATAAATAAGATTGATATTAATGAATGGCGTAAAAATATCGGCTATGTTTCCCAAGATATTTTTCTTAAAAACGATACTATCGCCAATAATATAAAATTTTATAATGACGCGATTTCCGATAAAGAAATGGAAGTCGCGGCTAAAATGTCCAATATTTATGATTTTATACAGAGTTGCCCGGATAAATTTGCCAGCGTTATCGGAGAAAGGGGAATTTTATTATCGGCCGGGCAAAGACAGAGAATCGTTATCGCCAGAATTTTAGCCAGGCGTCCGGAAATTTTAATTTTGGATGAGGCCACCAGCGCTTTAGATAATGAGTCCGAAGTGCAGATTCAAAAGGTTATAGAAAATTTAAAAAATAAAGTAACGGTTTTATTAATCGCCCATCGCTTATCTACGGTAATGAATTGCACCAAGCTGTTAGTCCTGCAAGACGGAGAAATCAAAGAGCAGGGTTCGCCGGAAGAATTATTAGCGGATGAAAAATCTTATTTTTATAAAGTGAATAACATTAGAAAATAATTATTTTTTATATTATGTTTAGCAAAAAAAATAAAATTTTATTCATAATTCACGATGTCTATCAAGAAGATAATCAATTGCCTCTGGGGTCGGCTTATTTAGCGGCAGCTTTAAATCAAAATGGAGCTTCCATTGAGGCTTACTGTATGGATGTTTTTCATTATACTAATAAAGAATTGGCCAAGCATTTAGAGGAAAACGAATACGATTTAATCGGTTTGGGATTTTTGGCGGCCAGGTTTAATGAAACTGTTGTTGATTTGTGTAAAACCGTGAACGCCCATAAAAAAACCGCTTGGTTTATATTAGGCGGGCAAGGGCCTTCCCCGATCCCCGAATATATTTTAAGAACGACCGGGGCCGATATAGTGGCGATCGGCGAAGCTGAAAATACCATCGTTGATTTGTTAAATTGTAAAATTAACAATGGCGATTTATCCCAGGTGAAAGGCATTGCTTATTTAAACAATGGCGAATTCCAATACACCGGACAGAACAAACTAATTATCAAATTAGACGAAATTCCTTTTCCGCTTTGGGAGATATTTCCCATGCATAAATACACAAGCTGTTTCAATTTATTTAATCAGTTGCCCGAGGAAAAAAGTTTTTTGATTGCCACCAGCCGTGGTTGCACAAATCGCTGTAATTTTTGCTATCGCATGGAAAAAGGGATAAGGTTAAGAAGTATTGATAATATTATTGCGGAAATAAAGATTTTATTTTCACGATATGGCGTTAATTGCCATGCTTTTATCGACGATTTATTTGTTTTTAGCAAACAGCGTCTGCGGGAATTTGAACAAGCCCTGGCTCAGTCCGGGTTAAAAATAAAATTTAATTGTAATGCGCGAGTAGATATTATTGATAAAGAAATGGTAGAAATATTAAAAAGATGCGGTTGCCAATTTATTAATTTTGGCTTTGAATCATCCAGCAATGAAGTGCTTAAATTGATGCATAAAAATGCTACCGCCGAACAAAATATCAGAGCCTTGGAACTTGTTAAAGCAGACGGCGGCATCGGCATGGGTCTTAATTTTCTTTGGAATAATTTAGGCGACAATGAGGCGACTTTAAGGAAAAATGTTGAACTTATAAAAAAATATAATACTTATTATCAATTGCGCACTATCCGGCCCGTAACTCCTTACCCCGGTTCTGACTTATATTATCAATTAATCAAGATGGGAAAACTAAAGGGGCCGGATGATTTTTTTAAAAAATTTAAGAATTCGGATTTAATGCTGGTAAATTTAATGGATATTCCGGATCATAAAGTTTACGAATTATTGCTGGAAGTAAATTCTGATTTAATTTTAGACCATTATTCGCATACGGATGGCGATAGGGAAGAGGCGAAGCGTTTGATTCAGCAATTTTCAGATTTATATGCCGGCAAAACCGTTAAATTCCGCGGCGCCAGGCATTATGTAAAGAAAAATTAATTAAAAATCTATTTGTTAAAATAATGAAAAATATCAGATGGCAAAAGCAAGCCGGCGAGTGGAAAATGAAATATCAAGCCGTTTAAAGTTAATAAATTAAGTTAATAAAATATGGGGAATGTTTGTCTTATTCCGGCCAGAAGCGGTTCAAAAAGAATTCCTAAAAAAAATATTAAATTATTAAACGGCAAGCCTTTAATTGCTTATGCAATCAGTGCCGCCTTAAAATCAAAATTAGTTGACAGGGTTATTGTTTCAACCGACAGCGAAGAAATTGCCGAAATCGCTAAACATTATAAGGCAGAGGTGCCTTTTATAAGGCCAGCGGAATTAGCTCAAGATGATACGCCGACATTACCCGTTTTACAGCATGCAGTAACATATTTAGAAAAAAATGAAAAGTATAAAGCGGATTTAATAATTGTGCTTCAACCAACCGCTCCCTTGGCGCTAGCCGAAGATATAGATGATGCGATAACAAAAATAACACAGATGAAAACAAATTCCTGCGTCAGTACATGTGAAATCAGCGAAAGGCCGGAATGGATGTATGTTTTTAATAATGACGAATTAAAACCGTTTCTAGACAAAATACCTCAAGAAAAACGTTTTCGGCGCAGTCAAACTTTGTCTAAAATTTTCAGATTAAATGGTGCGGTGTGCGTTGTCAGGGGAAATACCTTAATGAAACATAATAAAATAATAGACGAAAATAGTTTATCGGCGATAATTATGCCGCAGGAACGCTCCGTTGACATAGATAAATTAATAGACTTTAAGTTAGCGGAATTCTTGTTAAAAGAATTTTATGGAAAGAACAATCAAAATAGAAAATAAGTTATCCGGCCTTGAGCAACCGGTATTTATTATTGCCGAAGCCGGGGTTAATCATAATGGCCGTTTAGCTTTGGCGCTTAAACTGGTTGACGTGGCCGCTGACGCCGGAGCTGATGCCGTAAAATTTCAAACTTTTCGCGCGGAACAAGTTACCATAGCTTCTGGAAAAATGGCGGAGTATCAGAAAAGAAATCTCGGTAAAACAGAAAGTCAACTAGCGATGCTTAAGAGACTGGAATTAAAAGAAAAATATTACCCAGCGCTTATTAAAAGAGCCAAGGAGCGAAAAATTATTTTTCTTTCATCGCCACACGGCGGTTTTGAATCAGTTGATTTTTTAAAGAAACTGAAAATTTCGGCATTTAAATTCGGTTCAGGGGATTTAACTAATTTGCCATTATTGGGATATGCGGCCAAATTTAAAAAACCAATGATCATTAGTACCGGTATGGGTAATTTACAGGAGATAAAAGAGGCGGTAGCGGCTATTAAAAAGGCCGGTAATAATAAGATTGCGATTTTACATTGTACCACAAATTATCCAACCGCCTTGAATAAGGTTAATTTATTGGCGATGAAAACAATAGAAAAAGAGTTTGGTTTGCCGGTAGGTTATTCCGATCATACTATAGGCATAAAAGTTTCCGTAGCGGCTGTGGCTTTAGGCGCGCGGATCATTGAAAAACATTTTACTTTAGATAAAACTCTTACGGGGCCAGACCACAAAGCTTCTTTGGATCCAGCAGAGTTAAAAGAATTAATTAAACAGATAAGAATAACGGAAAAAAGATTAGCCAGCGGCGAAAACTCAAAAAATTTAATAAAAGAATTGAATGTTCAAAAAGCGCTGGGCGACGGCATTAAAAAACCAGTTTCCAGTGAATTAATAGCGGCGAAAATTGGCAGGAAAAGCCTAGTGGCGAGGTTCAATATTCCTAAAGAAACTAAAATTACCGGCGAAATGTTAGATATAAAAAGGCCGGGAACCGGGATTGAGCCTAAATATTTTAAAATGGTTATTGGTAAAATAGCCAGCAAAGATATAGCCAGAGATGCTTTAATTACATTTAAAGATTTAAAATGAAAATTAAAGATGAAAAAATGAAATATATAAAAGAGAAAGTTTTAGTGACTGGCGCCGCCGGTTTCGTCGGCTCCCATCTTTGCGAGGCATTAATTAACGACGGATATGAAGTTATCGCGTTAGTCCATAATAAAAAAGAAATTGGCCGGCTGAAGAATGTCCAGAGATTAAGAGCAATCAAAGGAGATATAGAAAATTTTATTGAAATTTTTAAAATTTTAAAAAAGAATAAGCCATCAGGTGTATTTCATCTAGCCGCCATTCAACCATCCAAGCTAAATAATGATCCAGCTGCTTTTTTTGAAGCAAATGTCGGAGGAACTTTTAATATTTTGGATGCCAGCCGTCGTCTAAATATTAAGAAAATAATTTACAGTTCCTCAATGAGTGTTTACGGGAGCGTTTATGAAAGAAAAATAAATAATCTTCCGGTAGGAGAGGATTGCCCGACAGATCCTTATGACTTTTATAGTTTAACCAAGCTAATGGGCGAGGAATTTTGCCGATTTTATGCCAGACAATTTAATTTAAATATTATTGTTTTAAGATATTCGGGTATTTTTGGCCCAAGAAAAAAGGGCGGGGCAGTAACCGGTTTTATTAAAAATGCTTTTGCTGGCCAGCCTATAAAAATTTTAAATAATATAAATTGGGACATTATTCATGTTAAAGACGTTGTAAAGGCTAATATGGCAGCTTTTAAAAAATCGGCTCAAATGCGATTTGAAATAATAAACATCGGAAGCGGCCAAGAGATAAATATAAAAGAGTTGGCTAAAAGTATTTTAGAAATTAGCGGGTCAAAGTCAAAAATTGAATTGGATAAAAATTTATTTTTATCAAAACCATTGCGTTTTTATTATAATATTACCAAAGCTAAAAAATTGTTGAAATTCAAGCCGATGTCGGCGAAACAAGGCGTGCGGCAATATATTAAGGAAATTAATAATAATTTTAAAAAATGATTTTATCCGGGCATCAGCCAGAGTATCTGCCTTATCTTGGGTTTATTCATAAGATCGCCAAAGCCGGCCAATTTATTTTAGTCGACCATGTTCAATATCTTGAAAAAAGTTTTCAAAACAGCAATAGAATCAGAACGGCTCCGGGTCAGGAGGGCTTTACCTGGCTGATAGTGCCGGTTAAGAGCCATGGCAGAAGATATCAGAAAATAAATGAAGTGGAAATAGATAACTCCGTCGCTTGGGGGAAAAAGCATTGGAAAACTATTTATTTAAATTATAAGAAAGCCCCCTTTTTTGATAATTACCAAGAATTTTTTGAAAAATTATATTTAAAAAAATGGGACAAGCTAGTTGATTTAAATGAAACAATCATTTATTATTTAGTGGAAAAGCTGGGCGTTAAAACGCCGATTGTCAGAAGCTCCGATTATGATTTTAAAGAGAAAAAAAATGATTTGCTGATAGAAATGTGTAAAAAATTAAAAGCTGGCGCCTATTTGTCCGGCCAGGGAGCAAAATGCTACGTTGATGAAGAAAAGTTTAAAAAAAATGGTTTAAATCATATATTTTCCGATTTTAAACATCCGACTTATCTCCAAAGATTTAAGCCTTTTGCAGCCAATCTTTCCGTGATTGATTTATTATTCAATTGCGGCCCGGAAAGTTTAAATATAATTCTAAATAATAAACACTAATATGATTCCTTTAGCTAGGCCGACTTTACCAAAGTTTAGTTCCATTGAAAAAAAATTAAAGGGAATTTTTAAAAGCGGCATGCTCACTGACTCAAAGTATGTTGGTGAATTTGAACAGAGATGCGCTGATTTTTTAGGGGTGGAAAATGTCGCGGCCGTGTCTAGCGGAACGGCGGCGCTAACTTTAATATTAAAATGTCTGAAGTTAAAAGGCGAAGTTATTCTGCCGAGTTTTACTTTTACTTCCGGAGTTAATGCTTTATTTTGGTGTGGTTTGACCCCGGTTTTCGCGGATATTAACCCTAAAACTTTTAATATTGATCCGGCCTCAATTCAAAAAAAAATAACTAAAAAAACCGCGGCTATTTTGGCGACGCATGTTTTTGGCAATCCATGCGAGATAGAAAAAATTGAGAAAATCGCTAAAAAAAATAATTTAAAAGTTATTTATGACGCCGCCCATGCTTTCGGGTCAACCTACAAAGGGAAATCGGTATTTTGTTTTGGCGACGCTTCTATTGTTAGCTTTACTCCAACTAAAGTAATTACTACGGCCGAGGGCGGATTAGCGGTGGTAAAAGATAAAAATTTTTCCAGAATTTTAAAATTAGGCAGGAATAATGGCGACAGTTTCAACAGGGCGGAAGAGTTTTTGGGAATTACCGCCAGAATGAACGAATTTAGCGCTATTTTAGGAATTGAAGGATTGAAAATATTTAATATAAATTTAAAAAGAAGGCTAAGAATAATAAATTTATATAAAAAAGAATTGGCCCAGGTTAACGGCGTATCTTTACAAAAACTAGAGCATGATTCCTTCTCGGTATATAAAGATTTTACTATTTTGGTGGATGAAAAAAAATTCGGCATGTCCAGAGATGATTTATTACAGAAGTTATTAAAGGATAAAATTCAGACCAAAACATATTTTTATCCCCCGCTTCACCAAAAGATAACCTGTTCAAAATTGCGTAAATCACTTTTGCCAGAGACTGAGAACATCAGTTCGCGCATTATGAGTCTGCCGCTTTATTCCCATATGCCGGAAAAATACGTTCAGCAAGTTTGCACGTTGATTAAAAAATCTTATGTCAAAAAATAAACCAAAAAAAATAATGAAAGTAGCGGTTGTAACCGGCACCAGGGCGGAATACGGAATTTTAAAGCCATTATTAAAAAAAATTAAAAATTTTTCTGGTTTTAAATTAGAGTTAATGATTACGGGTATACATTTATTAAAGCGATATGGTCTGACGATCGGAGAAATTAAAAAAGATGGTTTTAAAACGGATGAGAGAGTTGTTATGTATGAAAAAAACGAGGAAGCAAGTTGTTACTACGGAGAGGCATTGGGAAAGGGAATAAAAAATTTTACGAAGATGTTTTTAAAAATTAAGCCCGATCTTTTAATAGTGCTCGGCGATCGACTGGAGCCTTTGGCTGCGACCCTGTCTGCGGCGAATTTAATAATTCCCATCATCCATATTCATGGCGGAGAAAAAACCAACAGCGGCTGTATTGATGAAAGTATCAGGCACGCCATCACCAGATTTGCTCATATTCATCTGGTATCAACAGAACAGAGTAAACAAAGGCTCATAAAAATGGGCGAAGAGCCGTGGCGGATATTCAGGGTGGGCGCGCTGGGACAAGAAAGCTTTTTGAATTCCCCTAAGATAAAGAGGGAGGTTCTTTTTGGTAAATTTCGGCTGGACAGCAAGCAGAAGCTTATTCTTTGCCTGTTTAATCCGGTTATTTTTGAAGCGGATAAAATGGGAAGGCATATGCGGGAAATATTGAAAGCGCTTGAAGAGTTAAAAATTCAAAGCATTATTATTTATCCGAACAACGACATTGGCGGCAAGGATATCATAAAAGAAATAGATAAGCACAAGAATTCGCCGTTTATAAAAATTTACCCCAACCTGAACCATGAAGATTATGTTAGTTTATTAAAACAGGCCAATGTTTTAATAGGAAATTCCAGTTCCGGCATCATTGAGGCGCCATCTATTAAATTACCAGTGGTGAATATCGGTTTAAGAAATACCGGGCGGGAGCACGCGGAGAATATTATATTCGCGGATCCGGCTAAAAATGATATTATAGAGGCGATTAAAAAAACGCTTTATGACAAAAAATTCAGGAAAAAATTGAAGACATGCAAAAATCCTTACGGAGATACAAAAACAGTTGAAAAAATTATTAATATTTTAAATAAAATAAAAATTAATAAAAAGCTGCTTACCAAGTATCTTACTTATTGATAAATTTTATGAATGATTGTATACTAGCTTATCCAATTCCGACGGCTGATAGTCCGGTTAAAGGTTCGGCTCTTTCTATTTTTTATCCGGGAGCTATGCTGGAACAAAACGGCCTTAAGGTTGAGTATTTCGACGAACGATTTGACAAGTTTGATGACCTTCTGTTTTTATTAAAGGAAAATCCGGTTTGCGTCGGCGTGTCTTCAATGACTGGTTATCAATTGATTAGAAGCAAGCGAATATTGGAAACGGTGAAGAAAGTAAATCCGAACATTTATACGATCTTCGGCGGCGCCCATCCTTCATTGCTTCCCGCGCAGTGCATTAAAGAAGATTTTGTGGATTTTGTGGTTGTTGGAGAAGGCGAAAAAACACTGCTGGAATTGGTAATGGCTTTAAAGAACGGAGGCAATTTAAGCAAAGTGGACGGTATTTTTTGGAAAAACAAAGGAAAAATTATCGCTAATAAGCATAGAGAGTTCATGGATCCCACGGAGTGGCCGTTCCCCCTGACCCCAAAAAATAGAAAATATTTTAAGATCGCCGCTAACAGGGGGGAGCTGATGTTCCCGGCAAGTCGAGGTTGTCCGTATAATTGCAATTTTTGTTATAATCAAACATTTAACCGCCGCAGTTGGCGGCCGATGCCGCTTGATAAATTTGAAAAAGAGTTGGGGATTTTTTTGCGGGAATTCAAAATTAAAAACGCGTATATAAACGACGACAATATTGGTTCAAATAAGGCCAGAATAAAGAAAATAGCCGAAATTATAAAAAGATTCGGAATCACCTGGAGCACGAGTATAAGATGCAGCGATATGGACGAAGAAACCGCGAGAGTGTTTGAGGAAAGCGGCTGCCACGAGCTGCTCCTGGGCGTTGAATCCGGCTCGGACAGAGTTCTTAACGAAGTGGTCAACAAAATGTATCCTAAAGGCAGTGAAGATATCCGCAACTGCGCCAGAATTTTAAGTAAGACAAAGATCCGCGGGAGATATAACTTTATAGCAGGCCTGCCCAGCGAAACAGCGGAAGAAACACATAAAAGCATGGATTTAGCCGATTGGATCTGGCGAACCGATCAGAACGCTAAAATTGCTTTTGCCGCCTTTTCTCCTTACCCCGGCAGCAAACTTTATCAAGAAGCGCTGAAAGCCGGTTTTAAAGAGCCCCAGGATTTTTCAGGTTGGAGCAAAATGTCCTTAAGCAATGAAGTCAATCCCATAGCCAGTAATCTTTATTATATAGCTGGATTGAAATTCAGGGAGAAAAAAGGGGATTCAACCAATAGAAATTTTTCCGGGTTGAAAAGATTGATAATTTATCCTTTTGAAATTTCAGCGCGGCTTCGCTGGAAATACAGATTTTTAAAATATTACGAATTAGAAAAATTCATAATAAAGATGTTGTTTATTTGGGCTAGTAAAAGAACTTGATCAAAAGCACATAATTTTAAATTAATTTATTATGGTTATAAAAATTAGTATGGAAGTTTGAAAATTGGCGAAAAAATTGTTAGAATATTAAATAGAGTAAAAATAGATAAAAAATTATTACAAAAAAGATAATTTATTATAATAAAATTTATGAAAAAAGAGTTTAAAGGCATTTCTTTAAGAAAACATGAGTTGGAAGAATTTATGGGAAATTTTAAGGACATGCCGGATAGGTTATTAAAATATTGTGAAATATTATTAGAGGGCAAGGACGCCTCTCCTTATTGTTTCCAAGATACTATGTCATTTAGACATATAGGCGTTGGTCTTACTTCCAAATGCAACAAGCACTGTGTTTGGTGCTATCGGTTTGATCCGATGTATAAAAATGTTTTAAATAAAGAACTTCCTTTTGAAAAATTGGAAAAAATAGTTAATAACACTAAAGGAAAATTCAGGATGGTAAAATTGGGCGGGCTAGGAGAGCCGATTCTTTATCCTCGTCTTTTGGATGCGATTGCATTAGTGAGAAAATTGTCGGATAGAGTTAGAATTACCAGTAACGCCAGTTTATTGAACAAAAATTTAATTAATAAAATGATTGAGAGCGGATTAACTGATATAGAAGTCAGTATTCTCACATTTGACGAAAAAGAAGAGATGAAATTAAGAGGCGTTGGATTGAAAGACAGCATAAAAAAAGTTATTTATATAAGCAATGAAACTAATTTAAAAACGCAAGTGAACACGATCGTTTCCTCGCTAGGTTTCAAATCGTTGTTTTCCATAGTGGATGCTCTCAGGGGAGCTAAAAAACTTTCGCTTCATACCATACCTCTTTTTGAAACTCAACAATGTCGAGACGCGGGCGTTAGGAGGGTTTCAGACGAAGAATATAAAGCTTTGTTAACTAAAATAAAAACTGACATAGATAAATATAATTTAGATTGGCAAATGTTTCCTTCTCCGGTTGGTTCAGTCATAGATCCGGTTATAGAAATGAAAAAGAAAAAGAATATCTGCTTCAGTTGTTTTGAAGATCCTTATATAAGCGAAATAGGCGAATTTGTGTCATGCGGCAGGACAAAACCATTTGGCGGAATAGATGCTACTATTGGTTTTGAGAGAGCTTGGAATGGCAAAAAATTATTAGAGTTTAGGCAAAATATGCTTAAAGGAAATTATCCGGCTTTGTGCGGCCAGCTTTGCTATTTAAAAGAGAAAAATATTAAGAGAAAAAAATAATAATATGAAAATTTTAGTAATTGCTCCCCATCCTGACGATGAAGTTATGGGTTGCGGAGGAACTGTCAAAAGATACGCCAAAGAAGGCAGCGATGTTTTTCTTTGTATCGTGACTAAAGCTTATACTCCCGAGTGGAGCGAAGATTTTATTAAAAATAGAAAAAAAGAAATAGCAGGCGCCAATAAGGTTTTGGGCATTAAAAAAACGTTTTTCTTGGATTTGCCGACGGTTAGATTAGATACTTTACCGCAAAAGGAATTAAATGAAAAGTTAACCGCGGTGATAGAAAAAGTAAGGCCGGAAATGCTTTTTATTCCCCATTGTGGTGATTTAAATAATGACCACCGCCTGATTTTTGAATCATGTTTAGTAGCGGCTCGGCCTATTAATAATTCAATTAAATCGATATTAGCGTACGAAACGCTTTCAGAAACAGAATGGGGATTGCCGAATATTCCTTTTGTGCCCAATGCATATAGTGATATTTCGTCAACTTTAAAGAAAAAAATTGAAGCCATGCGTTGCTATGGGAGCGAATTAAGAAAAACGCCACACCCCAGGTCTCTTGAAATTATTAGCGCTTTAGCTAAAAAACGTGGCTCGGAAATCGGCTTGGTCGCCGCTGAAGCTTTTATGCTAATTAGAGAAATATTATAAAAATTTATGGACAATAGATTTAAGAATTGGCGCGCGCCTAAAATAGAAGAAAGCACATTGACTAAATGGCATTGGCTGGTGCAGTACAAAAATAATTTAATGTTAGGTAAAAATACCGATATAGGTGCTTTTACTTATATAAACGCTAAAAATGAGGTAGTGATTGAGGAGGGAGTGCAAATCGGGTCTCATTGCTCTATTTATTCCGTCTCCACGATTGATAATAAAGAAGGAAAAGTAATCTTGAAAAAAAACTGTAAAATCGGTTCGCATAGCGTAATTATGCCCGGAGTTACTATCGGCAATAATTCTGTCGTCGGCGCATTTAGTTTTATAAACAAAAATATTCCGCCCAATGTAGTCGCTTGCGGCGTGCCTGTTAAAATGATAAAGAAAATAAAAGTTAGGCGTAAATAGAAAATAATATAATAATAAACATATGATTAATGAATTTAAAAATAAAAAAATTTTAGTAACCGGTGGAACCGGCTCTATCGGCTCCATTATCGTTAAAAAATTACTCGAGCTAAAACCGCTTCAAATTAGAATTTTAAGCAGAGATGAAACTAAGCAGTATAATTTAGCCCAGGAATTGAAATTTAATCCTCGGGTAAGATTGTTGATCGGCGATATTAGAAATAAAGACAGAGTTATGAGAGCCATGGAAAATATTGATATTGTTTTCCACGCCGCCGCCATGAAACATGTGCTGGCCTGCGAAAACGATCCGTTTGAAGCCGTAGAAACGAACGTTAGAGGCATGCAAAATATTATAGATTGCGCCATGGCTAATAATGTAAAAAAAGTTATCGGAATTTCGACTGATAAGGCGGCTGATCCGATTAGTGTTATGGGTTGTACTAAATTATTGGCCGAAAAGATAATGTTAGCCCATTATAAGGGCACGCATCCGACCAAATTTTGTTTTGTCCGCTTTGGCAATGTTTTGAATTCTCGCGGTTCGGTTATTCCTTTATTTTATAAGCAAATTAAGGCTGGCGGTCCGGTTACGGTAACGGATAAAAATGTTTGTCGTTTTTTTATGTCAATTGATGAAGCAGTCAGCTTAATATTTAAAGCCTCCAGCTTAATGCAAGACCGGGAAATATTTATTTTAAAAAATATGTCAGTCTTGAAAATCAGCGATTTGGCCAAAGCCATGATAGAATTGTATGCCCCAAAGCTAGGATTTGATCCTCGAAAAATAAAAATTAAATTTATCGGGTTAAAGCGAGGCGAGCGCCTGCATGAAAAGTTATTGACCGAAGACGAATCAATCTATGCTTTAGAAAATAAGGACATGTTTATTGTTACTCCGGTTATAAATTTCGGCGGCCATAAGAATATTTCACTGAATAAATATGCTAGCGCTCAAAAATGCCAAACCGGAGATTTTACAACCGAGGAAAAAAATTGCTTGACCGTTCGTCAGATAAAAAAAATGTTGAAAAAAGAAAACAATAAATTGTTTGGAACTTTAAATAATTATAATTAAAATATGAAGCTATTTATGATAGGTTGGGATACCAACGAGGAATTTATAGATGTTGCCCTTAAATTGCAAGACCAAGGGCATGAAATATTGTATTGGGTTGGAGTGGGTAATGATAGAAAATATAATTTTGAAAAATTCAAAAATAAAGTTATATTTCACCGGTTTTATGATGCGGCTTCAGGCATACCGCCGACAGAGTTGGCAAATACAAATTTCACGCCCCCCGGAGAAGATTTGATCAGGCAATTTCATGAAACAGAATCCATTTTATCCACTATGAAATTTTTTGAAAAATTTTTAAAGTCTACTCTGGAAAAAAAGCGTCTTTTCCATTATTTTTTAGAGTATTGGCTCGGAGTCCTTGAAAAATTTAAGCCGGACGCGATTATCTTTTCTTTATGTCCTCACGCCGGGTTCGATTTCGTGATATATTCTTTGGCCAAATATTTAAAAATAAAAACCATCATGTTTGAATACGTTAGAGCGGCCAATAGATTATTATTAATTAATGATTATAAAATCGGCAGCCTTAAGCTAAGAGAAGAAATCAGTAATAATAAAAAATATAAATTAGAAGATTTAAGCTTGGATATTCAAGAATATTATAAATTCTATGCTCGGGGCGGTGGTGATAAAGTTACTACGCCGGATTTTAAAATTCAAAAAAAGAAGTATTTGGGAGTTAATCTGTTAATTATAAAAATAAAAATGATTATTAACAGCATATTAGACTTTTCTATTATTAAAAAATCGTTTCTTTTTATATTAAAAAGATTTAAATCAAATTTAAAAAAAGAATATTGTAAACTGCAAGTTAACCCGGATTTTAACAATAAATATATTTATATAGCTTTGCATTTTCAACCGGAATTAGCGACTAGCCCGCTGGGCGGGATATTCATTGATCAAATTTCAATGATAAAAATTTTGTCGGCGTCCCTGCCTAAAGATTGGTTTATTTACGTGAAAGAGCATCCAGCCCAATGGCTGCCCAGCGGCTTATCTTTTTCAAGTTTTCGCTATGAAGGCTTCTATAAAGAAATCGCAAAACTTAAAAATGTTAATTTAGTGCCAATTAATACTGACAGTATTGAATTAATAAATAACTCGCGGCTAGTCGCAACCGTCACCGGTTCAGTCGGCTGGGAGGCGGCTATGAGGTTAAAACCGGTCCTGGCGTTCGGCTATCCCTGGTATAGGGATTGCCCGGGAGTTTTTAAGGTAAATAATGTTGATTTATGCAAGCAGGTTATTGATTCCGTAAATTCTGGCCTTAAATTAAATGAACAAGATATTATTAATTATTTAGCGAGCATTGATAAGATAAGTTTTTTCGGTTATTTTATGCAATGGATAAAGGAGCAATCAAAGATAACCGGAGCGGAACACTCAAATAATTTTTTTAAGGCGATAGTTTGTGATTTAAATAATAAATAAAATAATATGAGCTTAAATTTTTTAAAAGATAAAGCAATTTTAGTAACCGGAGGAACCGGTTCTTTCGGGAAAAATTTCGTTAAGTATTTATTGGAGAATTCTCAGGCAAAAAAAATTATAATTTTTAGCCGGGATGAGTTTAAGCAATCGCAAATGCAGGCGGAAATTAAGGATGACCGGATTAGATTTTTTTTGGGAGACGTTAGGGATTTACCTCGGCTCCAGCGGGCTTTTCATGGCGTGGATATAGTGGTGCACGCCGCCGCGTTAAAGCAAGTGCCGACCCTAGAATATAATCCTTTTGAAGCAGTAAAAACTAATATTTTAGGCAGTCAAAATGTCGCTGAAGCGGCTATTGACCAAAGTGTTAAAAAAGTTTTATTGATTTCAACGGATAAAGCCGTACAGCCGATAAATCTTTACGGTTCCACCAAGCTTTGCGCCGAAAAACTATTTATTAATAGTAATTTATATTCAGCTGATAAAACGCTTTTTAGCTGTGTCCGTTATGGTAATGTGGTTGGGAGTCGGGGAAGTATCGTGGAATTTTTATTAAAAAATAAGGATGTTAGAAAAGTTTCAATAACCGATGAGCGGATGACGCGTTTTTGGATATCCCTGGAGCAAAGTTTTAAGTTGGTTTTATTCGCTTTGGAAAATATGGGGGGCGGAGAAATTTTTGTTCCTAGAATTCCCAGTATGAAGTTAATTGATTTATTTGATGCCTTAGCTCCTAAGTCAGCCAGAGAGATAATCGGCATAAGGCCGGGAGAAAAATTGCATGAGGTTTTATTGACCGAGCAGGAATCAAGGCATACTTTATCTTTGGGAAATTATTATGTGATTTTGCCGGAAAATGAAAAAATCTTCGCTGTCAAAGATAGATTTAAAAAAATTCTTAAAAAAAGCGAAAAATTATCGCTAAATTTCTGTTACGCCAGCGATACTAATAAAGACTGGCTGGTTAAAGAGCAGCTAGCCGCGATTGTTAAACAACTAAAGAAAACATAAAATTATGATACCTTACGGGCATCAATCAATAGATAAAAAAGATATTAAGAGCGCGGTAGATGTTTTAAAATCCGATTGGCTGACTCAGGGGCCGAAAATTTTGGAATTTGAAAAATTGCTGGCAAGATATTGCGGCGCTAAGTATGCAGTGGTCTGTTCTAACGGTACAGCCGCTTTGCATTTGGCTTATTTGGCTGCTCGCTTAAACTCTGGTGATGAAGTAATAACTACTCCCAATACTTTTGCGGCTACGGCTAATATGCTGCTTGCCGTCGGCGCTAAACCGGTTTTTTGCGATATTAGATTAGACACCTATAATATTGACGAGAAAAAGATAGAGAGTCTGATTACTGCAAAAACTCGGGCGATTGTACCGGTTCATTTTGCCGGGCAAGCCTGTGAGATGGAAAAAATAAAACAAATTGCGCAACGGCATAAATTAACGGTGATTGAGGACGCTTGCCACGCGCTGGGCGCCAAGTATAAAAATTATAAAATGGGAAATTGCCGGTATTCTGATCTGGCGGTTTTTAGCTTTCATCCGGTTAAATCCATTACTACGGGCGAGGGCGGGGCAGTATTGACTAATCGAGAAGGCTTTTATAAAAAAATGCTGGCTTATGGAAATCACGGAATACATAAAGATGATCAGGGTAAAAATGTAATGACTGATCTCGGGTACAATTATCGGCTGACCGATATCCAGGCGGCTTTGGGAATTTCACAATTGAAAAAGCTGGATAAATTCATTAAATTGCGCCGGCAAGTTGTTAAAGCCTACGAGCAAGGACTGGCCGGGTGCCAAGAAATAATTTTGCCGAAAGAAGCGCCCGGTGCGTATTCCGGCTGGCACATATATGTAATTTTGGTTAAAGCCGCTGATCGGCGCGATGCTTTGGCGGCGCATTTAAAAAGAGAAGGCATCGGCGTTAATTTTCATTATCCGGCGGTTTATTCGCATCCTTATTATCGCTATAATGGCTTTAAAGATTTTAGTCTTACTCAGGAAGAGATTTATCATAACTCTTGTTTAACCTTGCCTTGTTTCCCCGGGCTAAAACAAGCCGAACAGAAATTCGTGATTAAAAAGATTAAAGAATTTTTTTAAAAATTATATTATGGAAAAAACCATCCAAGAAAAATTCTGGCAGTCAAATTTCGGCAAAGATTATATTAAAAGAAACTATTATACCAATAAAGCTTTGAACGTTTTTTATCTGAATAATTTTGGCATAACCAGAGCTGACATAAATGCGGAGTTTTTAAAAAATTTGAAAATTAATAACCTGCTGGAGGTTGGCTGTAACGTCGGGAATCAGTTATCTTTATTGCAATCACAGGGATTTAAAAACCTTTACGGCATGGATATATCGCCCCTGGCCGTGGAATTTTCTAAAAAAAGAACTAAAAACATAAACGTCATTCTGGGCAGCGCCCTGGATATTCCCTTTAAAGACGCGTATTTTGATTTAGTTTTTACCTCGGGAGTTTTAATTCACATCAGCCTAAAGAATATGGCCGCGGCAATGAAAGAAATTTATCGGACAAGCAGCCGTTATATATTCGGCTATGAGTATTTCAGCGAGAAATATGAAGCAATCAATTACCGCGGCCATAAAGATCGCCTTTGGAAAGGTAATTTTCCGCAGATGTATCTGAATCTATTTCCCGATTTAAGGCTGGTTAAGGAAAAAAGATTGAAATTTAAGGCAAATGGTTCGAGCGGCAAGAATGGCCGGAGAGAAAATGAATTATTATCAACCGTATTTTTATTGAAAAAAATAAAAACATGAAAACTTATTTATTATTTGAAATCGCCAATGCCCACGGCGGTTCGCCTGATTATATCTATAAACTGATTGATCGGCTGCCGAGCGGAAAAAATATGGGAATTAAATTCCAAGTATTTAAATATGATGAAATAGCCCTAAAAGATTATCAATGGTATCCGGCATACGAAAAACTTTTTATCAGCGGCTCGCGCTGGAAAAAGATTATTATTTATGCCAAACGGGCCGGGCTTGATGTCTGGCTGGATATTTTTGATTCTTACAGCCTCAAGGTTCTAAAAGAAAATTTCGCGCGAGTCCGCGGCGTTAAGCTCCAATCTTCAGTTTTAGAAAATTTAAAAGTGCTGAATGGCCTGGCGGAAATTATCAGCGGCCGGAAAATAAAAATAATTATAAATGTCGCCGGCCGAACCATGAAAAATATAAATAACATCTACGATAATTTTCGCCGGGATTATTTGGGCAATGAAATAATTATTCAGACAGGATTTCAGGGTTATCCGACAAAAAAAGAAGATTTGCTCCTCTGGAAAATAGCCAAATTAAAAGAACATTTTCCGAAATTAGCCGTTTCTTTCGCCGATCATGCCGCCGGCGATAATCCTTTGGCCCTGGAAGTTCCTCCAGGCGCCATTTTAGCCGGGGCGGAATATATTGAAAAGCATGTTTGTTTGGACCGAAAAAATGCTAAGTATGACTATCAGTCGGCCATCGAGCCGTCAGAATGCGAGCGGCTGATTGGTTTGATCAATGACACTGAAAAAATGTTAGGCCAAAAGTTCATTGCTAAAAATGAACAAAAGTATCTAAGTTCAACCATTGAAAAGCCGGTGGCGGCTGAAAATTTTTTTGCTCAAGACGTGGTTAGATTTAAAAAGCTTGATTTTAAGCGAACCGCTCAAGACGGAATCAGCATTCAGGAGCTGAAAAAAACGCCCAATCAGCATTTCATTATGAATAAGGACGTGGCCAGAGGCCAAACATTGAAAAAAAATGATTTGCGCAAGGCCCGTATAGGCGTGATTATCGCCTGCCGGATGAAATCAACGCGCCTGAAAAACAAAGCTGTTCTGCCGATTGGCCAATATAATTCAATTGAGCGCTGTATCATGAATTGCAAAAAAATTAAATCAGCTGATGAAATAATTTTAGCCACCTCGGCGCTTAAGGAAGACCAGATTCTTAAGCAATACGCTTTAAAACATAAAATTAAATTCTTTGCCGGGGATCCCGAGGATGTAATGCAGCGATTTTTGGGCGCGGCTAAAAAATATAAAATAGATATTATTATTCGCGTTACCGGGGATTGCCCCATAGTTTCTTACGAAATGGCCGAACATCTTCTTCTAAAGCATTTTCAAATCGGAGCTGATTACAGCGGTCCAAAGGAATTTGCCGTCGGACAAAACAGCGAAGTCTATAATGTCCACGCGCTTAATAAGATAATTGAATATTTGGGAGACGCGAGATACTCTGAATATATGACCTGGTATATGTTTAGCAATAAAGATATTTTTGACGTTCAGCTGGTTGATCTGCCTAAAGACTGGGTCCGTCCATATCGCCTGACTCTTGACGAACAGTCTGATCTGGACATGTTTAATGAACTTTTTAGAAAATTAGGCAGCCGGGAGGCCAGTCTTAAAAATATATTTAAGGTTCTTGACAGTAATCCTTATATTTCGCGGATCAATCATTTTACCCGTCTTAAATATAAGGCTGATAAAAAATTAATTAAAATGCTGAATAAAAAAACAAGAATTAGATTGCCAAAAAAATAAGGCTGTCGGAAGCGGGAGGTTTAAGCAAGAATTATATGAAAATCAGACCAATAAAAATTAAGACGCCAAAAGGGTGGCGATTAATCTGACCCAGTTAGCCGACTTTTATAATCGCCGAGATGTCGGGCAATCATAACCAAAATATTACTAAAAAATTATCGGTAAAATAGCTGCTAATAATATAGATAAGGGTACACCGCTTAGAGCGTCTAAATATATTATATAAAATTAGCAATTATGAATATTTTATGATCGGCATAGTTAATTATGGAGCTGGCAATTTGCAATCTGTGAAAAATTCACTAGATTTTTTAAGTATTCCCAATATAGTTATTAACAAATCGGAGGAAATTAAGAATTGTGATCGGTTAATTTTGCCTGGAGTAGGCGCTTTCGGACCGGCCATGAAAAAGCTTAATAAACTGGGGTTTTCTCAAGAAATAAAAAATTTCGTCGGCCAAAAAAAACCGATTTTAGGAATTTGTTTAGGCATGCAATTACTTTTTGAGGTAAGTGAAGAACTTGGATCGCATCAAGGTTTGGGATTGATTAAGGGAAAAGTTTTACCATTAAATAAAAAAGTGAAAGATTTACCCATTCCCCATATTGGCTGGAATAATATTATCATGAAAAAGAGTTCGCCACTTTTAAAAAACATAGAAGATGGTTCTTGTTTTTATTTTAATCATAGTTTTTACTGCGAACCGGTCGATGAGCTAGCGGTTACGGCAGACGCTGATTATTATATAAAAATCAGTTCTGTCGTTGAAAAAGATAATGTGTATGGTTGTCAATTTCATCCGGAAAAAAGTCAATCCCGCGGTTTAACGTTATTAGATAATTTTCAGAAACTCATATGATTAAGATCAGATTAATTCCAGTGTTATACATTAAAAATGGGCTAATCGTCAGAAGCGAAAATTTTTCTTATCATCAAAATATCGGCAATGTAATAAATGAAGCCAGCCGTTATAATGAATGGAACGTCGATGAATTAATATATATTGATATTAGCCGGGAGAAGTGTTACGATTTACGTCGAGACGATCTTTATATAAAGTCGCATGATTCAATTGAAAAAATTATCAGCGAAATAGCTAAAGTTTGTTTTATGCCCTTGACCATTGGCGGAGGCGTTAGAAATATTAACGATATTAGTTATCGAATTAAAAATGGCGCTGATAAAATCACCTTAAATACCGGGGCGTTTGAACATCCGAAATTGATTTCACAAGCTGCCAATAAATTTGGTTCTCAATGCGTGGTAATATCAGTAGATTATAAAATTATTGACAATCAACCGATAGTATTTACGAATTTCGGGCAAAAAAATACAAAAACAACAGCATTTTCTTGGATAAAAATTTGTGAAAATTTAGGCGCCGGTGAAATTTTTCTCAATTCTATTGACCGCGATGGAAGGGCAAACGGCTATGATATTGATACGATAAGCAGGGTTGTTGAATCGACAAAACTACCCGTGGTTGCCTGCGGCGGCGCTGGTGGTCTGTATGATTTTGTTAATTTGGCTAAAAAAGTGAACATATCGGCTATAGCGGCCGGAAATATATTCCATTTCACGGAGCTTAGCTACCCTCGGGCTAAAATATTACTCAAAAAAGAAAAATTAAACTTTAGATAATTAAGTTAAAATTAATTATGAACAAAAATATCAATAAAGTAATCTATTGCAAAAAATGTGCTTATCCATCCAGTTCAGCTGTTCCTCTGGCTTTCGGCGAGGACGGTATTTGCTCGGGCTGTAAAACCAGTAGCCAAAGCCGTGGAATAGATTGGGAAAGCCGCAGAAAAGAATTCGAAAGATTAATTGAAGAATATCGAAATAAAGACGGTAGCGGATATGACTGTATTATTCCGGTGAGCGGCGGTAAAGACAGTTATTTCCAAATTCACTTAATCAAAAAGATTTATAACCTCAATCCCTTGTTGGTCACTTATAATGGGAATAATTATACCCCGACGGGAATGAAAAATCTTATTAATATGCGGAATGTATTCGGCGTTGATCATATTTTTTTTACGCCAAGCGTTGATACTTTGAAAAAATTAAATAGGTTAGGAATGCGTATTATGGGCCGCGTTAATTGGCATTATGCCGCCGGAATTTTTACTTATCCGATCAGAGTGGCCGTTGAAACAATGACGCCGTTAATGATTTGGGGAGAACACGGCTTTATGGATCTGGGTGGAATGCACTCTTATGATGATTTTGTTGAATTTACTTATCGTTTTCGCCATGAACATGCCTTAGGAGGTTATGAATGGTTTGACTTTCTAAAATTAGCCCCGAAATTTGATGAGAAATTAACCAAACAGGAATTAATTTCTTTGATGTATCCGTCGGATCAGGAAATTGCCAAGGCGGGAGTGAGAGGCATTTACATTTCCAACTATTTTCAATGGGATGCAAATGTGCATGGCCCGATGATGGTTAAAAAATATGGATTCAAAGTATCTGAAGAACCGTTTGAACGAACATATCGCTTGATGTCAAATTTAGATGATATGCATGAAAATGGAATTCATGATTATATGAAATTTGTAAAATTCGGTTATGGCCGGGCTACCGATCACACTAGTAAAGACATTCGTTCTGGTATTATGACTCGACAAGAAGCAATTGAAATCGTCAAAAAAATGGATTGTATTAAATCCAAAGATTTGCGCCGTTGGTTAGACTATGTGGGTTGGACCGAAAAAGAATTTGATAGAGTAGCCGATACTTTTCGTGATCCGCGGGTATGGTGGATAAAAAATGGCGAATGGTGGAAAGACAATGTTTGGGGAAAGCCGTCTTCTTACGGCAAGGTTAATTTATCGCCGGCTATGCAAGAAAAGTATCGCCAGAATAAAAAAGCCGTTTAAGACATAAAGTTAGCATCCGCTATGTTGTAGCTTGATTGAAAAACTATTTTTATGAAAATAAAACCGTTAAAAATTAAAACACCTAAAGGCATAAGATTGATCGGCCCGGGCCAGCCGGTTTTTATCATCGCCGAAATGTCTGGCAACCATAACCAGGACATTGATCAGGCTTATAAAATTATTGACGCGGCTATTGAGGCGGGAGCCGATGCCGTAAAAATGCAAACTTATACCGCTGATACCATAACCATTGATTGCGATAACGAATATTTTCAAGTCAAAGCAAATGATGCTTGGAAAGGCCAGACTCTTTACAGTTTGTATAAGAAAGCTTATACGCCATGGGAATGGCAGGCTAAATTAAAAAAATACGGCGAAGCCAAAGGAATTTTAGTTTTTTCCACGCCGTTTGACGCGACGGCCGTGGATTTTTTAGAAAAATTGAATGTCGCAATCTATAAAGTGGCTTCGTTTGAAGTGGTCGATATACCGTTGCTTAAAAAAATTGGGCAAACAAAAAAACCGGTAATTATGTCGCGGGGTATGGCCTCGGTGGAAGAAATAAAATTTGCGATTAAAACATTGATAGAAAATGGTTGTCCGCAGGTGGCAATTTTACATTGTGTCAGCGGCTACCCGGCAAAACCGGAAGAAATGAATTTAGCCACCATTGCCGATATTCGCAAAAGATTTAAAGTTATTGCCGGTTTATCCGACCATACTTTGGGCATAACAAGTTCAATCGCTGCCGCGGCATTAGGCGCGTCAATTATTGAAAAACATTTAACGATTAAACGCTCCGCCGGCGGTCCGGACGCCGGCTTTTCTCTTGAGCCGGATGAATTTAAAAATTTAGCTCGAGCGGTGCGTGAAGCCGAACAAGCCATAGGCCGAGCGGCTTATGGCGCTGGCAAAAAAGAAGCGGCAAACATAATTTTCAGAAAATCTTTATTTGTTGTGAGCGATATGAAAAAAGGTGAAAAATTTAATCCCCAAAATGTTCGTTCTATTCGCCCCGGTAACGGCCTGGCGCCGAAATATTTTGACCGGGTTATCGGCCAAACCGCCAAAGAAAATATCGCCCGAGGCACGCCTTTAAGCCGGCGCTTGGTAAAAAGATAATATGCCGGAAAATAAATTTAAAATAGCAAAAGCCGAAGCAGGCGATGCTAAAGCGATTTGGCTGATTAGAAATAGCCGGCCGGTAAGGAAAAATTCCCTAACTGGCAAAGCCATAGATTTTAAGAGCCATAAGGCTTGGTTTGCAAATAAATATTTTAATCGTCCCGTAAATCATTGTTTTGTATTGAAAGAAAAAAAAGGGATAATCGGCTACTGCCGCTTTGATTTATGTAAAAATAAGTATGTCGTATCAATCGCGGTTGGCCCGTCTTATCATGGCTCTGGGTTTGGCGATAGGCTGTTAAGCCGAGCGGTTGAATTCGTTGAAGCAAATAAGGAAATTATCGCGGAAATAAAGCTGAAAAATTTACAGTCAATAAAGTTATTTCAAAAAAACGGCTTTGAAATTTATCGGCAGGACAAAGAAATATTCCATTTAAAGCTCAATCGGCAAAAAAATAGTTTTTATAAAGACGCGGTTAAGCTATATTATCTTTTGCTGAAACAACCGCCGCGAAAGAGCCAGGCGATTATCTGGCCGCAAGGCGATAGATATGACCGCGGCCGGAAGGTATTGGAGCTCTATCAGAGGAAATGGGCGCCGATAATTGCCATAACCGGCAACAATGCCTTAATTGGCGAAAATGACAGAGCGGAAGAAAAAAATATATCAGTTGAAAGAATGGCAAGCTGGCTTATACGCCGCGGAGTAAGCCAGCAAGATATTATTATAGATAAAAATTCGTTAAATACTAAAGAGCAGGCAGGAAATATAATGAATTTAGCAAAAAGCAAGAAGTATAAAAGCATAATTCTGGTTGGCTCGGCCTATTACCAGCCGCGGGCGTTTTTAACTTTTTTGAAATCCGCGGCAATAAGCGGGTGGCAAGGCAGAATTATCAATCAGCCGGCCGTTATGCCCTGGAATAAAGTGCCGGGCGGGAGAAAAAAATTTGTTTGGCAGTATTTTATGGAAGAGATGGAAAAGATTAGTAAATATAAGAAAGATTTGGTTAACATTAGACAGGGGATCAAGAATTTAACAAAAGCATAGAAAATTTACATGCCTTTTTGGCTTAAAACGGTGGCGATGGTTTTTAAAATTATTGACAGGTCTAAAAACAAGGATCTGTTTTTTATATAGAAGAGATCGTATTGCAGTTTCTTTAAACTGTCCGCCGGCGAAGGCGAATGGTATTCGCCGGAAATTTGGTCCGGACCGGTCAAGCCGGGTTTGACCAAAGTTCTTTGGCCGTAAAAAGGGATAAGTTTTTCTAAATTGGCGGCTAATTCAGGCCGTTCCGGGCGCGGGCCCACGAAGCTCATTTCATGCTTTAGGATATTGATTACCTGCGGCAGTTCGTCAATTCTGGTTTTTCTTAAGATATTGCCGAATTTGGTAATGCGCGCGTCGGCCGCCTGAGTGGGCGAGCGGTCATTGTTTTCTTCTTTCATGGTCCGAAATTTGATCAGCCGGAAAATTTTATTGTCGCGCCCCGATCGCTCCATAATAAAAAATGCCGGACCGCGGCTTTCCAGTTTGATAATGGCCGCGATCGCCAGCCAAAAGGGGAGAGTAATAATCAAAATAATCAGCGCCAGAATAAAATCGTAAATTAACTTTACGCGGTCAAACCACAATTTAGCGCTTTCATTCAGATTTTCCAAAAACCACATTTGATTAACCGTGTCCAAAGGAATTCTGCCGGTAATGGTTTCGTAAAAATTCGGCAGGCTGACATAGTTAATTCGGTAGGGCAGGCAGTTAAATAAGGCGGTTCTTAAAGTTTCCGACTGGTGCGGGTCATGGGATAAAACAATCATATCAAGCTTATGGCCGGAGATTAGTTTTTCCAGATCGGCGATTGGCTTGATGTCCTGCCCGTCCGGCAGACAGGCGGTTTGCTCAGCCGTTTTATCGTCAACTATAAAACTTATGTTAAAACCCAGATGCGGCTTTTGCCTGAACTCCGCGATAATTTCCCGAACCAGATTGTTATAACCGACAATGCCGATGTTTATTTTCGGCAAGTATGATTTTAACGACCAGTTGTAAAAATGGCGCCAAAGATAAAATAAGGCGGAAAAAATTATGATATAAAGAAACAAATTTGTTTTTGGCGCGATGCCAACGCCGGGAATTAAGTAGAAAAAGGCTACCGAGGCCAAGGCCGCGACGGCTAGCGCCCGGCCGCCTAATTGATAAAATTTGGAATTATTCACCGCCAGGTTTAGATTGTAAAGATTTGAAATATAAAAAATTATCAGCCATAAAAAGAAAATCGCGGTGAACGGCCAAAAATGCGCCGCCCAGATTTCGGCCTTGTAGCTGCCCCAATACCTGGCCGTTAAAGTTAAATATAGGGTAAAATAAAGGACAATTATATCGCCGGCGATTAGCGTAAATTTTTTGACATTATTATTCATGAAAATATAATACTAATTTTAGAGTAAAAAGTCAAATGACGTTGGACGTCGGACGTCCGATTGGACGTCCGACGTCTTTTGAGCTATAATATTTTTATGAAAACCCATAAAAATAAACTCAACTGGCCCATCGTCGGCAACAGTCATATTTTTGATTTTTTAGAAAAAAGTTTGGCCAATAAGAAGGTTGCCGGGAGCTATATTTTTACCGGTCCGGCCAATATCGGTAAAACTACGGCCGCTTATTTTTTTGCGCGCAGCTTGGTTTGCGAAGCTGAAGGCGCGCCGGCTCTGCCTTGCGGCCAGTGCCCGGCCTGCTTGGCCGCGGCCAAAGGAATCCATAGCGACATTTATTTAATAAAAAAACCGGCTGATAAAAAAAATATTTCCATTGATCAGGTCAGGGATTTTATCAGAAGCCTAAGCTTGAGCTCATTTTTAAATTCATATAAAATCGGCATTATAAAGGGCGCGGAAAATTTGAGCGAAGGCGCGGTTAACGCTTTGCTCAAAACTTTGGAAGAGCCGAAGATTAAGGTGGTGATAATTTTGACCGCCGCCGACATTGATGTTTTGCCAAAAACTATTTTATCGCGCAGCCAGATTTTAAATTTTTCGCCGGTTAAGAGCGCCGCGATTTACGACGATTTGATTAAAAATTATCAGGCCCAGAGGAGCCAGGCCAAGAATTTTTCGCGCTTGGCGGCCGGCCGGCCGGCTCTGGCAATAAAATTTTTGCAAAACCGTGAATATTATGAAGATTATCAGCGGCTGGCGCGATCGTTTATCGGGCTGTTAAGCCCTGACATCAACTCGCGCTTCAGCGCCATTGAAAATATCATCGGCAAGGAAGCGAGCGGGCAGGAGGCGGTAAAACTGGCTTTGGGCGCGCTTCAGGTTTGGCAAAATTTAGCCAGGGATTTGATGCTCCTGGATTTGAATCTGGCCGATTTGGCCCAGCATGAAGCTTTCGCCGAAGAATTGTCCGCGGCCAAAGGCAGATTTAACCTAAAATCGCTATTAAGCCTAATTAATGTTTTAAAGCAAAGCCGAGACTATTTGGCGGCCAACGTTAATCCCAGGCTGGCGCTGGAGAATGTGGCGGTGAGTTTTTAACATGTCATTGCGAGCGTAGCGAAGCAATCTCACGGATGGAAAGTTTAAATTAAAGTTTTTTGTTCGTGAGATTGCTTCGCCCCGCATCCGCGGGGCTCGCAATGACAAATAATATATGCCAATAAAAAAATTTAAAATTATTTTTTTAGCCTTAATGCTGACTTTAGTCTTGTCCGGCTGCGGCCTAACGGTCAATACCGGCAGCAATATCGGCGTTGGCGCCGGCGGAGCGACTGACGGCGGCATCTATCAGTCGGTTGATAAAGGAACCACCTGGCAGCAGAAAACTTTGATTCAAAGCGTCGGCGCCAGCAGGAGTTTCGCATCCGTTGATATCGCCTCTTTGGCCTTTGATCCGGGCGATAGCCAGGCAATTTACGCCGGTAGTTTGGATAATGGCTTATTTTTTAGCTACAACAGCGGAGATAGCTGGCAAATAGCCGCTAGTTTGGGAAAAATCAGCGTGGCCGCTATTGCCATAGATCCGGCGGATAAGTGCGTTATTTATGCCGCCGCCGCTAACAAAGTCTATAAATCAGCTGATTGCAATCGCAGCTGGTCGCAGGCTTATTTTGATAATGATCTGCAAGCAAAAATAACCTCGCTGGCCATAGATAGTTTTTCCAGCGCCAATATTTTCATCGGCACTTCGCGCGGCGATATAATAAAAAGTTCGGACCGAGGCTTAAGCTGGCGGGTGGCGGGCAGATTGGACAGCCAAGTGGAAAAAATCGTAATTAGCCCGGCCGGCGGCAAGGCGGTGTTTGCCGGCACAGTTTCCCAAGGCCTGTTCCGCTCTCTTGATGGCGGCGCGACTTGGGCGAGCTTGTCGGATAAATTAAAAAATTTCGGCGATAGCCAGCGCTTTCGCGATTTGGTTATGGTAAAGAAAGAAAAGACCGAAATATTTTTAGCCAATAACTATGGCTTGATAAAATCAACCGACGGAGGCAATGCCTGGTCCAGCATAGCGCTGTTGACTCCGCAGCAGCGAGCCAGAATCAATACAATCGCGGTTAACCCTAATAATACCGCGGAGATTTATTACGCAACCGACACGACCTTTTATCGTTCTTTGGATGGGGGTAAAAATTGGTCCGCGAAAAAATTGCCCACCAACCGCGCCGGCTGGCGGCTCTTGCTTGATCAGAAAAATCCGAGTATTATATATTTGGCGGCTAAAAGTTTAAAATAATGATCTAAAAAATATGAATCAATACATCCAAGCAAAACAAAATGATTTTAGTAAAATTATTGATTTTTTTAAGAAAGACATCGCCGGCTTGCGCACCGGCCGGGCCAATCCGGGGATTTTGGACGGAATTTTAGTGGAAGCGTATGGCGCCAAAACTCCTTTGGTTGGATTGGCTTCAATCAGCGTGCCGGAAGCCCGCAGTATTTTAGTAGCGCCATGGGATAAAACTACCGCCAAAGACATAGAAAAAGCCATTGTAGCCGCCAACTTGGGAATCAATCCGGTCAATGAAGGCGATAAAATCAGGCTGGTGGTGCCGCAATTAACCGAAGAAAACCGCAAAGAACTGGTAAAAAAATTAAACGAAAAAATGGAAACAGCCAGAATTGCTTTGCGCCAGACGCGCGATGAGATTAAGGAGTCAATTGAAGAGGCGTTTAAAAGCAAAAATTTGAGCGAGGACGATAAATTCAGGTTTATCAAGGAGCTGGACGAAGAAATTTCCCGCCAGAACGATGAACTGAAAAAAACCAAAGATAAAAAAGAAGAAGAGATTATGACGATCTAGATCCGCTGTCATTGCGAGCCCCGCGGATGCGGGGCGAAGCCATGGCTATGCCAGATCTGGCGTAGCCAGACAATCTCTGGTTCAACGGCATGTCTGTGGATTTTTACCGGAGATTGCTTTGGTCGCCGAAGCTCCCTCGCAATGACAATTCAGTTTCATTTAATCTTAACAAATTTCGCTTAATATAGTTAATATGCTTTTAACCATAATCATTTTCATTCTGGTTCTGTCCGTCTTGGTTTTCGCCCATGAGCTCGGCCATTTTATGATGGCGCGGCGCTTTGGCGTTAAGGCCGAGGAATTTGGTTTTGGTTTTCCGCCGCGCGCTTTCGGCATTTATAAAAACGCGGCCGGCCAATGGAAATTAGTTTGGGGAGCGAAAGAAGTGGCTGACGCGCCAGGCACGGTTTACTCAATCAACTGGCTGCCTTTGGGCGGATTTGTAAAAATCAAGGGGGAAAACGGCGATCAGAAAAATGAGCCGGATAGTTTTGCCTGCCGCCCGGTTTGGCAAAGGGCGGTTATTCTTTCCGCTGGCGTAATCATGAACGTTATTTTAGCCTCGGTCCTGATTATTTCCGGCTACCTGGCGGGTTTGCCGCAAGCTTTGGATAATGGCATTGATCCGCGAGCTAATGTCAGAGATCAAAAAATTCAGATTGTCCAGGTTATTAAAGATTCCCCGGCTTCGGCGGCTGGTTTGCGGATTGGCGATGCAATATTAAGCATTGACAGCCAGCAGTTCTTGAACTTCGGCCAATTGCAAGCATACGTCGGTTCCAAAGCCGGGCAACAGCTTGATTATAAAATAAAGCGCGGCCGCGATGAGTTTAATGAAAAAATTACTCCCGTAATAATCAAAGAAACCGGCCGTGGCGGCATCGGCATCGCTTTGAGCCAAACCGGCGTGGTCAGTTATCCTTGGTATTTGGCAATTTGGCAGGGCTTAATCACGACCTTTAGCTTAGTCTGGGCGATTATTTTGGCATTTTATGAACTGCTTAAGGGTTTGCTCGCCGGCCAGGGCGTGTCCGCTGACTTGGCCGGGCCGGTCGGCATTGCCGCTATCACCGGCCAGGTGGCGCGGATGGGCTTTATCTACTTAATGCAATTCACGGCTCTCTTGTCAATTAATCTGGCGGTAATAAATTTTTTTCCTTTTCCGGCGCTGGACGGCGGACGAGTGTTATTTTTAATCATTGAAAAAATCAAGGGTTCGCCGGTTAAAAAAGAAGTGGAAGGCGCGATCCATAATATCGGCTTCGCCCTGCTGATGGCGCTGGTGCTCTTGGTGACCCTGAAAGATGTTTCAAAATTTGGCGGAATTTTCAAGGCCATTTGGGACAAAATATTTTGACATTAACTGTCATTGCGAGGAGCGTAGCGACGAAGCAATCTCTGGTTAAATTCCGAGTATGTGAGATTGCTTCGCTTCTTTCAGTCGCTCGCAATGACAATATACGTATATGCAGCTAAACATCAAAGCCACGAATTTGGAACTGACGCCCAAGCTTAAAGATCATGTTCAGAAAAAAATGGACATGCTGGATAAGTATTTGGGCAAGTTTAAAGTGATCAACGCGCGCTTGGAGGTCAGTAAAATCAGCAACCATCATCTTAAAGGCGAAATTTACCGCGCCGAAGCTAATTTGGCTATTGGCGGCGATTTATTGCGCGTGGCCAAAACGGAAAAAGATTTATTCAAGGCGATTGATAAAGTTAAAGACCATTTGGAGCTGGCGATTAGAAAATATAAGGATAAAAAAATTGACCGGAAAAAGAAAGAGCAGAAGCTGGGCGCGCTGATTTAATCTAACTTTCTCTTGCTTTTTGAGAAGATTGGCGGTATAATTATTTGTATAATAAATTAATGCCACGCTATAGCGTGTGTTTTATAATATGAGCATAATTGATAAAATTTTTGGCGATCCGAATGAAAAGGTGTTAAAAAATTTGCGGCCGATCGCTGGCCAGATTAATAGTTTGGAAAAAAAATATCAGGCTATGAGCGATGAAGAATTGCGGGCGCAAACAGGAGAGCTGAAGAAGAAGCTGGCAGTAAGCGAGGTTGAAAGAGGCTTAACCTCTATTCTGCCGGAGGCGTTCGCGGTGGCGCGCGAAGCCGCCAAAAGAGTTCTGGGCCAGAGGCATTACGACGTTCAGTTGCTGGGCGGACTGGCCTTGCATCAAGGGCAAATCGCGGAAATGAGAACTGGCGAGGGCAAGACATTGGTCGCGACCTTGCCGGCTTACTTAAACGCGCTCACCGGCCAGGGCGTGCATGTGATTACGGTCAATGATTATTTGGCCAAGCGCGACTGCGAATGGATGGGGCGGGTCTATGATTTTTTGGGGTTGACGGTTGGATGTATAACGCATGAAACAGCGTATGTTTATCAACAAACAGAAACCCCCCCTATCCCCCTTTCAAAGGGGGGCGAAGGGGGGTTAATTCTGGTGCCGCGAAAACAGGCCTACGCTTGCGACATTCTCTATGGCACGAACAATGAGTTTGGTTTTGATTATTTGCGCGATAATATGGTGCCGGATTTGGCCTCCATGGCGCAGCGCGGCCTGAATTTCGCTATTGTTGACGAAGTGGATTCAATTTTAATTGATGAGGCGCGCACCCCGCTAATCATCAGCGCGCCAGCCGAAGAGTCAACCGAGAAATACTACCGTTTTTCCGAATTGGTGGAGCGCCTCACGGAAAACGATGATTATAATGTTGACGAGAAAATGCGCGCCGCCACTTTAACCGAAGCCGGCATCGCCAAGATGGAAAAAATGATGGGCGTGGAAAATATTTACACCTCGGCCGGCTTGGGCGACGTGCACCATATTGAGCAGGCGTTAAAAGCGCGAGTGCTGTTTAAGCGCGATCGCGATTATGTGATTAAGGAGGGAGAGGTGATCATCGTGGATGAGTTCACCGGCCGTTTGATGTTCGGCCGGCGCTACAGCGAAGGCTTGCATCAGGCGATTGAAGCCAAAGAGAAAGTGGAAATTCAGCGCGAGTCGCAGACTCTGGCCACCATCACCTTTCAAAATTACTTCAGAATGTATAAAAAATTGGCCGGCATGACCGGCACGGCCGTAACCGAAGCCGAGGAATTTGCCAAAATATATAAGCTGGAAACCGTGGTCATCCCGCCCAACCGGCTGATGGTTAGGCAGGATTTAAATGATTTGATTTATCGCACGGAAATGGGAAAATTCACGGCCGTGGTGGAGGAAGTTAAGCGCCGGCACGCCACCGGCCAGCCGGTTTTGGTGGGCACCATCTCCATTGAAAAAAATGAACTCTTGGGCGAACTGATGGAGCGCCAAGGCTTGCGCCCGCAAATTTTAAACGCCAAGCATCACGAAAAAGAAGCGCAGATTATTTCCCAAGCCGGCCGTTTAGGCGCGGTTACTATTGCCACTAACATGGCCGGACGAGGCGTTGATATTATTCTTGGCGGAAATCCCACCGACCCTGATGAACAGGTAAAAGTTAAACAGGCCGGCGGTATGCACATCATCGGCACGGAACGGCATGAAGCCAGGCGCATTGACAACCAATTGCGCGGCCGCGCCGGCCGCCAGGGCGATCCGGGCTCGTCGCAATTTTACGTTTCCATGGAAGACGATTTGATGCGGATTTTCGGCGGCGACCGCATGAAAAATCTGATGTCGGCCCTTAAAGTGCCGGAAGACATGCCCATTGAAAACAGCCTGGTGTCGCGCTCCATTGAATCGGCCCAGCGCAAAGTGGAAGGCAATAATTTTGACATCAGAAAACATTTGGTGGAATACGATGACGTTATTAATAAGCATCGGGAAACGATTTATAAAAAGCGCCGTGAAATTTTGGAAATAGCGGAAGGGTTTATTCCGTCATCCTCGGGCGACCCCGCACTTGATGCGGGGGAGAACCCGGGGATCCAGAAAGAAGTTGAAATGCAAAATCATCTTGATTCCCGCCTGCGCCCGCCTCGGCTTCGCTCCGGCGAGACGGGCGGGAATGACGGCAATAATCTGTCCGCCATAATTCTGGAAATGATTGCCAATGAAATTGACCAGGCCGTGATTTTCCATACCGCGGCGGAAAGCGCAGGAGATTGGAATATCAAGGAAATTTATCAAATGACATCCACAATTTTTAACGTTGAACCGAAATTGCAGGATGAATTGGCCGGCTTCTTGAAAAACGGCGATAAATTGGACAAAGTAAAAGTCAGAACAAAAATATGCGAGCATTTGGTTGAGCTGGCGAAAGTTAATTATGAAAAAATATCTAAGCTGGCTCATGAAGCCGGCATAAATTGGACGCAGGTGGAAAAGGCCGTCTTAATCAGATCGATTGACATGCTCTGGGTTGAGCACTTGGAGGCCATGGACCATATGCGCGCCGGCATCGGCTTGCGCGGCTACGGCCAGCGCGATCCGCTGATAGAATACAAAAAAGAAGCTTATATTTTATACAATGAACTGAATAATCTGATTCAAAAGCAGGTGGTCTACTCGGTTTTTAAAGTGGCGGATTTGGGCAATTTCGCGGCGCCTATTCTGAAAATCGGTCCGCAAAAGTTAAGCGCGCCGGCCAAGACCATGGAAAAAAACTCCGGCTCGTTTTCCGAGTTTAAAAAAACTGATGCCGGAAAAATAAATGAAACCATTGACTTGGTTCATGAAAAAGTAAAAGACGCTGAAGGCCAAAAAGTCGGGCGCAACGACCCTTGTCCGTGCGGGTCGGGTAAAAAATTTAAAAGATGCTGCGGGAAATAATTTTTATTTCTGCCCGGCTTTAGCCGGAGTTATTTTAAATGTTGTCGCTCCCTAACGACCTGCTAAAGCAGGGTAGAATTAATTTATATGCGCCTTGCGTTTAATAATAATCCGCAAATAATCGCCGGTCTGTCCGAGTGGCCGGACAGGTCAATGGTTTGGTGGAACCGGTTGCCGGTGGACGAAGCTGTTCTGGCGAACAGAGACGGCTATTTTAAAAAGCAGGGGATTGATCCGGCGCGGGTAGCGGCTGGCGGCATTGCTCATGGCACTAACGTGGCGGTCGTTGGAGAGCTGGATGCTGGCAAATATCTCATGAACACGGACGCGCTGATTACTAATGCGCCAAATCTGTTTCTGTCAATTACCATAGCCGATTGTTTGCCTGTTTATTTTTATGACGCGGCGGCTAAAGGTGTCGGCTTGGCGCACGCGGGCTGGCGAGGCTTAATCGGCGGTCTACTGGAAAGCACAGTTTCTGAAATGCAAAGATCATATAACTCAAAGACTGAAGATTTGAAAATTATTATCGGGCCGCATATCTGCGCTCGCCATTATGAAGTGGACGAAGACGTAGCGGAGCAATTTGCCGAACAAAATATTGAGCGCCGTGACGGACGCCCTTATTTAAACTTAGCCGGTGAAGCCGAATCACGCTTACGTACGCTGGGCGTGAAACAGACCTCCGTTAGCCCGATCTGCACTTATGAAGACCAAAAATTTTTTTCCGCCCGGCGCGATAAGGTTGAGCCGTTACAGGGTATGGTAGCGTATATTGGGATGTAGTCCTTGTCATTCCGGCCTCCATCTTATTTTGTCATTCCCGCGCAGGCGGGAATCCAGAGTTTATTGAGTTGAAGATGTAACATAATCTAATTGCCAAATACCCATTTATCATTTAAATAATGACAGAGCTATATCTATGACTAAAATTAAAAAATGGAAAATTTTAAAACGGGAAGATGTATTTAAAAAATATGGGCGAGGCTTGGAAAAAGTAATTTTTAAAATGCCGGACGGACGCGAGTCTGACTATTATCTATCTAAAGTTGAACAGCCGGTTTGTGTTTTAGCTTTGACTAAAGATAAAAAAGTTATTTTGGCCAAGCAATTCAGACCGGGTCCGAATAAAATATTACTGGGATTGCCGGGCGGCATGATTGATGGAGGAGAGAGTGCGAAACCGGCCATGGCCCGTGAATTATTGGAAGAAACGGGTTATCGGGGCAAATTGAAATTTATTACTCGCTGTTTTGAATGCGCATATTCAAATGTTCATCGCTATTGTTTTGTGGCCACCGATTGCGTCAAAATTTCCGAACCCAAATCCGAGCCAGGCGAATATATAGAAGTTGTACTCTTGCCGCTAAATAAATTCAGACAATTATTAAGAAGCGGACAAATGACTGATATAGAAGCCGGCTATTTAGGGCTGGATTGTTTAAAATTGATTTAGGATCGCTATGCTAAAGCCGGAAATTGATTTACAAAAATTTTATAAACAAAAACACCCTTGAAATTCAAGAGAGTTTTTATTGTGCCTGCTTATCGGCTTATGCTCCGTTGCCGGATTAGCCGAACGGGCTTGCGCCCGCAAGCACATTATTATGGTATACTATCTTTAATGTCTTGTCAACATCATGAATATGTTATACTTGTAGATAATTTATGAAAACCATATTATTAACCTCCAGCGGAAAATTTGTTACTGACGGCGATATGTCGTTTTTGGATAAGCCGATCAGCCGGATGAAAATTGCTTACATTACAACCGCGGCCAAGGGCGCGCGGGATAATAGTTATGTAACTGCGTGCAAACAGAGAATGACTGAATTGAATTTTGATTTTGAAGAAATAGACATTGAAGGAAAGAATGAAGACAAATTAATGAAAATGCTGTCTGACAAAGAAGTTATTTTTGTTGAAGGCGGGAATACTTCTTATCTTTTAAAAGCCGTGCGTGAGAGCAGTTTTGATAAAGTAGTAAAAAATTTAATAGACAGGGGTGTAATTTATATCGGTTCCAGCGCCGGTTCATATATCGCTTGTCCGACAATAGAAGTGTCCACCTGGAAAAAGCCGGGAGAAGAAAAAGAAAGATTCGGAGTTACGGATTTAACTGCCATGAATATCGTCCCATTTTTGGTGAAAGCACATTACACGCCGGAGCAAAAAGAATTTTTAAAAGAAAAAATAAAGAACGCAAAATATCCGGTGAAAATTTTAACCGATGAACAGGCGTTACTGGTTAGGAATGGAAAAGTTAAGTTATTGGGACGAGGGGAGGAGATAAGGATTTGAATATTTTTTGTCTTCCTACCGCTGAAATCTGGATTCCCGCCTGCGCGGGAATGACAAAAAAGTGAGATTGCCACGCCGCGATTACGCGGCTCGCAATGACAATGCATATGATCACCTGCGAATTTGAAGACCACGGCCGGGCCAAACTGCGGCACGTGACCGTGGGCGTGCTGGTGGTGAAAGATAATCAAATACTTTTAGGCTTGCGCGGCACCTATCATGGCCGGCCGATTTTGGAGTCGGGCAAATGGGGGCCGCTGGGCGGCTACATGGAACGGGATGAGAATTTAGCCGGAACCGCCAGACGGGAAGTCATGGAAGAAAGCGGCTGGGAAATTGCCAATCTGAAACTGTTAAGAATAAATGACAATCCAAACCGGCCGGCCGAGGACCGGCAAAATGTTGATATGATTTTTATGGCCGAGGCGGTTAGACAGGTTGGAACCGGCGATGAAGAAGTGGCCGAGCTTAAATGGTTTGACTTGGATAATCTGCCGCCCAGGGAGCAGATTGCTTTTGATCACGCGGATAATTTTGAGCTTTATAAAAAATACCGGCAGGAGAGGTTTGATTTGCCGGTAATCGGGTAATGGGAGGGGGTATTGATTTAATTGGAAAGATAATTTACTATTATATATATGTCTGACAATATCCTGCAGAAGCTGTCTAAGCCGACGGCGCGCGCCAAAGTTTGGTGGGTGTTTGTTTTAATTATGGTTTTGGCGCTGGCGGCCGGACTGCTGAATTTCGGCGCTTACTATAATAAAGCCGTGGATAAATTAAAAGCGCCATTGCCTAAAGTAAAAGAGATTCCTTTCAGGCTGGGGCTGGACCTGCTCGGCGGCACGCAGTTAACTTATCAGGCTGATGTTTCGGCCGTGGCGGCCGCGGAGAAAAATAACGCGGTGGAGGGCGTGCGCGAGGTGATTGAACGGCGCGTTAATGTTTTCGGCGTGAGCGAGCCCAATGTGCAGATCAATCGCACGGCCGGCGGCGATTATCGCGTCATCGTGGAATTAGCCGGCATTAAGGATATTAAACAGGCCATAAAAATAATCGGCGAAACTCCGCTTCTGGAATTTAAAGAGCAAAATGAGGCGGTCAGGCAGATGACGCCGGAAGAAGCCAAACAGCTGGCTGACTATAATAAAGCCGCGGAAAAGCAGGCCACTGAAGTTTTGGGCAAGGTTTTGTCCGGCGGCGATTTTAAGGCTTTGGCCGCGGCTTTCAGCCAGGATGATAAAACTAAAAATTCCGGCGGCGACCTTGGCTATATAAACGAAAAAGATAATGCCGAATTATATAACCTGGCAAAAAATATTCCAGCGGGAAAAACCAGTACTGACTTGGGACGAATTGCCGGTGGTTTTGAAATTCTTAAAGTTGACGCTAAACAAGTAAAAACCGATCCATTTAACCAGACCGCGGAAAAGCAGGTTAAAGCCTCGCATTTGTTAATTTGCTGGACCGGTTTGAGCGGCTGTGAAAGCGGTCTGACGCGCCAGCAGGCCTTAGACAAAATTAATAAATTAAAAGCGCAAGCCACGCCGGCCAACTTTTCCGATTTGGTAAAGCAAAATTCCACCGAGCCGGGAGCCAAGGCGTCGGGCGGCGATTTGGGCTGGTTTGGCATTGGCGCCATGGTCAAACCGTTTGAAGACGCGGTTTTTAAACAGGCCGCGGGCACGATTGTCGGACCGGTGGAAACTGATTTTGGTTGGCACTTAATTTATAAACAAGACGAAAAAAATATTGATGAAATAAAGGTGAGCCATATTTTCATTAAAACCAAGACCCAGGAAGATTTTATCGGCCAGCAGAGCGACTGGAAGAATACCGAGCTGACCGGCAGGAATTTGACTTCGGCTATCGTGGAATTTAATTCCAATTATGGCTCGCCCGAAGTGTCTCTGGCTTTTGACAGCCAGGGCGCGAAAATGTTTGAAGACATCACCGCGCGCAATGTGGGCAAGCCGGTGGCGATTTATTTGGACGGCTATCCTATCAGCATGCCGAATGTTAATGAAAAAATCAGCGGCGGCAAAGCCGTAATTTCCGGTAAGTTCAGCATTACTGAAGCCAAGCTGTTGGCGCAGAGGCTGAATGCCGGAGCCTTGCCCGTGCCTATAAATTTGGTCAATCAGGAAACCATTGGTCCGAGCTTGGGGCAAAAATCAGTAGCCGACAGCTTAAAAGCCGGCCTGATTGCCTTCATTATCATCGCTTTATTCATGATAATTTTCTACCGTTTGCCCGGCTTAATGTCCGTATTTGCTCTGGCAGTCTACAGCCTGCTGGTCTTCGCTATGTTTAAGATCGGCTTTTCCATGGCGGCCTTGGTTTTGGTGGGCATATTTCTCTTGGTCGGCATTACGATTAACGCTTGGTTTATTTTGTTCGCCTTTTTAAGTTATATATTATTATATTTCATTGGCGGCTTGTCGCCGGTGACTTTAACCTTGTCCGGCCTGGCCGGAGCCATCGTGTCCGTGGGCATGGCCGTGGATGCCAACATTTTAATTTTTGCCAGAATGAAAGAGGAAATAGCCAACGGCCGTCCGCTGACCAGCGCCATAGAAGAAGGCTTTAAACGCGCTTGGCCATCCATCAGGGACAGTAACTTTAACACCCTGTTGACTTGTCTAATCTTGATCGTGTTCACAACCAGCGCGGTCAAAGGCTTCGCGGTGACTCTGGGCTTGGGAGTCATTATATCCATGTTCACGGCCATTTTTATTACGCGCAATTTTTTAAGCCTGATACCGGCGGCCTGGCTGGAAAAAAGGCACGGGCTGATTACATCAGTGAAAAAATAATATCAAAATTGTCATTGCGAGCGACCGGAGGGAGCGAAGCAATCTCACATACCCGGACATTAACCGTAGATTGCTTCGTCGCTAACGCTCCTCGCAATGACAGAATGAGTTATGACTAACTTCAAAATAATCCAAAAGAAAAATATCTGGCTGACTATATCTTCGGCGCTGTTCATTGTTTTCTTGGCGGCGCTGATAATTTGGGGCTTTAAATACGGCATTGATTTTACCGGCGGCAGTTTGCTGGAAGCGCGGTATGCCAGTGCGACCCCGACAGTTAATCAAGTAGAGCAAAGTCTGGCCGGTTTGAAATTAAACAGCCTGATAGTTCAGCCGGTGGGCAATCAGGATCTGCTGTTAAAGTTTCAGGAAACCTCCGAGGAAGTTCATCAGGCGGTGCTAGGCAAATTAACCGATCAGGCCAAACAGCTGGACAAAAATAATTCGCTGGAGGAGCTGCGTTTTGAATCGGTCGGGCCGTCAATTGGCGCGGAGCTAAAAGCCAAATCTCTGTGGGCCATTTTTTTTGCTTTAATCGCCATGCTGGGCTACATTACTTACGCTTTTAGAAAAGTTTCCCGCCCGGTCGCGTCCTGGAAATTCGGTTTGGCCGCCATTATCGCCATGTTCCATGATACGATCATTACTATGGGCGTGTTCGCGGCTTTAGGGCATTTTTACGGCATTGAAATCAATACGCCGTTCGTGGCCGCGGTCCTTACCGTATTGGGCTATTCGGTTCATGATACGATCGTGGTCTTTGACCGCATCCGCGAGAATTTGCCGAAAAGCGATTTGAATTTTGAAGAGACAGTTAATTCCAGCTTAAACCAAACCTTAGTGCGTTCGCTTAATACTTCCCTGACTGTACTCCTGGTTTTGCTCGCCATTATCATCTTCGGCGGCGCCAGCATCAGAACTTTTGTCCTGGCTTTAGCCGTCGGCATCTTTACCGGCACCTATTCTTCAATTTTCGTGGCTTCGCCCTTGCTCGTGGTCTGGGAGAAGCTGGGAAAAAAATAAAGTTGATATACATTAAGCCGCCGCACGTCCATTGGCACGTCCGACGTCATTGTGCTATAATATATACATGATACAGTTCAGACAAGCCTTATTTTGGGACACTAACCCTGACAAAATAGACGTAAAGAAGAACGCGCAATATATTATTGAGCGGATTTTGGATTTTGGCCATGATAATGAAGTAAAATGGCTTTATCATTATTATGAAAAGCCGCTATTAACAAGCGTGGTGGCTAAATCGCGCTCCTTAATGCCGGAAACAAAAAATTTATGGACGTTGATTTTAGAAAAAAAATAGACTCTAATTTTAAAATTATACCGCCGGAAACAAAAAAAGCTTTTATTTTTTTGTCCGAACAGCCGTGGCTTAGCCAGGTAGGCTGGTACCTGGCCGGCGGAACCGCTCTGTCTTTACAAACCGGAAATCGCAAGTCGGTTGATTTGGATTTTTTTACCACGGAAAAAGAATTTGACAGGTCGGAATTGCTTGATAATTTTCTAGGCAATAACAACTGGGCGACAACCATAAATAGAAAAAACACCATCTATGGCGAGTTGCTAAAAGCGAAAGTGAGTTTTATCGCTTATCCGTTTTTTGTGCCAAAGCAAGAATATATTAAATATGGCGCGATTAAAATTTTACAGCCGCTGGATATCGCCGTAATGAAAATTATCGCCATTTCCCAGCGCGGGCGCAAACGCGACTTTTTTGACCTTTATTGGTGCGCGAAAAACATAGAGCCGCTGGAAAACTTGGTGAAAAGAATAAAAGCGCAATATCCTTTCGTGGCTCATGATTATCATCATATTTTAAAAAGCCTGATTTATTTTGAAGACGCGGAAAGCGACCCGGAGCCGCAAATATTCTTTGAAGCTGACTGGAAAAAAGTAAAGGCTTATTTTAAAAAAGAAGTTTTAGCTGTTACCAATGAAATATTATTAAAATAATAAGCTCGTTGTAGGGCATCGTTTCGATAAAATTGAAAGTGAAATGAAAGAAGGTTTTAAAGAATCAAAGGACGACCACGAAAAACTTTAATTGAAGGTATCCAACGTGGCTTACCGCTTTGAGCCGGTTGAATTGCAAAAACGAGTTGAACTATTGGAAAAGAAAGTTTTAAAAAGTTAACAATGAATAACTTTAATATAGTCAATTTTACGAGAGAGAGAGTAAATTAAGCTCGGCTGATTTTTTTAATTTCAGACACTCGGTGTCCACGGGACACCGAGTGTCTTTTACTATTAACAAAAACTTATGCCTCAATCAAAACTCCTTTTACAAATCGCTCTGGCCAGCCTGATTGCCACTCTGGCCACGGCCGCTATTGTCAGCGCGGCTACGACGATCGGCAATAATATTTCTACGGCCGGTAATCTGGCGGTTACCAGCGCTACCGCCACTTCAACTTTTTCTACCGGCGGTTTAACCGTGGGTACGAATCAGTTCGTGGTTCAGCAGACTTCGGGCAATGTGGGCATCGGCACCACCACTCCAAATAATTTATTAACCATTTACAGCGCCACTAAAGCCGGCCTGGAATTTTCCGGCGCTTCAGGTTCAACCTATAAATGGACTATCGGTATGGATAAGAGCGACGCAGGGAAATTTAAAATCGCTTCATCCACGGCGCTGGGCACGAGTGATAGATTGATAATTGACGGGAATGGCAACGTCGGCATTGCCACCTCCACCCCGGCCGCGACTTTGGATGTGAACGGCTATATGAAATTAAATAAAAATACCAGCCAGCCGGTAGCTTGCGGCGCGAACAATGCCGGGTCTATTGCCTTGAATAGCTTATATGCTTTTTGCGTCTGCAATGGCAGTAGTTGGATTAACGCGACTTCTACGCAGGCCTGCGTTTGGTAGGAAATGATAAAAAATACATTTCTGGATTCCTGCCTGCGCAGGAATGACGAAAATAAAATTCCCCCTTTGGAAGGGGATAAATGTTAAGACACTCGGTGTCCACAGGGACACCGAGTGTCTGTTTTTTCGCTTTTTGACAAACCGAACCTATTTAGGGTAGACTGAAAACATGCTAAATAAATTTTTTGGAAGATTCTCCAAAGATTTGGGGATTGATTTGGGTACGACTAACACTTTAGTCTATACGCCGGAAAAGGGGATAGTGATCAATGAACCATCGGTGGTGGCGGTCAATATGCGCACCGACGAAATTTTATGCGTGGGTCTGGAAGCCAAAAGAATGCTGGGCAAAACTCCGCCTCATATCCAGGCCATTAAGCCGCTGGTGGACGGCGTGATTTCCGATTTTGAAGTCACGGAAAAAATGCTGAAGTATTTTATTGATAAAGTGCACTCCGAGTATTTCACGCTGGTGCCGCGGCCGCGCGTGGTCATCGGCATACCGCTGGACATCACCGAAGTGGAAAAAAAAGCCGTGGAGGACGCGGCCAAATCCGCCGGCGCGCGCCAGGTTTTTTTAATTGAGCAATCAATGGCCGCGGCTATCGGCACTCGCGTGGATGTTACCGGGCCGCAAGCCACCATGGTGGTGGATATCGGCGGCGGCACCACGGAAATTGCCGTCATTTCTCTGGGCGGAGTGGTGGCTTGGAAAACGCTGCGGCTGGCCGGCAACGCTTTGGATAATGACATTATCCAATACGTGCGCGAGGAGTTTAACATTTTAATCGGCGAGCAAGTGGCGGAAAATATTAAAATTAAAATCGGTTCGGCCGCCGCGCTGAAAGAACCGATTGACATGCCGCTCCGCGGCCGCGATTTGATCAACGGCTTGCCCAAAGAGGTAATGATTACCGATAGCCAAGTCAGGGAAGCGATGGCTAGAATCATCCGCCAAATTATTGAAAATATTAAAATAACTCTGGAAACCACGCCTCCGGAATTGGTTTCGGATATTTATGAACATGGCATAATCTTAACCGGCGGCGTGGCTCTTCTGCGCGGCCTGGACAAAGAAATCGCCCAGGCCACAAAAATTCCGGTCAGGGTGGCCGAGGATCCGTTAACCTGCGTCGTCAGAGGAACAGGCATTTTGCTGGCTGATCCAAAATTGCTGGCCAAAGTTTTGTCGCCGGTAACGGAAGAATACTAAGGAAAATATCTAATTACCAATTCCTAATTTCTAAATCAATTTTTTATTGGTCATTTGAAATTAGGCATTTTATTAGAAATTTTAATTAATATGATCAAGCTAAATGCCAGAAAATATCTTTATGTCATAATAGTTATTGCCTTGCTGATTTCTCTGCACGGCCTCGGGATTTTGAACCCGGTGGAATCCTTGATTAGCCGGTGGTTTAAGCCGATAGCCAGGATTTTTTATTCGGCCGGTTCTTCAGTGAGCCAAACTTACGGCGCTAAAACCAGCAAGCCGAATTTAGCGGAAGAGCTAATACGGGCGCGAGCGGATGTTAACCGCTTGACTGCCGAAAACGCCCAGCTGAAGTTTTTGCAGGATGAAAATTTGATATTGAGAAAACAACTGAATTTTTTAGATAAAAATACGGCCCATTATTTAATGGCAAACATCATTTCCCGCGGCGATTTGACCGGCGGCGCTCAAGACAGCCAGACAGTGGCGATTGATAAGGGGTTGAATGACGGTTTATTCCCCGGCTTGCCGGTTGTCAGCTCCGAGTCTTTTGGCACATCAAGCCGGGGGGTGGTTATCGGCAAGATTATTAGCGTAAAGGATAATCTTGCCGAAGCCTGCCTGATTACCAATAAAAACTGCAAGCTGGCCGTTTCTATTCTTGGTAAAAATATAACATCCGGCATCGCTCACGGTGAAATGGGCTTGACGGTTAAAATGGAATTTATTCCCCAGACGGAAAATATAAAGATCGGCGATTTGGCCGCCACCTCCGGTCTGGAGCAATACATCGCTCGCGGCTTAGTCGTGGGCCGGGTGGGCAATGTTATTAAGGAAAACAATGAAGTCTGGCAAAGCGCCACCATTGAACCGCAGATAAATCTGGATAATTTGTCCATTGTCGCGGTGCTGCTGCCCTAATAATATTTCTGACCGGCTTCAGCCGGAGTTAATTTAAAAGCCGGCTAAAGCCGGGTAGAAGCGAATGCTAAAGGAAATAAAAATAAGTAAAAATTTTGATCTAACCTTCTTCAACACCTTTCGCCTTAGCGCCAAAGCGCAATTTTTTGTAATTGTAAAAAATGAGGACGAGCTTTTAGCGGCGGCAAGGTGGGCTAAGGCTAAAGGTCTGCCTTTAGCGGTTATCGGCGGCGGCAGCAATATTTTGCTGGCCGGCAAGCTTGTTAAAGGATTGGTAATAAAAATTTCCGGAGAAAAATACTCGGTTAATGGAAACTATTTATCTGCTTGGGCCGGCACCAGTTTAGCCAAACTGGTGAAGGCGGCCGAATCGGCCAGCTTATCGGGTTTGGAATGGGCCGTCGGCGTTCCCGGCCATCTGGGCGGCGCGGTTAGGGGCAACGCCGGAGCTTACGGCAGTGATATTGGAGGACAGGCCGCGGCGGTCAAAGTTTATGATTTAAACCGAGGCGCGTTTTTTAAATTGAAAAAGAGCCGGTGCGGTTTTGGCTACCGCGATTCTGTTTTTAAACAAGATAATAGCTTGCTAATTGTTGAAGCTGACTTAATGATGAAACCGGGGAATAAAGCGGAAATTAGGCGGCTGACGCGAAAAAACATGCGGCATCGCTTGCAAATTCAGCCGAAACAACCCAGCGCCGGCTGTGTCTTTAAAAATTTGGAGTATGATAAATTGTTAAGCCTGAATAAAAATTTAGCTCTGGAACTGCGGACCAAAGGCTTGGTTAGAGCCGGAAAAATCGGTGTTGGCTATTTGATTAATCAGCTTGGCCTTAAAGGCCTAAGCCGCGGGCACGCTAAAATCAGTGAAACTCATGCCAATTTTATCGTCAACACCGGCCAAGCCAGCTCTGCCGACGTAGATAGGCTGATAAAGTTTGTTAAAAATAGGGTAAAAATTAAATATAAAATAAATTTAGAAGAAGAAATTCAACATTTTGGCAAATAAACAGCTGGTTGTTTAATTTTAAATAAAAAGGCTTATTTTAGCCTTTTTTGTTTGTTATTTGTTTATTTTATTGACTTATAAAAAAGAATATGTTAATATATTGCGATAAAATGCCTGGACAAAAAATCAATACTCTTGCTTAATAAGCCAGCTGGCGGACTAATACTATGGAAAATAAATCAATCTTAGATCAAATAATTGACAATCATCAGGCCGAAGAAGTGGCGCGGCTTGACGCGGTTGAGATTATAAACAATTTGTTTAATGAACTTGACCCCCGAGAGCGCGATGTTTTAGCCAGACGCTTTGGCTTGCGCCATGAGCGCCGGGAAACCCTGGAAGAAATCGGTAAAATTCATAGTTTAACCAGAGAACGGATCAGGCAGATAGAAACTTTAAGCATTAAAAGATTAAAACAGCGGGAAAATTCGGATAATTACTTAAGCGGGCTCCGAAATGTGGTTATTCATTTGCTGGAAGAGCATGGCGGACTGATGGAAAAAGAATATTTATTTAAAAATTTGGTTAATTTGTCTTTAGGCGCTGGCGCGAAAGGCGAAAACGAAGCCAAGCATAAGCGGCATTTTAGCTTCTTAATTTCCCGGCTCCTGCCTGATGAATTTGAAGAAGTTAATGATTCCGAACTGTTTAAAGAGTCGTTTAAATTAAAATTCCAATCCTTGGAACATCTGGAGGTGTTAACTTTGGAGCTTTTAGAAAAAATTCGGCAAGCCAAGCGGGTGCTGATAACCGGCGATCTGATTGCCTTGTCAAAAGAGCTTGACGCTTATAAAATCAATCAAGCTAAATTCAGCCAAGCCGGCAATTTGGATATCTCCGGCGTTTTAACCAATGGTTTATTTTCCGAGCGCGCCGAAGTGGTTAATCAAAATAAAGCCATTTATTCCATTCTGCAAGCCGCGAAAAAAATTGAGCAGAATAAATTCGGCTATTGGGGTTTGGACGATTGGCGTGAAATCAGGCCGAAAACAATTAATGATAAAATTTATCTGGTGTTAAAGCACAGCGGCAAACCCCTGCATTTTGCCGGAATCGCCGACCGGATTAATCAAGTCAGCTTTGACGGAAAAATTGCCAACGCCGCCACCGTGCACAATGAATTGATTTTGGACGGCAAATACATTTTGGTCGGCCGCGGCCTTTACGGCTTGAGAGAATGGGGCTACCAAAAAGGCACGGTTAGCGATGTGATTGAGCAAATTTTGACGGAAGCCGGGCGGCCATTAAGCCGCGAAGAAATAATCAATAAAGTTTTAGGCCAAAGATTGGTAAAAAAGGCCACGATTAATTTAGCCTTGATGAATCGGGAAAAATTTTCCATCACCACGGATGGCCACTATAACCTTAAGGCCGGCCAAACTGTGGTTTTATAAATTGTCTCTAATCTTTTAGACACTCGGCCCCCGGCGGACACCGAGTGTTTTTTGTTCATTTATATTTGGCAAAATCGGATGAATATGGTAAAATAGTATCAGTTAATTGGTTAACCAACTATCATGGATATCGTCTTGAATTTACAACCGCTGATAGATTTTTTTAATTTGCCGCCGGATCAGTTTTTAGTAAGCTTATTTTTGTATGTTGGCTGGATTCCCATTGCCATAACGTTTATTTACGGAGTTTGCCAGGTTTGGCTAAGATATAAAAGATTGGCTTATGGCGCGGCGCAAAAGACAATTTTACTGGCCATTGACGTGCCGCGCGGCAACGCGCAAACGCCCATGGCCGTGGAAAATATGTTTTCCTACTTGGCCGGCGCGCACGGCACCAAAGATTTATATGAAAAATGGTGGCTGGGCGAGTGGCAGTTGTATTTTAGTTTTGAAATCGTCAGTATTGAGGGTTTTATCCAATTTTTAGTTTGGCTGCCGGAAAAATACCGCAATGTGCTGGAAGCGGCCCTATATTCCCAGTATCCGGACGCGGAAATTACCGAAGTTAATGATTATACCCAGGGTTATCCCACGCATTTCCCTGACGATCAGTATGATATTTACGGCACTGAATTCAAATTAGTGAAGAATTCGGTTTATCCCATAAAAACCTACAAGCATTTTGAACATATGATGGGCGAGCCGGAGACCCAGTATAAAGATCCCATGGCCGCGCTGATGGATTTAATGGGCAGTATGAAGAAAGGCGAGCAGTTATGGTATCAAATTTTAGTTATTCCGACTGACAGCGCTTGGGCGGAAGAAGGTGAAAACGAGATTAAAAAAATTATCGGCGAAAAAGCCGCCAGGAATAATTTAGTTGATAAAATTTTAGACGGCCTGCTTAACGCCCTGGGCGCGGCCAGCGAGATGATTTACAGTATTTGGGGCGATATTAAAGAACAGAAAGCCGAGGACAAAGAGCCGCAATTCAAAATGATGAATTTGAAGCCCAGGCAAAAGAAGCAAGTTGAGGAAATTCAGGAAAAAGTCGGTAAACTGGGCTTCGCCGTAAAAATCAGATTTGTCTATATAGCCAAAAAAGAGGCTATGAATAAAAATAAAGTGTCCTACGGCATGACCGGCCATATGAAGCAGTTTAATTTTAACGACTTGAATTCTTATAAGCCGGATACGGGCGATGGCGGCACGCAAACCAAGCTCCGCTACGAAATTATTTTCGGCCATTATCGGCTCAACCTGCGCAAAATAAAATTAATGATAGCCTATAAATTCAGAAGCGATGCCAGGGGGCGCTCGCCGCATATATTAAATATTGAAGAATTGGCATCAATTTGGCACTTTCCGCTGGAAGCCGTGGTCAAGGCGCCATTGGTACAAAAAGCGCCTGGCCGCAAGGCCGAACCGCCGTCCGGCCTGCCCGTTATCATGGAAAGCGCGGCCAAGGAGCTGGGAGCCGGCGCGGCCAGAACGGAAAATATTTTTACTTTAACTAATGGCGACAGCGCCAAACCGGCGGCCGGACCGCCGGCAAATTTGCCGGTAGTATAAATTTTTTATTGTCATTGCGAGCGACTGAAAGGAGCGAAGCAATCTCACGGATGCTTACAGAAATAATAGTTCGTGAGATTGCTTCGTCGCTAGCGCTCCTCGCAATGACAGAAAGTTATGCCTCAAGATATTGCCGCGTTCGCGGAAGCCAATTTCCGCAACCAGCATAGAAAATTTGGAATTAAAACCGACGACCGGCGCCGGCATATGTATTTAATCGGAAAAACCGGCATGGGAAAATCCACCATCCTGGAAAATATGATTGTTGATGATATCAGGGCCGGCAAGGGCGTTATGGTGGTTGATCCGCACGGTGATTTAGCGGAAAAAATTGTTGAATACATCCCGGCCAGCCGAGTTAATGATGTAATCTATTTTAATCCGGCTGACATGGAATATCCGATTGCTTTTAACATCGTTGAGCAGGTGGAGCCGCATTTAAGGCACCTGGTCGCTTCCGGCTTAATCGGGGTGTTTAAAAAGCTTTGGGCCGATTCCTGGGGGCCGCGGCTGGAATATATTTTAAGGAACGCCATTCTGGCGATTTTGGATTATCCCGGCTCAACTCTGTTGGCGGTTACCAGAATGCTCTCGGATAAAAGCTTTCGCAAAAAAGTAATAGAAAAAATCCAGGACCCGGTGGTTAAATCTTTTTGGGTCAATGAATTCGCCGGCTATGCCAATAATTTCGCCTCCGAAGCGGTTTCGCCAATCCAAAATAAAGTTGGCCAGTTTTTGTCCAGTTCGCTGGTCAGAAATATTGTCGGCCAGGTAAAATCATCAATTGATTTAAGGGAGGTGATGGATTCGGGAAAAATCTTGATTATGAATTTAAGCAAAGGCCGCATCGGCGAAGATAATTCGGCTCTTTTGGGGGCGATGATGATTACCAAGGTCCAACTTTCGGCTATGAGCCGGGTTGATATTTTGGAAAAAGAACGCCACGATTTTTATTTATACATAGACGAATTTCAAAATTTTACCACCGACAGCTTTGCCAATATTTTATCCGAAGCCAGAAAGTACCGCCTGAATCTGATTATGGCCCATCAGTATATTGAACAGCTGGGGGAAATAGTTAAGCCGGCCGTTTTTGGCAATGTCGGCACGATTATAGTTTTTCGCGTCGGCGCGACCGATGCCGAGGAATTGGTTAAAGAATTTACGCCCGTGTTCACGGAAGAGGATTTAGTTAATTTGCCGAAGTATGAATTTTATATAAAGTTGATGATTGAGGGCATATCCTCGGATCCGTTTTCCGCCCGCGGCCTGCCCCCTTTAACCGATGAAGAAAGAACCGGCAATAAAGAAAAAGTCATAAAAGTGTCGCGCGAACGCTATGCTAAGCAGAAAGCCGTGGTGGAAGATAAAATTTCTCGCTGGCATACCAATAATGAAGAAACTGATCAGGCGGCCGTGAAAGAAGCGGTTAGGCGCCAGCCTAGGGAAATCGCCCGCGCGCCCTTCGCGGCCAGGGAAGAAATCGCCAGACTGCCCAAGCCGCCGGCTCCGCCGGCGATTAAGGAAAGAGCGGCTGAACCGTGGCTGAATAAAAATAATCAGCCGGCGGCGTTAAAGCATGACGCAGTCTGCAGCCGTTGCGGCCAGGCGACCCAAGTATCGTTCGCGCCGGACGGCATCAGGCCGATTTTTTGTAAAAATTGCTTGACTTTGGCTAAACAGGAAAAAAACCAAGAAGTAGAATTAAGGCTGGAAGCGAAAAAACAGGAGCTGAACAAAATTAATCAGTCCGCGCCGGGGGCAATCAGCCTTAATCAGGCTATAAAAAGCGGGCCGGTTGATTTTCAGGGCAAAAGGATTCAGCCGCGGCCGTTTTCCGGCAAACGGGAAAATTATAGCGAGGAGAATAAGCGTGATGCCGGAGCGGCTGGAGGAAATTTAAAAGAAGATGAAGCGGTTGTTTTATAAACTACCTTGACTTTTTATGATGCTAAAAGCGAGTTTGCATATTCATACCTTTGAAGATAAGCTCGAAGGCCATCTTATTAAATACAATGTTTATGAGCTGATTGATTGGGCATCACAGCTCGGGTTTAAGGTTTTAGGCTTAACCTGCCATAAAAAATTCGTCTATCAGGACGATTATGTTAAATATGCCGCCGGCAAAGGCATTCTGCTTTTATTGGGCATTGAGCTGCAGATGAAAAAAATAATGCGCAATGATTTGGTGGTCTTAAATATTGACCCCAAAGAAGCCGGGGAGATTGAAAAAATAAACAGTTTTAAAAAATTATCAGACTATAAAAAAAAACACCCGGGGATTTTCGTGCTGGCCGCCCATCCGCTGGCTGACCGCCGTTTTTCCATGGGACGGAAAAAATTGGTCAAAAATATTGATCTGTTTGACAGCGTGGAGCATGTTTGGTTCTATTCGCGGCGGCTGTTTAATCCTAATAAAAAAGTCAAGAAAATAACCGAAAGATTCAATAAGCCGTTTCTGGCCACCTCTGATGCGCATTTTTTAAAATATTTTAATACCGATTACGCCTTAGTTGACGCTGACGATCTGGAACCGGCAAGTTTTTTCGCCGCCATTAAGCTCGGCCGGTTTATCAACGTGACCAAGCCAAAAAAAATTCATCAGCTATTGTGGTGCGTGATTAATTTTCAATTGAAAAAAATCATTTTTTTCGCCAAAAAGCATAAGCGCGAAAAAAAACTTTTAAATTATGGATAGAATAATTCACAACTCTATTTTCAGTCTGGACAAGGTCTACCTCCGCTACCGCTGGCTGGGCGATGTCTACATCAACGATTACCAGCTTTTTACGATTTTTTGGAATTTGATTTTAGCGCTGACTCCGCTGGCGCTTTATTTTATTTTAAGAAAATACGCCGCCGAAACCAGATTGGCCGGCCTCGGGCAAAAAATTATCGCCATCGTTTTATTTTTTGTTTGGCTGCTATTTTTTCCCAATACCGCCTACATTATAACTGACGTCAGGCACCTGTTGAATTATTGCCCGGCTGATTCGCCGTTTAAAGTTTGCGAAGAAAATGCCTGGATGATTATGCTCTTTTTCACATATTCAAGCCTGGGCTGGATTTCTTTTTATTATTTATTGAAGCAAATGGCGAAATTGGCGGGCGAAATATTCAGCAGATTTATTTCACGCGTTTTTATCGCTTTAGCCATACCCGTGACGGCGCTGGGAGTGCTCGTCGGCCTATTTAACCGTTTTAACAGTTTGGACGCGATTTTATTTCCCGTACAATTCATTAAAGTTATCGGACTTTACTTTTCCGACATTAATTATTTTTTAAATTGGTTGATTTTTACGGTTTTTTTGTATTTGCTATATCTGGCCGGGGATGTTATATTCAGAAAAGTATGAACCCCGTTAGAAATTAGCTATTTAACGGGTATTTTTGTTAAAATATGCCAGAAGAAGGGAAAAACATAATTTCTAACGGGGTGAATTATCATAAAATTAGCAAGGCAACCGATTTGACCGCAAAAAAAGATCGCTGGCTTTATCGTTTTTTGGAAATTTTACCGGGTTGGCTGTCATGGTCTACCTTGATAATTTTATTGCTGTTTTCATGGCTAAGGCCGATCTGGGTGGCTTATTTTATTATTGCTTTTGATGTTTATTGGCTGTTATTGGTGATTTACTTGGGCATTAACCTTTTCGCCGCTTATATAACCATGAAAAAAAATATTAGCGTTGATTGGCGGGAAAAATGCGAAAAATTGGCCTGGACTGATATAATTCACTTAGTAATTTTTCCAACATACAATGAAGGCTTGGAGGTCATCAGGCCAAGTTTTGAGGCCTTGATTAAGGACGGTTATCCAACCGACAAGATGATTATGGTTTTGGCGATTGAGGAGCGGGCAGGCGAGGCGGCCTATGCCAGAGCCGCCGCGATTGCCAGCGAATTTGGCGATAAATTTAAGCATTTTTTAATTACCGTTCACCCCGACGCCATCGCCGGAGAGATTAAGGGGAAGGGATCTAACCAGGCTTGGGCGGCTAAACAGGCGAAACTGCTGATAGATGAGCATAATTATAATTATGACAAAATTTTAGTCAGCGTTTTTGACATGGACACAGTGGTCATACCCGGTTATTTTTTCTGTTTAACCTATAAATTTTTAACCGTGCCGCGGCCCTACCGCGCGAGTTATCAGCCCATACCGGTTTACCACAATAACATTTGGCAGGCGCCGTTTTTCGCGCGCGTGGCCGCGTCGTCCAATACTTTTTGGCAGATGATGCAGCAAATTAGGCAGGAAAAACTGGCGACTTATTCATCGCATTCCATGACCTGGCGCGCTTTGGTGGATATAGATTTTTGGTCAACCAACATGGTGAGCGAGGATTCGCGTATTTTCTGGCATTGCTATCTTTATTACCGCGGCGACTATCGCGTTGAGCCGCTGTACTTTCCGGTTTCCATGGATGTTTGTATGGATGAGACTATCAGGCGCACCATGAAAAATTTATATAAACAGCAAAGGCGCTGGGGCTGGGGCGTGGAAAATCTGCCGTACTTGATGTTCAACGCTATCAAGCAGAGAAAAGATTTACCGCTGGGGCGGGCAGCCAATAAAATTTTAATACAGCTTTACGGTTTTCATTCTTGGGCCACCAACGCGCTGATTATCGGCGTCATCGGCTGGATGCCCATGATACTGGGCGGCAATCAATTTAATGTAACCGTGTTGTCCAGCAATCTGCCCGTGGTGTCGCGAACCTTAATGACCGTGGCCATGGTTGGCATGGTATTTTCCGCCGTCATATCTACGATGCTTCTGCCCAAAAGGCCGCCCCATTATGGCCTTGGCAAAAGCATCGCCATGATTCTGCAGTGGCTTATTTTGCCGGTCAGCATCATAGTTTTCGGCGCCATTCCCGGACTGGACGCGCAGACTAGGCTAATGTTTGGAAAATATATGGGGTTTTGGGTAACGCCGAAGGCGAGGAAAAGCTGAAAATGTAAAGTTTTCTATCATTGCGAGGAGGAGCGCAGCGACGACGCGGCAATCTCCGGTAAGTCGCTAATAACCGGAGATTGTCATGGCTACGCCAGATCTCGCGTAGCGATTGACTTCGCTCCTTTCAGTCGCTCGCAATGACAGTATATGCTATAATTACAATCAATATGATTAGCGGAGTAATTATAAAGAAAATTAATAAAAATGTTGATGCCAGGGGCTGGCTGGCGGAAATTTACCGCGCCGACGAGTTGAATTATCGGCCGATGATGGGTTATGTCAGCGTTACCAATCCGGGGGTGATTCGCGGGCCGCATGAGCATAAACAGCAGAGCGACGCTTTTGTTTTTATCGGGCCGGGAAATTTTGAATTGCATTTATGGGACGGGCGTTCCGGCAGCGCGACCGAAGGAGAATATCTGAAAATTGAAGCCGGGGAGAATAATCCTGTTATGGCAATTGTGCCGCCCGGGGTGGTGCACGGCTATAAATGCCTTGGGGCCGCCGCCGGCTGGTGCATAAATTTACCGGATAAATTGTACCGCGGAGAGGGTAAAGCTGGCGAAGTGGATGAAATCAGGTGGGAGGGCAATTCAGAGTCGCCTTATAGAATAGAATAATAATTTTAAATTTTATGGACTGTATCTTCTGTAAAATAATTTCCGGCGAAGTGCCAAGCCTTAAAGTCTACGAAGATGAATTTACGCTGGCATTTTTAGATATTAACCCGGTCAACCCGGGCCATACATTAGTCGTGCCGAAAAAGCACCTGGTTAATTTTGAAGACGCGGATGAAGAAACCTTATGCCGGCTGATAAAAATTGTTAAAAAAGTCGGTTTTAGCCTGAAAAATAATTTAAGCGCGCCTGGCTATAACGTCGCGGTAAATAACGACCCGATTGCCGGCCAAGTGGTGCCGCATTTGCATTTCCATGTTATTCCGAGAAAGGAAAATGACAATATCAAATTATGGCCGCAAAGAAGCTACGCGGGCGGCGAGGCAACGGAAATTTTGAAGAAAATTAAAATTTAGATTTTATGAGGATAGCTCTTTTTAGCGATCACTTTTATCCCGAGATCGGCGGCATTCAGGATTCCGTCGCCTGTCTGGGCCGCGAGTTAAATAAGCGGGGGCATCAGCTGAATTTTTTCGTGGCCCAGTGGTCGGAAAAAGATTTTGCCAAGGCTAAATTGCCGGTTAAGGAAATTTATTTGGGAAATAATGTTAAGATAACGAGATTTTTTTCTCTGCCGGTTAAAAGCCCGACCCAGCAGTCAAGGCTGGTGATTCCTAATTTTCTGCGCTGGCTGGCCGTGAAAAAGTTTAAGCCGGATATCATCCACAGCCACACTTTTTTCGGCTTGGGCCTGGAGGCGGCCGCCGCCGCGCGAATTTTAAAAGTTCCTTTGGTCGGCACCAACCATTGGGTGATTACTGAATTTAACGGCTACAGCCCGGTGGCGGCTAAAGCGTTTGCCCGCCTAAGCCTGAAAGCGGTAATCTGGTATTATAATCATTGCGATTTTGTAACCGCGCCGTCCCGAACCGTGCTTGATGAAATGGCGGCCAACGGTTTTGTTAAGCCTCATCAGGTTGTTTCCAATCAAATTGATTTGGAAATATTCAAGCCAGACGCAAATTTGGATATTAAAAAAATTAAAGCCGAATTCGGCGTATCTCCGGCTACGGTCGCCTGCGCCGGCCGATTGGGACAGGAAAAAAATATTGACGTGGTTATCCGCGCTGTGGCCTTGGTAAAACAGCGCTTGCCCAATGTGAGGCTGGCGATCGCCGGCCACGGCAGCGCGGAATCAGGCTTGCGAAAATTGGCTAATGAATTGCGCCTTGAAGAAAACGTTAAATTTCTCGGCACTTTGACGCAGGCCGGTTTAGCCAGGCTTTACCGGGCCAGCGAAATTTTTACCATCGCCAGCACCTCGGAAAGCCAAAGCATGGTTCTCTTGCAAGCTATGGCCTGCGGTTTGCCGGTTATCGGCGCAAATTGGCGCGCTTTGCCCGAGTATATAAATAAGCAAAACGGCTTCTTGTTTAAGCCTTATGATCACCGGGAATTGGCCGAAAAAATAGTTTATCTGCTGGAGCATGCTGAAGCGAGAAAATCGCTGGGTCGCGGCGGCTTGGAATTTGTCCAAAGTTTTTCCGCGTCTGAAATCGGCAAAAAATGGGAAGAAATTTATGAACGAGTAATAGAAGATAAAGACGTCGGACGTCTTGGAGACGTCCGACGTCCGGCTAAAAATAATTAAAATTATAAATTATGAAATTAAGCATTGTTATTCCCGCCTATAACGAAGAGGCGCGCATCGGCGGCTGTTTAAATTCAATTTTGGCGGAAATGCATGGAAAAAAATACGACATGGAAATCGTGGCGGTAAATAATGCTTCTACCGACCGGACCAGAGAAATCATTTTGTCATTTCCCGATGTTAAGCTGGCTGACGAACCGAATAAGGGCTTGGTCAAGGCGCGCCGCGCCGGCTACTTGGCGTCAAGCGGCGAATTGGTGGCCAATATTGACGCTGATACCAGGATGACTCCGGGCTGGATTGATAAAGTACTGGATGAATTTTCCAAAAATAAAAAATTAGTGGCCTTAAGCGGGCCGTTTATTTATTACGATTTATCAAAAAACGCCCAGGCGGCCGTGCGGACATTCTATTACGCCGGTTTTTTTTCCTATTTGATTAACCGCTACATTCTTGGCGTGGGGTCCATGCTGCAGGGCGGTAATTTTGTGGTTAAACGCGCGGCCATGGAGGCGATCGGCGGCTTTAATTCGGATTTTGATTTTTGGGGCGAAGATACTGATTTAGCGCGGCGCTTGGTCAAGGTCGGGGGCGTTAAATTTACTTTTGATTTGCCGATTTACGCCTCGGGCCGGAGGCTGGAAAAAGAGGGCATTGCCAAAACCGGCTGGCGCTACACTCTGAACTATTTTTCCACGATTTTTTTCAAAAAGCCTTACGCTACGGTGGCGAAAAATTTTAAAGATAAATATGAAAAAACTTTGGCGAAAATTAAAGAATAAAGTAAAAATATGAAAATTATAGTAACCGGCGGCGCCGGCTTTATCGGCTCAAATTTTATTAGGTATTGGTTAAACAAATATCCGGATGACCGCCTTACAAATTTGGACGCCTTAACTTACGCGGGCAATTTGGAAAATTTACGGGAGGTGGAAAAAAACAAGAATTATAAATTTATAAAAGGCGATATTTGCGACGAAAATTTGGTTAACGACGCAGTCAAGGGTATGGACGCAATAGTCCATTTTGCGGCCGAGTCGCATGTTGATCGGTCAATTATGGATTGCCGCGATTTTATTCGCGCCAATGTGATGGGCACCAGAAATCTATTGGACGCGGCCAAAAATAACGGTTTTGTAAGATTCCATCATATTTCAACCGACGAGGTGTTTGGTTCGCTTGGGCCCCGCGATAAAGCGTTTAATGAAAGAACGCCATACGATCCGCGCAGCCCTTACAGCGCCTCCAAGGCCGCGTCAGACCATTTAGTGCGCGCCTATTGGCATACGCATAAACTGCCGATCACCATTTCCAATTGTTCCAATAATTACGGCCCCTATCAGTTTCCGGAAAAAGTTATTCCGCTGTTTATTACGAATCTCATGGCCGGAAAAAAAGTCCCGGTTTACGGGCAAGGCGAGAATATCCGCGATTGGATTTACGTTGATGATCATAACGCCGGCGTTGATGCCATAATTAAAAAGGGCCAGATCGGCGAAACTTACTGTCTGGGCGGAAATAGCGAACTGACAAATTTGGAACTGACCAAGAAAATTTTAAATTTAATGGGCAAGGGCGAGGAAATGATTGAATACGTTGCTGATCGGCCGGGACATGACTTGCGCTATGCCATGGATTTTTCTAAAGCCGCCAATGAACTTGGCTGGCGGCCGGCCGTGAGCTTTGAGCAGGGCTTGAAAAAAACCATAGAATGGTATAAAAATAATAATGGCTGGCGGCAGAATATTAAGAGCGGAGAGTATTTGGAGTATTATAAAAAGAATTATTTAGAACGCTAAAATATGGCAAAAATATTAATTTTAGGCGCCAAGGGAAATCTGGGCCAGCAGTTAGTAAAAGTTTTTTCGCCCGGCAACGAAGTTATCGCTTGGGACCGGGGAGAGATTGACATAACCGACCGCGAGCTGATATTAAAAAAAATGGCCGATTTGAGGCCGGAGCTGGTAATTAACGCCGCGGCCTATAACGCGGTTGATAAATGCGAGGCGGATGACGGCGAATATGAACTGGCTAAAAAAATAAATATTGACGGACCGAAATTTTTGGCCGAAGCCTGCCGGCTGGGCGGAGCAACCTTGATTCATTATTCCACCAATTACGTTTTTGACGGCGAAAAAAAGGGCGGCTATCAGGAAACCGACCAGCCTAAGCCGGCCAATCGCTACGGCAAAAGCAAACACCATGGTGAAAAAAGGATTTTAGAATTAAGCGGCTCCGGGCTGAAATGGTATTTAATCAGAACCTCTAAGTTATTCGGCCCCAGGGCCGAAAGCGAAATGGCCAAACAGAGTTTTTTTGATTTAATGCTGGAATTGAGCCGGAAGCAGGACCGGCTGGAAGCGGTGGATGAAGAATTAAGCTGTTTTGCTTATACGCCGGATTTGGCCCGGGCGACCAAAGAATTAGTTGATAAAAACAGCGGTTACGGCATTTACCATATAACGAACAGCGGGGCATGCACCTGGTACGAAGCGGCGCTGGAATTATTTAAGCTTGCCGGACTTAACATAAAAGTTTTACCGATTGCTGGCGATCGGCTGATTAGGCCGGCCAAACGTCCGAAATACGCGGTTTTGCTGAATACCAAGCGGCCGCCGATAAGGGACTATCGAGAGGCCTTAAAAGAGTATCTAAAAAAAATGTAAAATATTAAAATTATGCGCGGAATTATTTTAGCCGGAGGCACTGCTACTCGCCTGCTTCCTCTGACGGCCACCACTTCAAAACAGCTTTTGCCGATATATGACCGGCAAATGATTTTTTATCCGCTGAATGTTTTGGTTAAAGCCGGCATAAAAGATATCTTGATTATTATCTCCCCGGAACATTCCGGCCATTTTTTAAATTTACTGGGGTCAATTTTTGATAAAAACGATATTCGCCTGGAATTTAAAGTGCAAAAAGCTCCGCGCGGCTTGGCGGATGCCTTTATTGTCGGAGAAAATTTTATCGGCCATGACAATGTTACCATGATTTTGGGCGATAATATTTTTGAGGATGATTTTTCCGAAGATATAAAGCGCTTTAAAAGCGGCGGCAAAATATTCGCGGTTAAAGTGTCGGATCCGGAAAGGCTGGGCGTGGTGCAGTTTGACGAAAACATGAAAGCCGTAAAAATAGTGGAAAAACCAAAAGAGTGGCTTAGCGATTATGCCATCCCCGGCCTGTATATTTACGACAATCAGGTGATTAAGGCGGCGAAACTTGTCGCGCCGAGCGCTCGCGGCGAAATTGAGATTGTTGACATTAATAATTGGTATTTGGCCAAAGGCGAGCTGGAAGTCGGCATGGTGAAAGGCAAATGGCTGGACGCCGGGACGTTTGACTCCCTGCTGGAAGCCGGAGTCTTCGTTAAAGAGAGCAAGCTGTATGAAAAATTTGACCCGATAATCAATCAGGCGATAATGGAATTTAACGAGGAATTAAAAATATTAGCCAGAAAAAAATTGTAATATTATGCGCTTATTTATCGGTTTTATAGCCTATGGCGAATCTACGGCAAAATACTTGCCGTATTTTTTACCAAGCCTGAAAAATCAGACTTTTAAAGATTATCAAATTTTAGCGGTGGACAATAGCGAAATTGAAAAAAATAAAAACGCTGATTATATAAAAAATAATTTTCCGGAGATTGATTTTAAATGGGCGGGAAAAAATTTAGGCTTTGCCAAGGCTTATAATTTAATGATCAGGCAAGCCGCGGAAGCACAAGCCGAATATTTTTTAGCCTTAAATCCGGACATGATTTTGGAGCCGGATATGCTGGAAAAATTGGCGGCGGCAGCTGAAAAAAACAACGGCGCGGCGGCCGTGGCGGCAAAAATTTTAAGATGGGATTTTGCCAATCAGAAAAAAACTAATATTATTGACAGTTGCGGCCTAAAATTACTGCCGGGGTTAAGATTCGTTGATTATAAGGAGGGGGAGTCGGATAGCGCTAGTTGCGATGGTGAAATAATCGGCCCGTCTGGTGCCGCGGCGTTTTACCGATTAAGCGCGCTGGAAAAAGTAAAACAAAACGGCCAATATTTTGATGAACTTATGTTTATGTATAAAGAAGATTGCGATTTGGCTTATCGCCTTTTTTTAGCCGGTTTCAAATCAAAGCGCGTGGCTGACGCTGTAATTTATCATGATCGTTCAAGCAGCGGAGCTGGCCAAGGTGATTTGGCCGTGGCCTTAAACCGCAAAAATAAAAGCCGACAGGTAAAAAAATTATCTTTTTTAAACCAGCAGATTATTTTTATTAAATATTGGCGTCGGCAAAGCTTTATCAATAAATTGGCGATTATCTGGTTTGAGTTTAAAATGCTGGCCTTTGCCTTCTTTTTTGAGCCTTATCTGCTTAAAGAATTAGTAAATTTAAACAAAATCAGGCATAAAATTATAAAATACGAAAGATGAGATATATGGATCTATCAATCATCATCGTTTCCTGGAAAGTCAGGGAAAAGTTGAAAGACAATTTAAAGGCTTTGTACGAGAGCCAAAATATTAATTTTGAAGTTTTTGTCGTAGATAATAATTCGGCGGACGGCACGGTTGAAATGGTGAAAAAATATTATCCGCAGGCGAAATTAATCGCGAACCAAGAAAATTTTGGTTTTGCCCGCGCCAATAACCAGGCGATTAAACTGGCAACAGGCAAATATGTTTTGCTACTAAATCCGGACATGCGAATTTTTGACGATACTTTATCCAATATGATTTCTTGGATGAATCGGCACGAGCGAGCTTGGGCGGCCGGCTGCAAGCTGGTTGATGAAAATGCCAGCTTGATCAAGCAGGTGCGCCGCTTTCCCGGGTTTTGGGATCAGCTGGCCATAGTTTTAAAATTGCCGCATCTTTGTCCCGCGCTTTTAGACGGTTATTTGCGAAGCAATTTTGACTACGAAAAATCCGCTCCGGTTGATTCAATCCGCGGCGGCTTTTTTATGATCAGGCGCGAGACCATGGAAAAAATCGGCCTGTTGGACGAAAGATATTTTATTTGGTTTGAAGAAGTTGATTATTGCCGGCGCGTTAAGCTGGCCGGCGGAGAAGTCTGGTATTCAGCCGCGGCCGAATGCATTGATTTGGTCGGCCAAAGTTTTAAGCAGGTAGAGATGATGGCTAAGCAGAGATATTTTCGCGATTCCATGCTGAAGTATTTTGAAAAATGGCATCCGGGCTGGCAGTATCGGCTCTTAAAATTGGCCTGGCCGGCCGGATTGACGATTACCGGGCTGGGAGAAAGGCTGAAAATAAAGAGTAAGGCGAAAACATAAGAACGATAAGCAAGAAAATTTATTTTCATCCGCTCAGCCGGATACTTGTTGTTGTGCGATGTCGCTCGGTCTGCCCGAGAGGGCAGGCGAGCGGCGAGCGCAACGAGGGCTTGCCCGCGCGCGTTGCGCAAAATAGCGAGCGCCGAGCGTTAGTGAGGGCGAGCGATTTTGCACAACGTTTACGAGTATCCGAAGTTTTATTTATTCTACCTTATAATTGTTGATAATTAAAGAATAAATAAAATTTGCGCGGAGCAGGTAAGGCTGAATTTTTAGTTTTTACCTTAAGTTAGCTGTTTTTTAATTTTTTATGTTTGTTATTAGAAATTTAACTTGACATTTATGGCAGAAGTGCTATATTAGTAACAGAGTATCAAGCCGCGGAAACCTCACCAAAGGTGGACCACTAAAAACATCTTCTTGTTCGCAAGAGGGTGTTTTTATTTTGGCTTTTTTCATGCTATGATTATTTAGCGGCGGAACGGAGAGTAAAATGCCTCGGAGGCATCGCGGTTTGATACTCCGTTGGTTCGCTTTTGCGGATGAGGTTCGACTCCTCTGCTCTCCGCCGCGCTAAAGGCCATCTCACTGCGAGGTGGTTTTTGGTTACCAGTGATAAAATTAAAAAACTATGAATTCAGCCTTATCTTCTCCGCCGGATACTCGTTGTTATACGCCGTCATAAAAAGCCGCATTTCATTATTCTGCATATAATTTTGGAAATTTATTTTTAGCACCTTATGTACTTTTTGGCTCTTTAAGTTTAATAGCTGCGATTATCGGAATAATTAGCTGAAGCGTAAATACTAAAATATTAAAGAAAAATTGAGCGCCAATTTTTGTTAATAATGCATCAATTATTGATACGGCTATTGCAACCGATATAGTTACTATTCCGAATGTATAAGTTTTTGGTCTCCTTAGCTCTGATTTTTTTGTAATAGCTATGCTTTTTTTGAATAAAGCTACTGTCCCAATAATTATTACTATGATTTGAATCATAAAGTTTATATTAAATATTAATACTATTTTTAGGGTGTAGAAAAATACCTCTTTAAAAAGAAATATTTTTCTAAAATTCATTCATTAATACCGGTAGGGCGGCAAAACGCGTTTTACAGCCCTGCCCGTGGCAGTGAATTTGATATTATTTGATTGATTTTTGAATGTTCTTTCGATTTTAAACTGTTTTGGGAATTAAAAGATTGACTATTCGCTTAAGATTGACGGTTAGGTAGATGAGCAAGCTCCGTAAATGCACTCTCCATTTTCCCCGATGCTTGGCCTTGCCCAATCCGTGCCGATTTTTTACTTCCGCGAATTTCTGTTCGACTTTGTAGCGTAAGTTTCTCAAATGCAAGTAATGTTTGTTTTTGTCTTTCTTGATTTTAACTGTTCTCATGTTGTTCCGAGGGATAGTGTAATCCAGAATATTCCGCTTTTCCAGTTCGTCCGCATGGCCGACATAGCCTTTATCTCCTCCTTGTTTCCGGATGGCATCTTGTCCGCGGTGATCGCGTTCTTTGCCTGCGAGGGGAATAAGCTGAGATTCGTCGGTTCGGTTCGCTCCAGTGGTAATCACCGCCGTCACTAGTTCGGTTTCCGCATCGTCATTAGCATGGCTTTTGTAGCCGTACCAGCCTTGGCCGTTTGATTCTTTTCTGCCGAATTCAGCTTCCGGGTCGGAAGTGTTGCGATCAATGTAGGTTTTATCGTTTTTATCCCGCTTAGCCTTGGCGCACCTTTTTAAGTCAACATTAGCCTCCAGGCCGGTGGCGTCCGCGTTCCGCTTGTCTGATATTTTAATGCCCAGCCGCTCCGCTTCGTCCAGCAATATTCTGTATGACCCATGAAACCTGGCGATAGAAATCAGCGAGACCGGATTCTCTTCCGCCGTCTTCTTTTAAAAAATCGGCGAATTCTTTCTCGAGTTGGGTGCCGGGAAAATTCAATTGGATGTCCCTCTTTAATAATTCTTTTTGCCCTACAA
>JAUSGE010000016.1 GCA_030649205.1 bacterium
CAGTATCAAAGCCGGAGTAGTTTGATTATTATTCAAATATCCAAAATATGCCGACTCGGGTGAACGAGCTAAAATATCCTGTAGTTCTTTGAGAGGAATCTTCAGGACACCCGCCAAGCTGACTGGCGAGGTCAGATTGCCAGGGGTGGGGGTGAAGAGGAGGGGGATGTGGAGGAGCGAAAATTTTTTGTTGGCAGTTTCAAAAGTGGAATCTAAATAGTTAAAGATAAAGACGGAATATGTGACAGTGTCTTGGGCGGTGTCCTTAACACTGTTTTTTGTTGCGGCCAACGCCGCTGCAACTTTCGGGTCAACAATATTAATCAAATAATTTCCCGCTAGTAGATCGGCCTGACTCAATATCTTTTGTTTTAACAAGTATTCTTGAGAAAAAATATTGTGTTCGTTATTTTGAACTACCGTAACATATGTTGAATTTATACCCGATTTTTCAATTGGCAAATCTGACAAAGCCACTCCGTCATTTTTGGCTTTTGCTACTTCGTCAAAAAATAATTTGATGATGCCGGCACCGTTGACAATAGCTTCGCGGGAGAGGCGAGTGAAGTAGGAGGTGAGGATGGATTCGTCAATTTTGGGATTCTCTAAAACAAATTTTACAGAAATATTAAAACCATCCCTGTCCAAATTCGTACGAGCGAGTTTGTATTTATTTTTTCCTTCATATCCATAACCAAAGTTATCATCAAATTCAATTATTTCTGGCAATTGATACTTCCTAAATATTTTCTCGTCTGCGCTCGCTGTAGTTAAGGGATTTGTCGGTATAGTATCCTTACTAAAAAAATAATTATTCGAGTATGATGCCACAGCGTCAAAATATGAATTTAATGAATCGCGAACAACAGGCTTTATACCACTGTTAAATAACGCCTCTCCTTTAATTGGAAGGTTGGTTCCACCTGATGAACGAACATATTTTTTTGTATATTCTTCATATGGGCTCCCATAATCTCCAGTAACAAGCTGCAACGGGTGGGCGTGAGTATCGTTACGAGTGTGGTCAGGAACGCTGGCATCTTCGATCAGGTGCAAAATATGGCCTAGAGTATATAACGCCTGGTAACGATCATTATTGGTGCTCATTTCATAGATTGCTCTTTGCCAGGTGCGATTGCCGCCAAAATCTTTATATTGGGCTTGAATATTAGAAAGTTGCGCCCAATACTTTGACGCTACTGGTGGATAATCCGAAAGCAAAAATGAGTTTAAAGCGCGCCCAGCCTCATCATTTATGTTGCCCATTTCTTCGGCCCGCCAACCTTGCAGTTCAGGGCTTGTTTGCGTGGGATCATAGAAGTGGTTAGTCCAGCGCGGCATGATGTCTTCATCAATACTGCCTTTAATCACCCATTCGGCTTCTTGCTTAGAGAGTGGCTGGTTGGGAAAAGAACGATTGTATAAATCAATAATCTCATATGTGAGAGCAGGGTGAGTGGTATTTTCATCGTAAGAGATGGCGAAATAGACACCAACCAAACAAGCTATAACAATCGGTAGTATAAGGATAAAAAATTTTCGTTGTCTATTATGGAACATACAAATTTTCTAAATTTCGATTATCTTCCAGGTGCCGTTGGGGTATTTTTTGAAAGACGCATAATAATCTGGTCCATCCAAATTAGCCCTCATATAAAAACTCATAGATCCATCACTATATTCACCAGGTTTTAATTTATTAAGTATACCTAAGTAGTATAGTTTTTTGATTTCATCTGCTTCCTTAAATCCCTCTAATTCTTTTTTCTGATTGGCCCCAATAAAATACTTACTCGCCAACTCATAATCCCCTTTTTCCACCGCCTCAATATACATTTGCAAGGTTTCTTGCGGCGTTTTGCCGCCGTAGGTATCGGCCATGGCCGCTAAGTAGTCAACCTGTTCTGCTTTTTTCATGGCATCAACAAATCCGTGGAGAGTACGGTTAAATTTCCAGCTTTTGTAGGCTTGTTTGGCCGGGCCAATTGCCAAAATCATCGTGGCGATTAAAACAACGAGCAAGACAATGCCAATGACAATCATTATTTTTTTATTTAGGAAATTCATAAAAAAATTATTAATTCTTAAGACGATTTTGAAAAATACAATGGATCGTAAAAATGATTAATCCAGCGCGGCGCGGTGTCTTCATCAATACTGCCTTGCACTATCAACGCTTTCTGTTCATCGGTAATTTGATCATCCGGATAAGCTAAATTATAAAACTCAATAATTTGCTCTGTCAAAGCGGGGTGAGTAGTTTCTTCACTAAAAGCAAGGGTTTTTGCTGGTAAAAACTCTAACAATAAGATAGATAGAATCAGTGATGCCAATCTAACAAATTTTTTATTATGAAAACTGTTATATTTGATTGTCATACCTCAAATTTTGGTTTGCCACAACACAACTATCGCCTAACTAAATTTCAAGTATTTTCCAATTTCCACTGGGATATTTAACTAAGTGAACTAATATTGGCCTGTGAATAACATACTGTCTTTTATCTAACGTGTACTCACCGCCTTTTTGTAAAGCAATCTTCAAATACCCCTGAATATTTTTAACATTATTTTGCGAAGAATTAGTCAAAGATTTAAATTCTTGTTTCTGACCTTCAATAACAAAATACCTACTGGCAAGTTTATAATCCCCTTTATCAACCGCCTCAATATACATTTCTAAAGTTTCCTCCGGCGTCTTACCGCCAACCGTGTCTTGCAGGGCCGCCCGCTGGCCACGCTCCGCCGCTTTATCAAACGAATAAACCAAATATCGTATCCACATGTCACTACCAAACTGCCGCGCGGCCGGAGAAACGCGCACGGCCACAGCAACCACTAACACCAGCCATACCAAAACGCAAACAATAATTAAAACAACCACTAACAAATATTTTAGCAGTGTTTTGTTCGGCGGCATTTTCATAAAATAAATTGTATATTTACTTTAATAGCTAAACAGCTCTTTCATTTTTTACTCCAACCCGATTATCTCCCGCACCCTCTTCACCACTTCCGACGGCCGGAAATGGGCTTTAATCATGTAGTCCGCGGCGCCGAGCGCCATCCCCTTGGCGCGGTCAGTTTTCTGGCCAAGGTTGGTTAAAAGCAAAACCGGAATATTCTGCGTAGTAATATCCCGCTTCAGCCTTTCTAAAACCGTCATGCCATCTAGCTTAGGCAATAAAATATCCAGCAAGACGCAGTCAGGCAAAGATTTAGGCGCTAGGCTCAACGCCGTCTCGCCGTCTTTCACAGTCAAGACTTCAAACCCATCCATCACAAAGCGGCGCTCATAAATAGAAAGGAGAAAAGCGTCGTCTTCCACAATCAAAATTTTGGGGGTTTTGTGCTTCATATAAAATATTTTCCAACCACTTAACCCTCCCGTTAATAAACAAACCTCACTTATAATCAAATATAATCAAAACGGAATCGCTTCCACTCTAATTTCCTCTTCCACCACATCCTCGCTCTCTTCCTCGCTAACCGGCGTCTGGGTCAAATTTTTTGGCTGATGACTGCTGGCCTCGCCGCTCGGCGTTGACGCTATACCGCCGTTGTTCACCCCGCCGTTTGGCTTGCTCCCAAGCATTATAAAATTATCCGCCACTACTTCGGTGCGATATTTTTTAATTCCATCTTGCCCCGTAAAATCGCGCGTGTGCAAACGCCCTTCGATATAAATCTGCCGGCCTTTTTGCAAGTACTGGCCGGCAATATCCGCCAGCTTGCCCCACACCACAATGCGGTGAAACTCGGTTTGCTTTTGCTTCTCTCCGGCGCTGTCCTTCCACTGCCGGCCCGTGGCCAAAGAAAACGACGCGATCTGGCTGCCGCTTGGCAGAGAGCGCACTTCTGGGTCCTGACCCAGCCTTCCAATTAACATCACCTTGTTGAGATCCATATGAATCTAAGTTAATTAATAAATTGTTGCGTTAGATTTTAGAAACTAACTTAAATTTTTTAATATTTTTTTATTATTCTAATCTTAGTTATATTTTTATTTTTATAGTTATACTTAAAAAGTATACTAAATAAGTATACTTGTCAAGTATACCTGTGGATAAGTTTATAAAATAACAAAAAATACGCTTGTTTTAGCGTAATTTAAGCAAAATATTACTAGCTCTCTATCTCCAAAATTCTATCCACTCTAAACGTCCTGTCCTCCTGCCGCGCGGCGCAAAAAGCCACCAAACCAAGAAATGCTTTATCGTTATACTCCATTTCGCCGATGGTTTTGGGAATAATTTGGCGGCGGGATTTAGTGTCGTTACTTTTTAGATAAACTATTTTTAACGGCTGTTTTTGTTTGATGGCGTTTTTTATAATCTCAATTTTATCGGCCAGCGGGTATAGCTTGTCCGCCAGGCCGTATTGATAGCGAGTAAGAAATTGGACAACTTTCCAATCCATCAAAATATGCCGTTTTTCCAGTTTTTGTTTAAGCACTAATCCGCCGAAACTGGTGCAACGCGAGAGCGCCACGTACATCTGGCCATGCGCGAAAGTGCCGCGGCCCACGTCCACGATTACTTTGTCAAAAGTTTTCCCCTGGCTTTTGTGGATAGTTACGGCCCAGGCCAGCCGCAGCGGGTACTGCGTAAATGTTCCCACGGTGTCGGTTTCGATCTGCCCGGTTTTATTATCATACAGATAACTAAAAATATCCCATTCGTGCGGAATAACCGGCTCTGTTTCTCCGCCGGGCATTAATACCTCGATAATTTTACCGGCGGCGCCATTTTTTATGTCTACCACCCGCCCAATGGTGCCATTCACCCACCGGCCGGCCGCGTCATTATTTAGCAGCATCACCTGCGCGCCGGCTTTAACGCGCAATCGCTCGTCCGTGGGGTAAGAATTAGCCTCAAATTTACCACTAATATCGGCGTTAAAAACATATTCTTTGGTTTTTAATTCCGTTAATTTCTGTTCGTTTACTAAGCGCGCCGCGTCGTTGGTGGCGGTAAGATAAATATAGCAATCGTTGGCCGACGATTTAAAATTGTTGTCATAACGCTGGTTAAGAGCCGCGATTTCTTTGGCCGCGGCGCTATTGTTGCGGATAGAATTTAAAAGCGCGATAAAATCGCCGTCGGTTTGGCGATACACTTTTTCCAACTCCACGAAATCCATCGGCAAACCGGCGTCAAACAGCGCGCCCGGGGCGAACACTCGCGAAGAAAAAAAATACGGGCTGGCGTAGCGCGCCGAGGCAAACGCTTCGCGGTCGCGCGAGCTTACCACCGGCGGCAGCTGGTAAAGGTCGCCGATAAAAATCATTTGCGCGCCGCCAAACGGCAACCGGGGATTCGGGCCGTTAAAGCGCATAAACTGCTCCACAGAGTCCAGCAAATCCGCCCGCACCATGGAAATTTCGTCAATCACAATGGCGTCTAATTTTTTGTAAAGCTCGATTTTTTTGCCAAAACCTTTTTTTAATCTTTTTACTTTAGATAAGGTGATATCCGGCTTAAAACCAAAAAAAGAGTGGATGGTTTGCCCGTTCACGTTTAACGCCGCCACGCCCGTTGGCGCTAGCACCACAATTTTCTTTTTGGTGCGATCGCGCCAGTATTTAAGCAGGGTGGACTTCCCGGTGCCGGCTCGCCCGGTAATAAAAACATTATGGCTGGTATTTTCCATTATTTCCCAGGCGCGTTGGAATTCGGAATTAATTTCAATGGGGGCGGCGTTTTTTGCCATATATTGGTTAATCACATACGCGCGATATACAAACCTATCCCGGTCGAAGAATTCATCTCCGCGGTGTGCGCTTTAGCGCCACGCTGGAATTTTTAAAAAAAGTTTGCGTCGTAAAATTAGTACCCGCTTAAATCCGCAAGCTCCGGGTGAAAACTTAAAATTGTCAAAATATCGCTGGCTTTTTTATTGGGATGGATCGCTACAATTTTAAAATTTTTATCGGCTATCACTACGAGCGAGGTCTCGGCGCGAAGTAGTTTATCCGTGTCTACACCAAAGGCCGCGGCGGTTGCCAATTCCCCATCACTCGAAAACCACCCGCCAAACTCATCCGCGTAATCAAAATATCCTGGCCCTAAACAAGCCACAGAAACACAAGGCCCCTGGCCAAGAATTTTTTTATCAAATACATACAAATAAAATTTTGTTTCTTTTGGTGCTTGTCCATACGGCCTGACTGGCGCCAACTGCCCGATCTTCAGCGAGCCATATCCACTAACGCCATTAAGCATTGAAAAATCAGCGAATGGCGGGTGGAGTCGTAAGATATTTAAAACATCAGTTAGATCCCGATTAGGATAGATTCCAACAATTTTAGAATCTCGATCGGCTATAATTACGACCGATTTATATTTTTCTCGTATGCTAACATCATCAAATCCAAATTCACTCACAACTTCAGGTTCTCCAAACGACTTCCCCGCTAAATATCCACCCAGTGTCCGGACTACCGCTCCGTCTAAACCGCACGATTCCCAAACACACGAAAAATCTTCTTTAAGAATATACACAAAAAATTTGGAGGGAGGCACTTTTTCGTATGGCGGCGCCCAGACCGTGCCATCCCCCGCCCGAATCGGTATCTCTCCGCCTAACTTCAGTAGCCCAAATTTTCTTACTCCCCCGGCGAGTAATGAGGGGTGGAAAAATAAGTAATCAGTAGCCAATCCTCCCGCTACTGCGAGAATTAATAATGCGCTCAAAAGAAAAACTCTCTTCTGCATACATTCACTCTGTTACCTCCAATGCCCCGACACTCTTACCATCGCCTTTGCGAGCCTTCATCAGGATTACGCACAGATCATCCCATTTAGCTTGCTCCACTATCGTAATACAACCAGCAGAAAATCGCCCGGTATGAAGATAGCGAGCGCCGCTATGGCCGATTCGGAACCAAACTTTGGCATATTTGACATTCGGATAATTGCGCCCGCCAGGGTGTGGCCAATCTGGAATTTCTATATCATACACACCAACTTTCCAAGGACTCTCTGGATCATCAGTCGTTGAGTACGTTTTATTTTTCAATCGTAGCGTTTTCTTTGATATTGAATACGTCAAAAAAACTGGCCCCGTTTGCGAGCTATCTAGAAGTAAATATGACTTGCCTTGATTATTCAACGATACCCACAAATGAACTCCCTGTAAAGGACCTTCCAGCACAGTAAGATATTCGCGTTTTGACTCAACACGATCGAGACGAACTTTCAAATAAGTTGGCAAGCTGGCGTCTTCTTTAATGTCATCTCTGTGCCCCACCAGCCACCCATCCTTAGTATCTGGTATAAAACCAATCGCCTCTTTTACCTGCGCCTCTATAGTAACATAAAAAGTCGCAGTAGACTTGCCCGGCGCCGAACCTCGTCTCTCTGATACTATTATCTCATGAATGCTAGTTTGCGCTAAGTTATTACGCAGATCTATTTTGATTTTTACCTGCTTACTTCCAAAATCATTAAATATTAGATCTCTTTCAATCACTTTAATGCTCATCGACAAATAATATGGATCCTGATCAGCAAAAAACTGACCGACTTCAGCGTTAAGGCTAGCCACGCTACCTTTCGTAATCGTTTTGTTTAAACCAAGCCAAAAATTTAAACATTCAATCTCAACACGTATATCATCTCCAATACTATCTCCCGTGTATTTTATTTTTACTAATTTTAGGCGTATGAGTTTAGACATAATATTTAATTTTATAAATTTTGCTTTTCTTCGGGGATCCACAACCCAAACTCACTCCCCTGCCCTTCGCCAGCGCTGGTCGCCCAAACCTTGCCCCCATGCCCTTCCACGAACATACGCGCGATATACATTGTTGCCGCGGCGGAATTTCTGAAAGAAATTTTGACACCAGTTTTAAGCTTCCACCCAAGTATGCTTATCGCTACTCCACAAAAATTTTCTCTCAATTTGCACGCTGGCCGCCTTAATTTGATGTTGGCTTCTTAGAGGGTCAAACTCGCTATCACAGATTATTTCTTGCGTTCCGCTTAACACTAAATCCGCCAGGCCATCTTTGTTTAGATCTCTATATTCGCTCGCCAATTTGTCGCCCAAAAATTTTTCTCCGCAATACCCATATCCGTATTTTTTATAATTTTCCGGCGCCCACTTGGTGTCGGGGTTGCCATCAACCGCGATGTCTTCGGTTTTAAATAACAAATTTAGGACGTTATTTTTTATTTCATAAATGTACAAAAAACCATGTCCGGGGTGGGTTAGCCCAAAAACCTCTACTAATGGATTACTAAATCCCTTGGCATAAATGAATTTTGCCACCAAAATGGCCTGCTCGCCAGGCGGTTTATTTATTGCAAACCAGCTTATGCTTCTGTTTTTAATCCTGCCAACTTTAAGATCCTCCCACCAGTCTTTTTCCCATTCTATCTGGGCTAAAAAATAATTTTTGTCTACCAGATTATATTTAATTTCTACGTTCTCCAAATGTTGAGGGGCGTTCTTACTAACTTCACTTATTATTTGTTCTTTAAGTGAGCTGGCGGCGCTGGTATCAAAAAACAGAAACGGCGCGAGAACTAACAAGGCTATTACCCACAGATGGCTTGTCCCATTTTTTTCTTTTTTAATTCCTTTTTTATAAATATCCCAAACACTCGTGGCATATTCTGCTTTCGGCGGGCCAAATCCTACTACGGCCTCTTTCCATGTTTTCCAATATCTTTTATTTTCGTATGTTATTCCTTGCGCTTTATGATATAGCCAGCGGACGCCCCAATAAGCGCTATCTTTCGCACTGGCTACTGTGGCATCATATTTTAAAAGAATTTTTTCGCCATTGTGAATCCAATACTCCTTAAACTCGCCGCGCAATGTTTTTATTGATGGATCGCCAGCATTACCAACCTGCATTATATTTATTTTTTCTCCTTTATAATACCCAGCTCTGCTTTCTTGGTAGATTACGGCTTTTACCAAATTTGGATCTAGCGGTTCGCTCGGCGGATTGGTGTCTTTGAGAAACTCGCCATTCCAATACGCGACTGCCTCGACTATGGTTGAGTCGTACCGATTGTAGTCTTCGTTGCCTAAAACGCCTTTATACACATATGGCTTGATTGGAACTTCTGTATAATCGTTGTCGCTAGCAGGCAGGACAGCCACTTCTATTTTGTTTAAACGCGGGCTGCCATCCGACAATAATTCAATGAAATGTTTACCTGGTTCTAAATTTACCGGCCTTTGGAAGGTTGCAACGCCGCCTTTCAAAATTTTTCCGCACCAAAACCAATCTTGATGAGCGTTCTTATCGGCAGCATTAGTCTCTACTTTACCGTCAATAATGAGCTTGATATCTTCATCGTCACTACCGTTTTTATTCGCGCTGGCCGAGATTTTGATTTCTTTGACAGATAAATTTTGTAATACATAACTTATCCACGGCCGCCGGTCTCCTTTGGCTGGCGGATTATTTTCTAACGGTGAATAAACTATCATGTTGTTGTCCGTTTCTTCCAGTTGAGTTATTTTGATGCTTTCAAGGGTAGGGCTTTGATCGGGCTGAAAACGGAGTGTATGCCCGCCTGACTTTAAAAAAATGGCGACGAGCGCTGTTTTTGACAGCCCCTTTAACTCGTTGCCGTTCCAAATCGCTCTGACGTCGCTATCTTTGCTGTGAGAAATAAAAATTTCAGTATTGTCTAAATACAGAGTTACATCGTCATCTTTAAAAAGAGATCTAAGACTTTTAAAATTTTGCCACCAGCTTTTTGCCTGGGCGATTATTCCAATCAAATAGATACCTTCATTTGTGTCAAAAGAATAAAACCAATCTTCTTTTATTTCCTTATTTATTTTTTCGCTACGAATGAGTTTCATAATCAAGTGAGTGAGCAAAGCGCGAAAACGCAGATATTGTCCAGCGCCGCCAACACTACGCCTATAGTGTATGACTAAAAAACGCGCTAGTCAAGCGCGTTTTGATGGTGAAGTAATATTACTTATTGCTATTAGCAAAAGGAATCCACAATCCAAACTCGCTCCCCTTCTCCTCGCCAGCGCTGGTCGCCCAGACTTTGCCGTTATGCCCTTCCACGAACATACGCGCGATATACAAACCTATTCCGGTTGAAGAATTCACCTCCACCGTATGTGCTTTGGCCCCGCGTTGAAATTTTTGAAATAATTTATCCGCGTCTTCTGTCCCAAACCCCATGCCGCTATCGATGACACGCACCGCCACCCCGCTCGCCTTTTTTAGAGCTTCGCTGGCTTGTGCTCCAGCCTCCGCGTCCCCAACCAAATTTACTATACCATCTTCCACAGTCGCTAAAATTTTAATCTCGCCTTGAACGCTGTATTTAATGGCGTTGTCCACGTAATTAAAAATAGCATTGCGAATTTTTTCTTCATCAAAATGGGCGTGAAGGCCTACCGACGCCGGCCTTTGCCAACCTATCTTTAAACCCTTATTCGCCGCGTGCCGCTGTAGCTCATTTACCACGCTATCAATCACTAACCCTAAATCACAATCCGCCAAGCGGTACTTTGTCCGGTTCTGTTCCAAGTTGGCAATATTTAAAAATTCATCGGACAACCGCACCAGCCACTCGGCGCTCTGGCCAATATGCCCATGCACCTCTCCCACATCTCTACTCACCGATCCAAAATCCCCATCCCCGAGCATGGCGATATAATTTTTAATCACCGACACCGGTGTCCGCAGTTGGTGCGCCGCGATATTCAAAAACTCGGTTTTTTGTTTGTCGAGGAGTTGGAGTTGGCGGTTATTTTTTTCTAAAACAGTCAAATTAATTAAATCCTCATATTGCTTTCTGTCTCGCCTGATCTGTTTCCAAAATATTAAAGAAATTGACACTGATAAAATTAAAAATACTATCCTTAATACAACATCCACCAATGATTGCGACAAAAATATCTGCGATAAAAGCAAGCAATTCAAAAACACGATTACAGTTTCCGCTGCAATCATTTTTACATCAAAAAAGTTATACCGAATAATGGCAACCGCGGAGCAAATCAGAAAAAATAATATATATAAACCGCCAAACTTAACCATGGTGGCGTTGCCGGCAATCATGATTGGTATCATGACAGTAAAAATAAAACCGGCCAACATCCCGCACATGCCAATAAGAATCAACATTATATTTCTTCTGTCTAATCCGGTCAATCTGCGAACGCCCCTGATTAAAATTATTATTGTTGCGATCGCTGAAACAATTACATAAACAGCAAAAACCGCCATCCCCCAGCCAGTAACAACCGTTACCACTCCATTAATTATTAAAGAGCTTTTAAATATGGCGCTAGATAAAGCAAGCCCGGATAAACCAAACGAAGCTACCAAAAGCGCGCGGAAATAAACTTTAGCCAGCGGCTTTTTATTGACCAAAAAATAAGTAATCAGTAAAGCGGAGAAATTTATAAAAACAGAAGAGGCCAAAGAAAAACGAGGAAAAAAAACAATACTGCCCATTCTCGGTGTCAAGACTATACTGACCGGAATTAACCAACCCAAGAGGGACAGAACTAGAATCAAAAACAAAGTTTTTATATATCGCTGTTTAGAAAAACGCGATATTAAAAATTGTAGCCAAATCGCAAAAACTATCACAAATACCGCCACTGCCATTCTGACTTGCCATTCTATCAATAACATAATGCTTGTGATTATTGAGGCACTCAAAACCCAAATTCGCTGCCCTTCCCTAACCCCTCACTCTTAGCCCATACTCGACCATTATGCCCTTCTACAAACATTTTGGCAATATAAAGGCCAAGGCCGGTAGAGGTATTGACATGAAGAGCCTTGGCATTATTGCCGCGTTGAAATTTTTGAAAAAAATTAGGGAGGTCTTCGGCCTTAATGCTAACATCAATAACTCCTCGTTCGCCATATTTAATAGCATTGTCTAACAAATTCAAATTTTCTTCTTTAAATATTCTTTTTATCAAGCCGGACATACAAAAAACTTATAGACGATTGTTGTGGCCGAGGTCAACGACCTCAACGCAAATACTCCCAAGCATTATCAGGCGTAATGGCGGTAACGCCGACGGGCGGACGCCAGGTGCGGCGCGTTTTAACTTCGAACAACTCCTCGCGCTTACCCTGTTTCAACACCAAATCAATTTCACTCCCCGCCGGAGAACGAAAAAAACCAAGCTCATATGTGGCCCGATTATAGTCAAGCTGACGCTTAAGCCCAAGACATGCGGCGTTCTCCAGAAGCTGTCCACGATCTAACCTTACATTCAACGGCTCAAAATTATTGACCAGCGCGTTGCGCAATCCCAAGTCGGTAAAATAAACTTTCTCTTTGACGCTAATCGCCGTGCGACCAGAAACCGAAATTGGCCGCAGACGCACAATCAGCGACAACTGCTCCAGCACCTCCATATAATGATAGACACTGGCGCGCGACAGCTCGGTAAGCTGGGCCAATTCATTGACATTCACCAGTTGTCCGATCTGCAAAGCCAGGTAACGAGCCAAAGCCACCAGCTTGGTAGATTTACGCAAAGCGGAAATTTCCAGCGCGTCTTGGACAAGAATGGTATCCATAAAATCACGCAAATACGGCGCTTGCTCCGCCGGTGGCAAGTTTATCAAACGGGGCAAAGCGCCGTACACCAGCGCTTGCTCCAAAAGCGCGCGCCCGCGCTCGGGCGGCACCGGCGCCCCCATAGCGAGTTCATCGCGCTGTATCAATAATTCGGTAAATGATAGCGGGTAGAGATGCCAAATCCGGACCCGGCCAGCCAGCGTGTCGCCGGCCGCCCGCCGCAATTTGAGCGCGCTCGAACCGGTCAATAAAAAACGAAACCCATACTGGTCGTGGAGGTGTTTAATAATACTGGTACTCTCGGGGAGTTTTTGCACTTCGTCAATAAACAAAAGCTGACCGCGATAACGCTCGGCAAACGCCGAGAGCGAGTGGCGGGTCTGCTCAAAAAATTCGGCTCGGTCGCTCGCCAAATCAAAATTAAATTGCTGATAAGAAAAACGGCTGCAAATTTCTTTTGCCAAGGTTGTTTTGCCGGTTTGTCGCAAACCAATAATCATTACAATAATTGGCGTCTTTCCTCGGAGCAATTCCTCTATTGGAGCCGTAATTTGGCGATACATAGCTAAAAAAGCTAATTTATAGAAATGTACATAAAGTGTTAGCTATAGTATACACTATATGGCCATTCTTGTCAATATAAGAAACCTCAACGCGCTGATCTAGCCATATTTTTGCTTAATTGGTATCCCCGCCTCTCGGTCCATAGCACCGCCATTCGGCTCTGTGGCGCCCCATATACGCGGCGGGCCCGCCTGCCACGATTGCCGTGGCATTTCGGGCAGGCAGGCCTTCCCCTCACTTGTTACTTCTATCAAACGGAATCCAAAATCCGAATTCTGACCCCTTCCCCAACCCCTCACTTTTCGCCCAAACCCGGCCACTGTGTCCCTCCACAAACATCCTGGCAATATAAAGGCCGAGGCCGGTGGAAGTATTAACGTGCATAGTTTTGGCATTGTTGCCGCGCTGAAACTTTTGAAAAAAGTTTGGGAGGTCTTCAGCCTCAAAACCAATACCCTGGTCTCGGACGCTAACTACAACTCCGCTCACTTTATTTTCTTTCTCCTTGTTTGGCTCTTGATTCTCATCATTATCTTCTTGCATTTTAACACTCACCGTAATCGCGCCGTGTTCACTATATTTAATGGCATTGTCTAACAAATTCATCAGGGCTTGCCGAATTTTTTCCGCGTCAATTGGCGCCGTAATCGGTTCCGGTGGTTTTTCTAGCTTTATAGACAGCCCCTGAGCCTTAGCTCTCCCCGCAAACTCCTTAACCACTAACGCGACTAACGCGCTCAAATTTTCCTGGCCGATATGAAATTTGGTCGCGCCTTGCTCCAAATTAGCAATCGCCACAAACTCATCGGCCAGCCGCACCAGCCACTGATTGCTGGTATCCATATTTTCTAAAACCGGGGAGAGCGCGGCGCTTACTGCCCCGTAATCGCCGTCTTTAATCATCGCCAAATAATTATTCATGATAGAAACCGGCGTGCGCAAGTGATGAGCGGCGATAGTTAAAAACTCGGTTTTTTGGCGGTCGAGTTGTTGGAGTTTTAAGTTGGATTCTTTCAGAGCATCGGTTCTCGCCAATTCTGTCTGTAAGGCTACTTCTTTTTTATGGCTTCTTATTAAACGCCAGGAAATATAAATGGCCGCCAAAAAAATTAAAATATTCACTATAAACCTATTTACCGACGGAGAAAACGCGACTTGTAAAAATAAAAAAATATTTAACACCGCAAGCAAGCCTTCGGTGATCAAAAATCGCAAATCAAACAGTCTGTACTTCAACACTGCGACGGCCGTAAAGACATTAAAAATCAAAGTATATAGCGGCGCGTAATTTAAAAACTTATCATTTTTAAATAAAAGGACCGGCAAAACGACCGTCCCAATCAAAAGACCGATCATTAAAATAATGCCAAAAAACATCAGCAATATTTGCTTTCTCTCAACTCCCTGGGTCCGTCTGATATTACGCAATAAAAAATAAAACGTCGCGGCGCTTAGCGCGACTAGGAACGTCTCCGATAACCATAATAGCGAACCATTAATTACTTGGTGTCTACCTCCTACAAAAACTACGTCCGCAAAAACATAAGGAGAAAAATTCAAAGCCATGACCAATACTGTAATAACTGAAAGCGCAAAAAAAGTTGTTTTGTTTAATGTTAAGTTCCGCTGCGGGATCGTGTGAGCTAACAAAAAGAAAAACAACACATGCGGTGCCGATAACGCCATACTTAACCTTGCTGACCAGAGAATATTTAATTGATACAATTGAAAGACCCCTTCTACAAACACGCTTATGAGCCAAACGACTGTTATTATACCTAGCCAAAAAAACAATCGATTAGAGGCGCTCTTCCGATCGCGTAGATACACGAAAAATGCAAAAAACAACGTGCCAACAATTGGCAAAATATATAGGACTGTTAAAAATTTGATGGAAGCAATTTCCACAAATAATTAATTAATTGGTGCGCTGATTGGCACCCAAAACCCCCGCCTACGCCCTTCGGGCTACGGCGGGCAAGCTTTCCTCAATTATTGGTTTACTAGGTAACCAAAATCCGAATTCTGAACCTTTCCCCAGCCCCGGGCTATGCGCCCAAATTTTGCCGTTGTGCGATTCTATAAATTTTTTGCAAACATACAGGCCCAGGCCGGTACCGCTCACATCCGTATGTTTGACATTTTCTCCTCGGAAAAACTTTTGAAAAAAATTATGCTCATCCACGGCATTAAACCCAAACCCGTGGTCGAATATGCGCACAGTCACGCCGCTATCATCCCCTGCCGCCGCTATCTTAATCGCGCCGCTGTTGCTATATTTTATGGCATTATCAATAAAGTTAAAAATAACATGCCTAATTTTTTCTTCATCAACGCTAGCCACAAGTTCTTTAGCCGGCTTATTCCATTCTAGCGACAATCCCTTTTGTTTGGCCCGATTAACCAATTCTTTCACTACGCTGTCAACCACTTCTCGCAAATCCTTGGGCTCAAAATCAAACTTAGTCCGGCCTTGTTCAATGCGCGTAATATCCAAAAACTCATCCACGAGTTTAATTAGTCTCTGATTGCTTTCATCCATATTACCCAAAATCTCCTTCGTCTCATTTGTCACCTTCCCATAGGCATAATCTTTAATCAACTCTATATAGCCGTTCATAATAGACATGGGTGTGCGAAGCTGGTGGGCGGCAATGGAAAGAAAATCAGTTTTTTGTTGGTCAATTTCTTTGAGCTTGGAGTTGACGATTTGGAGTTCTTTGGTTACAAATTCCAAACGCTCTCTTTGCTCGACTTCCTTACGCACGCTGCGGATTAAAAGAATACCGAAAACGACAGTAACTGCAAAAATCAATGCGTCCACAACTTTCTCTTCTAGAGAGGGTGAAACAAAAATCTTTGATAAGAGAATTATCCAGATAATCAACGTTAATGCCTCGGTTGCGATTACCTTGATATTGAAAAGGTGGTGTTTAACAATTGCATAGGCGGCAAAGGCAACAAAAGGAATAGTGTAGATATGTCCAAATTTGACGAACGTAAAATTTCCAAAGATCACAAAATTAAAAAGAATTAGGATAAGAATGAGAAAAACGGTAAGCAAAAATCCGATGAGCACATACTTAATCTGTTGTTTTTGTTCTCCCGTAGAACGAAAGTAACGCCGAAGGAGAATAAAAAGTCCGCCAAGAAGATAGGCCCCATCAAATATGCCAAAAACAGCTATTGCCGATCCAACTTGTGGGGCAAGTCGGCCACTCGCACTAAGCACAACATTAACAAAAATAAGTGGTGATAGTGTCAGTGCGGCTACAATAACCGTAAATATAGAAAGAAAAATGACGTGTTTTTTTCCTAATCGCGTATATGCGTCCGGGAAAAAATAATAGATAAAAAGAAAAAAGGAAAATGTGTGAAATACTGCAAAGAATAATGTAAATCGCGATGCCCAAAGAAAAAAAAGTGGATCTTTAAATATGAACGTTAAATAATTACAAGATGCCCAAAGAGTCTGTGTCGTGACAAAAAATAGAAAAAGGGTTCTTGAGCGTTGCCCTGTTGCGTTAAAAAAGACACCAATAGCCAATACTACGTTAACGGCAATTGAAACAATAAATAATAAAAAATCAAGACCTATAATATTCATACTCTCTTAGCCCAAAGATGAAATTTCTTAACGAAAGATTTAGTTAACCTCGCTCGTTTTGCCACGGCCTCCTTTGCACGATATTTAGGAATTAGTTCTGCATCAAGAGAAATTATGGCGTGTTCATTAACTGGCTTTTTATTGAGAATACGTCGCAGGGCATAGGCAACAGCAGCACCATTTAAGAGAGCTGTCCCACCCAATTGTGGCCATGAGACAATTTCTTTACCAATTCGAGACAGTGAATATTGCATGGGTGGTGGGATATTTTTGGGGCCAATCATTTGAATAATGATCTTTCCAATTGTACCGTAGTCAGCCCCAAGTACGTCACGATAGCTAAGTTTAGCTAGATGATTCCCGAATGGTCGCACTCGTTTGGAGAGATCATAGCGCTCAATATCAACCACACCACTATCGCCCTCATCAGCTGCGGTCACTAGTGGAATCTGGAATTTCTTGGCATATTCACGCAAGCGTAGTTTCATAGGTATATCATCTATTTCGTCAATAACAACATCGAGTTTCTTGAAAAACTCGCCTATATTCTCTTCCGAGAGACCGTTGGAAAAAAGCTCGACACGTGCATACGGGTTGATAGAATAAATTTGTCGCGCGGTCATTTCAACCTTAGAATCTCCGAGAGAATCAATTCCACTTCGAATGCGATTTGTATTTGAAAGCGTAAGACGGTCGTGATCCGCAAGTTTGATAGATTGAGCACCGCCCTCAAGTACAATGGCGAGTATAATGCTGTTGCCGACGGAAAGTCCAACGATACCAACACTCGATGCATAAAAATTATCCTGCTCTTTTTCTGATATGAGTAGTTTATTCCGCGCCATACGCAGGAGCTGGAAATCCGGCTCTACGAGAATGTGTACCAGACTGCCATTCCAAGGAAAGTAGACCCAGCGACCTTCTTTCCAGAGAGGCTTACGGCGCATTAGTTTTTTGAGAAATGTCTGGAAGAGTTTTGCGACCTCAGCTTTTTTCAGCGTAGGGCGTTGAATATGATAGAGTTCGCGCAATTGTTCGACGTAGTCATCAGATATCTTAAGGATTTTGCCAGATTCAAAAAGTGTTTCGAGATGAAGTACGTGGTTCTTTTTACGCAAATCAAAAATGTGCGGCTTCCACGGAAGTACCGAGTTCGGAAGTGTATTCCGTTTTTTAGTAAAGTGTTTTGCCATATATTTATATCAGCTATCAGCGTTAAAATTTGGGAATCCAGCGGTGCTTTTGCCCTATTTCAAAATAGGGTTTGCTATGGTAATTCCATAGGTTGATGTGTGGTAAGGCTCTTTTTGGAAATTGTAAGAACAAATGGTTATACTCGGCGTGCCGCGTGCGTAAAACAGTAATGACTGTCGCGTGAACTGCACGATGAATTGCTTCGTTTTTATGTAAGCCTGCTTTTAGTTCGATATGAATGTTTAAAATCTTACGCATTGTCTTGTCCTCAATTGTCTCCATATAGAATCGTCCCGTCACTAGATGCGTAATGGACTTTTCAAACAACGCGATCTTTATGCTCTCCGGGTAAATATTGATGCCGTAAAAAAACAAAGCTTTATCACTACGTTCGCTGACATATACAAACGGTAGCTTCATAACATACCGTGCGATGTTCGCCTTCCGGATAAGCGCATCCATGTCAAACCCCACACCGCGAAGTTTGGCACGCATTGTGTTATAAGAAATTACCCCCCCTCTGTCTGGGAATTGATAACGGAGAAGTGGAGTGACCGAAGCATTACCTGTTACTAAAAGATTACCCTCTTGTTCTTCAAAATATATTAGTTGGGGGTGATATTGGCACAATGACGGCATGCTTGATACTCCGGGAAAAAGTTCGCTAAAGACTTTTTTGTGTTGTTGGGCAATCTTTCGAATGAGAATTGAAAGTGGAGTTTCGCGCGCCATGCCACTTAGTTCTGTAGAACCATAGAGGCCGACAATATCAAGAAGGGGGTTTTTAATCCCTGCTTTTTTAGCAATATAACTACGAAATTCTTCTGAAAAACCCTCCCCGCTCGTGACAATCTTAATATGGTACTTTTTCCAGCTAACTCCATAGTGTTGACCCTCATCAAGAATATCCTTAAGGAGCGGCGGATAACCAAAGAGAATAACCTGGTCATATTCCTTAGCAAATTTCTTGATTGTTCCTAAAAAGAAGTGAATATTAGGGCCAGTAGGAACGACTGTTAAGGGGTAACCTTTTTCGGCAAGTGCGTTGAGATAGGTAAAAGTAGAGATACCTGCAATCCACATTCCGAAACCAAAACTCAAAATAACGAGTGTCTTTTTTTGATTAATCGCAAATTGATCGACTAGAAAAACTTCGGAAAAATATTGATATTGTTTATCCCCTACGCTGTTACGTGGGAAATAGAATGGTTCCCCCGTGGATCCTGACGTCGCAGAGAATGTGTGTGTTGCCGTGAGTTCTCTATTTGGGAAAAGATCGGGATAAGAGTATTTTCGTAAATAAATATTTTTATTCATAATTGGAACTTTCTGATAGTCTTTAATATGTTTGATCAGTGCTGGCCGCACCCCATTTTTCAGAAGAAATGTTTTATAGGCCGGGACTGTTTTTGCCGCAAACGCAAAAAGTTGCATAGCATGCCGTTCACCCATCTTTTCCCAGTATGCGGGTGGCATTTCTTTGAGCCTCAAAATTTCGCTTGAAATGGATTTTGGTAACTTAAATGAGTTTTCCATAATATTTTTGGAAATCAACCTAAGGAATTGCTAAGGTTACTTTTCCGCTTGTCAAACGTGGACTATGAGGTACTTCTTTTGTCGGATATCCGATACGACAAAAAAATTGAGGCCTAAGATTTGTATCAAAGATTTTTGCTAAATCTATATAATGATTACCAATCTGAATTGCGGCTGCAAGTGGATGGGTGGCCAATCTGTTTTGTTCTGCAAGAAGTGCAATTCGTTGATAGACTTGTCCAGTCTTTATCCATTCTTCTCGCGTATCACCAGGTGTGGCAATAAGCAAAAAGAAAGGTGTCTTTTCGAGAAGAGTTCTTAGCTGATTTCGCTGAGCAGCTCCCGGAGGCATTTTCCGAATAAGTGTTGATAGTATAAAAGAAAATAAAAAGGGGGCTCCAATAGTATTTCCGGGCATCCCGATCGGAGAACTTGTTATACTTGGCGTAATATATTTCGCAAGTTCCTGGCGAAAATCAGCGCTCCTCATAGCATCATCTGTGGCTACAAGAATCGTTTCAGTTACTCGCCTTTTGATCTCGGTATCGCCAGTAATGAATACACTGATTTGTGAAGTCGAGAAATTACGAATAGCTTGAACCACTTTTCCCTCCAGCATTTTTGACATATCATAATTTCCACGATTGGTGCGACGCTTTGTTATACACGTAGCGAGGTGCTCGGGGTCCCGACGTAAGTCGCCCGTTTTTTGCTGCTTAGAAAAGCGTACATCAATCCTTGCGTTACTCACGCCATCGAGGTGATAAGTGATCGCGCCTGTATATCCAAAATAATCTGCTGCAATAATGATATTTTCCAAAGCACAGCCCATACTAATGAATTGTTGTCGTTTGTTGTTGTCGCTCTCGCGAAGAGCGCGCCCTTCCTCAGGGAGGATAGTGATACCTTGCTCGCTTACGGTAAAGGCCCATGGTTGACTGTTGTGACTTGAAGGAGCGAGAATTGCAAAATTAATCAAAAACTTAAGTTGCTCGACAATGGACCCCTCTTTTGGGAAACCATCAATATTTATATTCCATGCTTTATAGTTTTCTTTCATAACTTGTATTACCTAGTTTTGTTATTCTTAAAATATATTGGAGTCAGAATACTTAAAGGACGAACTCCCAATCGTGTAATAAGGCGGCCATCGTAGAGATATCCTTTCCAAGCTCTCGGTCATCTTTGACGAAAGGAATATGCCTCCGAATAAATTTGTAGATTTTAGAAGTTCCCCTCCCAAGCTTCTTGGGGTTTCTAAAATCTATTGCCTGCGCTGCGGTGAGGTACTCAATCGCGAGGACGTTTCTCGTGTTCTCTAAAATGTTCACTGCCTTCCGTGCGGCAATCATACCCATACTTACATGATCTTCTTGGTTCGCCGACGTAGGAATCGAGTCTACGGAAGCCGGATGAGCAAGAACCTTATTTTCGGACACAAGAGCCGCGGCCGTGTACTGAGGCATCATAAACCCACTATGAAGACCAGCCTTTTCTGGAGCAATAAGAAACATAGGGAGACCTTGATTCGTATTCGCATCCACAAGTTTCGCGGTTCGGCGTTCAGAAATATCACCGAGTTCAGCGATTGCTATACCAAGAAAATCCATAACGAACGCAATCGGCTCGCCGTGAAAGTTTCCGCCGGAGAGCGCCCGATCCAAAGAAGCAAAGATAAGTGGATTGTCGGTTACCGAGTTCAATTCCCGTTCCACCACCATTCCTACATGAGCGAGTGAATCCCTCACCGCTCCGTGAACTTGAGGAGCACATCGAACGGAATATGAATCTTGAATGCGCAATGGTACCGAGTTGACGAGTTTTGAACCGCGAACAAAACGTTTAATGTTCGCCGCTGAAATCGCCTGACCTGGATGCGGACGAATGCGATGAATATTCGGATCAAATGGCGTAATGACGCCGCAGAAAGCCTCAAGCGTTAACGCACAAGCAAGGTCAGCGGCATCCGCTAAACGCGCTGCATCTGTGACTGCGAGAGCTGCGATTCCTGTCATGACCGACGTGCCGTTAATAAACGCAAGACCTTCTTTCGTCGCTAATTCAAGGGGCTTCAACCCGGCCTTTCGGAGTGCTTCTTTTCCTGAAAGCCGTTTTCCACGATACCACGCTTCGCCTTCACCAATAAGAACAAGTGCCATATGAGAGAGTGGTGCGAGATCGCCAGACGATCCTACTGAACCTTGAGATGGGACAACTGGGACGATGTTTCGGTTGATAATTTCGCAAAGCAATTCAAGCAGTTCAAGACGGACTCCAGAATAGCCTTGAACCAAAGAATTGAGCCGAACCACGAGCGCAGCTCGCACCACCTCGGGAGGAAAAAGTTCCCCAACACCCACCGAATGGCTCCGTATAAGATTTTTTTGCAGTTCGCGAAGTTTGTCATGGTCAATAAATTTATCCTTGAAGTTGCCGAACCCCGTAGTGACTCCGTAAACAGGAATTTTTTTTGCGATAATCCTCTCAATTACTTGACGAGAAGCAATCACCGCTTTTCGCCCAACTTTGGAGAGCGAAATTTTTATCCGAGGGTCGCGTGCGACCAATGCGACAACCGAAGCGATAAGTCGATGGTCTGGACCAATATAAAAAACTTTTTTCTTAACCATTTGTGATTGCATATTGTAAATTCAATCTTTTCATTAGACCTACTGACTTAGATCCTGCGTGAAAAAGTGATTTTTCACTCCGGATTTGGTTAGTAAATGAAGTTAGTTTGGCGTTGTTCTTTACAACACATCATTTAAATCTTTCAGTCTGCCGATCTTGTCCTTGGCATACCAGAATGTTTTTAATTCCGAGAGCAAACTTTCTGGTATCTTATCGCTAACATATTCCAATTTGGCGCTATGCCTTTTGGTAATGGCGTCAAACAAATCATCGTGCTGGCGGCGGCTACCCGCACTGGGCGCTAAGTTAACGTTCGCGACTAATTTCTTGTCGCTATCTTCCTCAATATTTGCTAAAGCATATTCCACGGCCGCGCTAAAACCAAAGTGCTCGGCCGCGATGACTAAATTCTCTATACAAGCGCCCAGGCTCTCGTATGTCTGGCGCTGTTCCGGGTCCGAATGACTCAGACGGCGCTTTTTATCTATATAAACTTTAACACCACTTTCTCTAACCAAAAACGCCCACGGCTGGGTATTATGCGCCGATGGGGCTAGTATAGCATATCGTAGCAAAAACTCCACCTTTTCTTTAAAAGCGCCATTTTTAGGAAAATCTGCTGCTTCTACCAGCCAGGCTTGGTAATTTGGTTTAGTTAGGTTCATATTTAAAAAATATATCAAAAAAACTAACCATTTCCCATATCGGTCTCCTCCCGGACTCTTCTAAACTCATAAAAAATGTTATCCGTTGGAAAATATTTATAATCTTTTAGTTCCTCTATATATACGTTGCGCGGCACATCCGAAATGGCATATTGCCGTTCTCTAACAATTTTTTGGTACGGTTCGGTAAGAAACACCGGCGCGTCAAATTCGTCGCGAACACGCCCGTTCTTTTCTACAATTTTAACCTTTTCTAAATGACCATTCTTAACCAAATATACCGCGGTGGGCGTGTAATGCATGCCCGATTGCCGCAAAATATAAAAAAAACCATTTTCCCAGCCGGCTTCTACCAACCAGCCAACCAGCGTCTCCGTGGTAACGGAACCAGACTCTGACCAATAAGCCAATTTGGTTATCGGCCAATCGTCTTGATCGCGATTTTCACGCACGATAATTTTTTTAATTCCACCCAAACCATTTTCAAATATTAAACTTTTGCCAGCAAGAGTAAAATCAGACGCGCTATTCGCGAATGCGGCAACCGCTAATTCAGTTTTTAACGAAAATGAGTCATCAATAATCGGCGCCGTTTTAATTATACCTTCTTTTTTAGTTCCATAGCCAGCAGTTAAGTGCAATAAATTTTTTATATTCGTTCCATTTATCCTACTTTTCTGGTAAAATGAGGGGTAAAATAATTTTTTTGTGATTGCGATTAAGGGGAATAATGTGTTTTTTGCTCGTGCGAACAATCAAAAAACTTGATTTTAAATAATATGGACGGAAACGAACAATCAAACTATCGCCAACAACTTGCCGCCGAACTTAAGTCTGCCCCAAAAGGAAAAAGGCGGACAATTTTAGATACAGCGCAGGAGGAACAGCAATACTGGCAATCCCGAAGCGAAAAAGTTAAACAAACGGACGAAGAAAAGCGATCTGATGATGGTATGGAAATTTTTTTAAAAAAGAAAACTCTTTTTCATGGTTCGGCCAGAACTGGGATTGATGAATTTATCCCCGCTGAAGAAACGACGGTTGGCACAGGTATATATTTTACATCCGAAGCAAAAGACGCAATCGGATATGCACGAACGCGTGCCCAAGGGGAAAAGGATGCGTCTCCCGTAATATATGAGGCATCCGTTGAGGATATGAAAATGTTAGACCTGCGAAAAACTGAAAACGCAAAAAAAATTATGGACGGCTTTAAGGTCGTGCTTAAAAAATGGGTAGAAAAACTTTTTCCAGAAAAATTCCCAAACCAAATGCAATATGAGGTTGCGCGCGACTCAGCCATGAGTGCAATCCGCACAATTGAAGACGGAGGTTACGATGCGGGAAATCTGCGTAATGTTATTAAAAATCCACAAGGAGGAATAGATTTTAGCGACACTTTCTCTAGGTATGTTCAATCCCTGGGTTATGATGGCTTAATGACCTTTGAAGGTGGCGAAGGTAGTTTAGTCACAGAACATGATACATATTTAGTATTTGATCCAAAAAAAGTTAAAATTAACAAATCACATAAAATTGTGTAATTTGTGACGAGGCGCAATTCACCCCTCGCCCCTCTTGCGCCCGACGACCGAAAAAAAATTATTTTACAACTGTTATTGAAATTTAGCGATAAGTGACAAAAAAATTTACAACACTTAACAGCGGTGTATGCGGTTCGGCCAATTTGGCTTTATTAGATTTTTAAGAGGATGCCAAATTAGCCTCTCCCAAATGCGGCGACTGAAAGCGATGCCCTTGCCAATTTAGATAGCTAGGTTTAGAGTATAATTTAGACAGTTACGGATGGCCGCACTTCGCATTACACGCAAACGTTATTACCAAAAAAAATGCCAACAATAATATAATTTTTTTCCAGTCGCGTTTTTTGATATTAGCGGAAACGTTAGTTATGAATTTCTGCATGTCGCCGGATAATTTGCCATAATCATATCTTTATCGGTAAAACCCACCGCGTACGGCTGAAAATCGTCAATTTGTACGGCCAAATCGTCATCGCCAAATCGCAATTTAAACAAATTTTGCCGCCAATTTTTGCAACGAGCGGTGATGGTAATGACGTACAATCCGTCCGTCTCAACCGTAAAAAGCCGCCAATCTTGATTGGCCACCGCGCCAGGCAAATTTTCTAGCTTAACTGCCATAATCTAAGTTAATTCTTGATAGCACTTAACCCTATAAATCCAAAACTCCACTTTTTCTTTAAAAGCGCCATTTTTAGGCCAATCTTGTTCACTAACAAACCAAGCCATATAATTAGCACGGCTTAAATTCATACTTGTATACTATAACATTTTGGCCAAATTTAGCCAATATGAAGTTTCCCTTTGCTAAAAAACAGCCATCACCGCAAAAAACTAAAAAACCGCTAAGTTTAGCGGTTTTTACAGAACCAGGTGATTATCTTATCTACATTTCGTCCACAGACTGCCTCACCACCCCAACCTCCCCAAAAACGTCTTCACTCCTGCGACTGTATTGTCATAGACATAAGAGACTTTAGAGGCCACGCTGTTCACTGTTTGGGTCAGATAAGTGTTGACTTGCGAAGAGAATTGCGAAACGCTCGCGACCGCGCTTTGTACTCTTAAAACCACGGCGTTGACCGCCTTTGAAATCACTGTGGCCGCGGCTTTAGCTGTTTTGGCGATTGTTTGGGTGATAGTTTGGATAATAGGGGTGATTTTGTTGACTACCCAGGACACAGCTTGTTTGGCGTAATTATAGGCGTCGGAGACAAAATTGATGGCCCGGTCGAGGAGGCTTAGTGGTTTGGTATTCGAGAGCGGCGCTAAACTCATCTGCGCATCCAAATCTGCTTGGCTTTGGTTGGTT